>NZ_JBMPPJ010000004.1:0-384517 GCF_049339865.1 Undibacterium sp. TC9W | reverse complement strand
CCTGTGCACAAGACCGCAGAGTAAGCTCAGCCTACTCCAAAGCGCCTTCATTCTCACCGGCTGGATTTGCATGACATGCGAACCGGGAAATGGTGTAGTGAAGTGTTGAAGGATCTCATTCGTGGTAGCTCCTGTTATGGACCGAACTAAAGCGGACCAGCAGGAACAGGCAAACACCCCCACATTGCACCGCGCAGATAGCACGGGTGATGTACCAAGCAGTGACACCACGCAGATAGCATGGGTTGTTGTCAGTTTGTCGGAATGAATGGAATGCCCACCACTGGTGGGCTTTTTGCGTTTACGATTAGCTAATCGCTGTTATTCAAAATTTCCTCAGCACCGTCACGTCCAATCAAAGGCTGCCGGCTAACTTGATATTTAGAAATTTTAATCTTTTGCTTTTCTCAACATTTCATTTTTATAGTTGTTAAAACCAAGTTGACGATACATATTCACGCCATCATCTGACGCGCCAAGACTAAATGTATGTATGCCGTTTTGCTCTCCCAATTTTATTAATCTCGAAACAAGGTCTCTTGCAATACCTAAACGCCGCCATTGCGGCGACGTATAGACATTTACAATTCGTCCTCGGAAGGGATTAGAATCCCCTCGTGTTGGTCCCCATTCAATAATTGTCATACCAGCACCTGCGACTATCAATCCCGCCTGTTCGGCAACGAAACCAAAGTATTTCCCGGCAATAATTGCTTGTTCAACCCATGCTTGGTAAGCCCGCATGTCACTCTGTTGCTCAGTCTCGTTGTAATAGCGGTGTGCTACAACCACTTTGCCATCACCAGAAGAAACAGCACGAATATTTAAATTGTCCAGCATATAGGCATAGTTAAAGACAAAGACCAGAATTATATAGCCTGATCTTTTAAGGGGCTTGTTGCTTAATTTACCAATTTCGAATAATCAATTCAGCAGTTTTATTCTTAGACCGCCCATTCCCCCCAATGGTATAAGTAATATCAACTGAACTCATGTTCAGCCCTGAGTAAATTTCTCGCATCTCCGGTAAATCATTAACGCTAATAAGCATCTTGCCCTTGATAGACTTTGCCAGCTCGGCCATTTCCACGAATTGATCTAAGCCGAATTTGACGCCGTAATCCGCCGTCTTATGGTACGGTGGATCACAATAAAACAGCGTATGCGGCTTGTCATAGCGCCTTACGCAATCTTGCCAGAGCAAGTTTTCAATCACAGTATCTATCAAGCGCGATTGTGCCGCCTCAAAGTCCTCCACAAATTGCCGCTTGTTCAGACGCGGGCCGCGATCAGTCATCGTCCCGAAATGCTGACCACTCACCTTGCCACCGAACGCGGTTTTTTGCAGATAGTAAAAACGGGCGGCGCGCTGTATGTCCGTCAATTGTTCAAGCGGCTGATTTTGGTATAACTGAAACTGTCGACGGCTAACAGGTATGAAGTTAATTTCTTCTGCCAGTGCATCACGATGGTATTTCACGACGCGGTACAGGTTCATTAATTCGCCGTTGATGTCGTTGATAATTTCAGACTTGGCGGGCTTCTTCATAAAGAATAATGCCGCCGCACCGCTAAAGGGTTCTACATAGCAGGTATGCTCAGGAAACAGGGGCAATATGTGTTTTGCCAGACGGCGCTTGCCGCCCATCCATGGTACTAGTGGTTTGCTCAATATTGGCTCCGGTGTTAGATGTGGAGCTCGTGGCCCTCAAGTGGTTCAAGGTTTTACAGCGTGGACATTTGATGGCGAGGGTGACAAATTCACCCTCGCCAAGTTTGCGGGAACAAGACCCACAGCGGATAGTCTGCATTTTAAAATCACTCAAAACATGATAGCCTTGGCGCGCCTGTGCACAGGTGACGCGGTCATCGGCCAATCTGGCAGCCCTATCTGCTGGTGCGGTGGCGTACTGAATGTTGACGCATTCGGTACGTCGCCGCGTCCTAATTGGAATATCTCATACCACGCGCACGCGAGGGCTAATTCATAGGTTGATAAGCCGCATAGCAACCCCGTGCCGCGTGACCATTTCAGGCTGACACGTCACCATAGTCAGCATGAAATTTAATCTCGCTGACCTCTCTCGCCGCTTAGAAAACTTAGTCCGCTTTGGCACCATTGCCGAAGTGAAGCACGGCCGCGTACCACAAGTACGCCTGCAAATTGGCGACATTAAAACCGGCTTCTTGCCCATGGCAACGGCACGCGCTGGCAAAACAAAGACATGGAACCCGCCTACGGTGGGCGAGCAATGCGTTCTACTTTCGCCCTCCGGTGAATTTGCTGGCGGCGTGGTCTTGCCAGGTATTGCCAGCAACCACAACCCAGCACCAGACACCAACCCAGACAACACCCGCACAGAATACCCAGACGGCGCGACGGCTGACTACAACCACGCAGAGCATCACTACATCATCACTTTGCCAACTGAGGGCAAGTTTAGTTTTGTCGTCGGCAATACCTCGCTGGAACTGCGTAACGATGGCGTGACCTTGCGTACGCCTAAATTTGAGGGCGTCAAATCATGAGCCACGGTATCGCTGTTAAAACTCTTGACCGTGCAGGCGGCCCGCATCGAGCTGGTGGGCAAGACTTCTTTGCTGTCGACGGCGCGCTGGTTGTGGTGCTGGGTGACAGCATTACCCCACATGGCCCCGTACCGCATGCCAGTCCAGTGATGGCGCAGGGTTCCTCCTGGATGACTTTAAATGGCATTCCTGCATGCCGTGCCGGACACCTGGCGTCATGCGGCCACGCAAGTACCGGCCGTAACTGGTTCGCTATTCCCGAATAAGGAACGCTTATGGCAGGCATGAATCTCTTAACTGGTGAACGTCTGGCAGGCCTGGCACATTTGCGCCAGAGCATTGCCGATATTTTAACCACCCCCATAGGCACTCGCGTGATGCGCCGCGACTATGGCAGCCGCTTGTTTGAACTGATAGACCAGCCTGACAACGGCACCACGCAAGTGCGCCTGTACGCTGCCACGGCTGAAGCCTTGTTGAAGTGGGAACCACGCATCAGGCTAACGCAAGTCAAGCTGTACCGCACAGACCAGCCCGGCAAGGTCATCATTGATTTAAAAGGCCAACTGGTGCGCGCCTCCAAGGCGTTTAGCCTGTCTTTACCCGTCACGGTGAAAGCATGAGCATGATTGATCTTAAATCCCTGCCACCGCCTGCAGTCGTCGAAGAGCTGGATTTTGAAGCCCTGGTCACCGCCCACAAGCAAGACTTGCTGCAACGCCAGCCAAGTGCCGCCAATGTGCTGGCCTTGCCCTCTGAGCCACTGATCAAGCAGATAGAAGCCTTTGCTTACCGTGAAATGCTCTTGCGCGGCCGTATCAACGACGCCGCCCGCGCCAACCTGTTGGCCTTTGCCACCGGCCCGGATCTGGACCATAAAGGCGCGTTCTACAACTTGGCCCGCTTGCCAGGTGAAGCAGACGACCGCTACCGCAACCGCATACAGTTGCGCATTGCCGCCCTGGCTGGCAATGGCACAGCAGAGCAATACCGCCTGCTCGCCATGTCAGCCAGCGCCAATGTACGTGATGCGAATGTCACCAGCTCAACGCCCGGCAGCATTGCCGTGGTGCTATGGCTGATCGATGCCAGCCAGGCAGCAGCCACCAGCGCCACCGTGCTGGCCGCCATGAACGCACCTAACGCCCGCCCGCTGGGTGTGACTATCGGCGTGGCCGTGGCGCGGCCTGCGGCCTTGAACGTAACAGCAACCCTATGGCGCGAAGCCAACGCCCCGGCTGATATCGTCACGCAAATTAAGGCGCGCTTTATCGCAGCCATCGCCAGCTATGCCAGCCTGGGCCGGTCTGTGCCGCTATCCTGGGTGACGGCACAACTGCAACAGCCAGGCATTGCCCGCGTTGAATTTCCCATTGCAGGCCAGCCCGCGAGCAATACCGCGCTTGCCGCAGATGAATACGCCATCGCTGGCGCCATCAATCTGACAGATGGCGGTGTAGCATGACTGACTTGGCTTTACTGCTGCCACCCAACGCCAGCGAGCTGGAGCGCAATCTGGTACGCATTGCCCCGCGTGCAGATCTGGACACGGCTGCAGACGCACCGGCCAATATTGCCAGCAGCTTACCCGCCGCATTCCAGCCCTGGCTTGCCGCTGAATGGAACCTGGCGCAATTCTCACTGCACTTCGCCAGCAATGCCGAGCTGATCGCCGCTGGCTTGCCCTGGCTGCTGGAACGCGGCAGCGCCGCCAGTGTCGTGCGTTCCTTGTCCTGGCTGGACTATGACCAGGTCACAATAGAAGAAGACGAATTCTTAATCCACATCGACCCAGGCACCACGGCTGCCGCGCTGGACTTGGCACGTATACGCCAAGTGGTGAATGCATCCTTGCCTGCACACAGCCGTTTTTATCGCCTCTACCATGGCCTTGATTTACGCGCTGGCCGCTTTGACGCTACCAGCTTTGATCAATGCTTGTTTGATGATGATTCTGGTATCTGGTCTGGTGACCCTGCAACTAATGGTGTCAAGCTGTCTTTCGGTGAAACGCACACCGGCATAGTCAATGCGCCGCCAGCACTGGCACCCATTGCAGCGCACCGCCCGCGCCAGTTAAACACCATCGTTGACGATGCCTTGATGCAGCTTGATAGCTGGGTACTCGATAGCGAAATCCGCTTAAACAGCGTGGTCAGCATCAGCGACCTTTCCAGCGGCGTAGTTAATCAGCCAGCTTTGCAGCCATTGAGAAACGCGCACCACGCAACCTATTGCGCCGTGCTGATGGCGCGCGCCATGCCTGCACCTATCACCGCCATTGCACCAGGTACCACCACCAGCGTCACCAGCCCGGCATTGCCTGTTTATGGCTGGGCTGACCAGTGGGCAAGTGGCTGGGCAGTTTCTTACCCGCTTATTTCAATTCCATAAAAGGATTACACATGGCAGTCCTGCAAGATCAAGGCCGCATCGAGCTGGCCGAACTGATTAAAAACCGCACCCTGCATCTGGCCTGGGGTCGTGGCCTGCCCGCATGGGATGCCGCGCCAACTGCTGAAACCATCACCGCCACCGCCCTGGTGGACGAGATAGGCCGCCGCGTGGCAAGCCAAAAGCAATTCGTGGTACCAGAGACAGACCCCAACGCGCCCAACACCATCAAAGTGCCAGGCGGTGACCTGTACCGCATCGTCAATACGCCATCACGCTGGGTATTAGTCGAGTTTGTCTTTGATTATGGCGACGGTGCTGGGCAAGACATACGCGAGTTGGGTTTGTTTGTCGGCACTGAAGTGGTGGCAGGCCTGCCAGCCGGGCAACGCTATTTCACACCGGCACAAATCACCGCACCGGGCCGCCTGTACATGCTGGACCACATCCCGCGCCTGATACGTTCCGGCGCGACTGAGCAAGTCTATCGCTACGTTTTGCCATTCTGAACAGGACACCCATGGAACAAAATATTAACTTACCCGGCTAACTTCCCTCAAAAAGCTTGGCACGTAAATAATATGCCACAAGTTGTCTTTGAGACTCCAATTCCTGTCGAAGCCATTCATGAATTGTATCCAGAAATTGTCACCACATCCATGGGGGAGGTGAGATACAGAGATGAGGGAATGAAGTTAGCTGGGAGATTGATTAAGTGGACTCTAAACACAAATAATAATACAACTAAGGTGCTTAGTTTAGATGACGCTGATATTGATTCACGTAGAGATGACGTGCCGAATAAAGAGCATGCAATACCTGAAAAAATACAAATGAAAATGGCGGGAAAACGCTTCAGAAGACTCTCTGCTGAGCGAGACATTGTTCCCGAGCCAGATTCAGCAGCGAGTATCCCGATAAGAACAAATGGGAGTGGATTAACGAATGCAATACAACGATTTTTAAATCGTTCGGAACTACCCAGAGAAATTGTTCAAAAAAATATACTCTATGGCCTTAACACAATTTTTTCTCATGACGCAACGTTTACTGAGATTGTTTGCAGATTAAACGATGGTAGTGTGTGGGAAATATTTCTATCTGAAAATGAAAAAAATCTTGTTCCGCTTTCACAGTCTGGGAGCGGAATAAAAACTGTCTTGTCTGTATTGGCCTGTTTATTTTTAGTTCCAGCGATGGAGGAAACTCCTTTAGGAAACTATGTATTTGCATTTGAAGAGCTTGAGAATAGCGTCCATCCTGCATTACTTAGACGGTTAGTGAACTATGTTTATGAGCTTTCCAAATCGGAAGATTTTATTTTTTTCTTGACGACTCATTCAAGTGTATTGATTGATCAGTTCAGTAAGCGAGCTGACGCCCAAATTGTTCACGTTACTCAAAAGCATGGCATTTCAAGCGCTGTAACCGTAAAAACGTATATACAAAATAATGGCATCCTCGACGATTTAGATGTTAGAGCAAGTGATTTATTACAGGCCAATGGAATTATTTGGGTTGAGGGGCCATCTGACAGGATTTACTTGAATCATTTGTCTGTAACTGCGTCGTCACCAGTTGACCAGTACAAGTCTTTCTTTGAACATCTAAATGTTTTGAAGCCAGGAGCAGGAGATAAATATATTCGTTTAAAACCACTTCTGGCAGAAAAGCTTGTTCCGCTAATGACAAAGAAAAATCTTGAATCCTGTTTGGGACTTGATGAACAAATGAAATTGGTATGTGAACGTATCAGGTCTTGGAACAATTGAGTGCCGGTAGTAACATTCATACGTTCCCTACTTAACGGGCGATTACGAGATTGCCAATCGCCCCTAAGCGCTATCTAACATTCAATTTATTTCAATTACATAGTATTGTCTTTGAATATGTAATATTTGCACTCTTATTAAATAAAAGTGCGCCTTTGCCATCTCGTACTTCAGGGGTCATTTCTAGAGTAATCTGATCTGAGCCAAAGTTCCAAGTGCTAGATAAAACTTTGGAATAGGTATTGGAAATACCAACGAAAGGGCGAGGAAATACAGTAACTGATGTGGGTGTACCGTGATCTCTGATTAATATCTCCATTTGCGTTACATAGTCACGTTCAAAGTCGAGGCTATGCTGATAAAGGGATAGTTTTCCTTTGCAAACGACAAAACTCGCAGCAATGTCCGTGACCTTTCCATTGTTATTTACAACCGCTGCAACTATTCCACTATTTTCTAAGGCAATGTATTTAAAACCGTTCCTGTTTATAGCATTCTCCAACTCAATATTCGTCATTCCAGCTCTGTAGCCATCGACATCAAAGGCTAGCGCCCCCGATGTCCAGGAAAAAAAAAGAAGTACGTGCAAAGAAGTGGATAAAACTTTACAAATTATTTTTGAAGTTTTCATATAAATATTCTGAAACGATTTATCAATTTCGCTTACTTCTACGATCATCGACGATCCTTAGTAAATGCGAGGCCAATACAACCATTTCTTGTGCTTCCGAGGCGTCTTTGATCGTCACTGTTCTGTGAGAGTGCGGGTTCTTATATGAACCCACTGCACCAGCAAAAAGAGAGGCTAGCGCCTCTCGCTCAGACTCAGGTTGAGTCATGTCCGTCAAGGGCCCATTTGTAGTTGCAAAGGCTTTACGCATCATAGGGACACCGATGTCCTTGTCAGTAAATGCTCCGGCTTCGCGCACACTAATTTCGACAGCTTTGAACGATGCGAAGACAGCCACTTCATAGTCTCCACGGGCAATGGATAGCCAAACTTTATCTGCAATAGATGGATGCAACAAGGTCTTCGGAAATGCACTTGCTCTTCTATATGACTCAAAATCGAGTGCCGTATTAATTCCCATTCCTCGCCTTGTTATAACATGCCAGCCGTTGGTGTCGCCAGGCGCTGGCATCACAAGTGAATTCAATAATAGCCACTGCAACGCTTCCGCAAGTGCATGCTGTATCTGAGAACGATCACTGTTAGGATAATCTTTGATATACAGGTCAACTTGAGTGTTGAGGATGTTAGACCAATGAAAACTCCCATTTTGTAACATCTTTTTTACGACAGGGAAAATAACTTGCGCGAGATCTTCTGGTGCTAATGCCAAAAGAAGGTCAACTTGTGGAAGAGTGGGGTTCATTTTTTTTCAACGATTACTTCAGACTGGCAACCTGCCAGCGTGGACTTCTTCAAATTGCAAGATAGCAAAAGCGGGGTCAGGTCTGACATTCATATATTTCCAACCCGGCGGGCGATTACGCGCTGCTAATCGCCCCTACGCGGGCTAATTTCCAGCCTGATGACGATATTAACTCTTATGCAGGCTGGCGATGCAAATTGGCATTTTGAATTCAATCTGGTTTGCCAGATTGCACTTGAAAAGTGCCAAGCTTTTTATTCTGCATATTGTGTCGGGTCATTAACGCCAGCAGTTGAGAATGCTATTTTCCTTTTTTTACATTCATCGCAACTACCACAATGATGCTCGTTACTTTCTGAACAGGATCGTGTGTAGCCAAGTGGGAAATTAATTTCTATCCCATATCGAATAACATCAGCTTTGGAAGTATTAAGAAATGGAAGACACATTTCAAATTCGATATTGTGCAATTTCGACGCGTCTTCTGCGACATTTTTCAGAAATTGCCCTGCATGTTGCGATACCGTGAGGTCGTCCTTATGTACTCCGGCGACTAGTGCATTTGCACGTCGAGATATCGCATATGTACTAGCCAACCCAAAAATTCCAAATGGACAATTAATTGTATTGCCAACACTCATGGATATTTGATTTTTATCAGCCAATCCCAAGAAATTGTTTTTTAACGAACTTAGATCGAATACTTCTAGATGTATGTCTTGCCACGTAGCAAGTCGCCTGGCTGAGGCGAGTTGGTAGTCCACACCCGGTTGTCCAACATTAAAAAACGCGCCAATTATTTGATAATCTGATTTCATTTTTTGAACAGCAAGAGCTGAATCCATGCCGCCAGAATACAACGCGATCGCTTTTTTCATAACTTCTCCTGTAGTGTCATAGTTCAAATATGTCATTGCAAAAAAATAACAATGAGCGATTGGAATATAGTTTAGGAAGGCGACAAATGATAGGTATATTTTGTTTTTTTGCAATGTGTAAATGTCTGAGTTATCCTGAGCCAATAAGCAATTTCATTAAATTCAATGAATATAATTTTTAATCTGAATAGCTTTTGATTATTTATCTGTTTCTTTTCTGTCGCTTGCCTCGCGTTCATATTTTACTTTTCGCGTCTCCATCTCCAATTGCGTAGTAAACCCCTGCGCCGTGACGCTATGCATGGTTTTGACGATGATCCAGTCCGTATCCCCGATAGGTGCTTTTAAGCTGGGGATGCGCACGCCCATCATGGGGGTAATGTCTGGCCTGCCCAGGGCCAGGGTAAATTGCAGAGTGGCCTTACCGCGCTTCACCCGGTTCATTTCTGCTTTTGCTGCTTGCTCTGCTGCCTCTTGATTGGGGTAGGTGTGCCGCAGGCGTTTTGGGTTGTCGTCTTCGCCTAACAGTTCGCTTTTTTCCTTTGCGTCGTTGGGGTCGTGCCATTGCGCACGTACGCCGCTGTAGGCGTCGCGGCTGGCGGAGGAACGCCAGCAGGTTATCAATAGTGACCATGTGCTGGTGCAGGAATTCTGGGAGGCGTTTGATTATCTGGATAACGGGGATATGTCGATCTTGAATCATTCCCGCGACCCCAACCTGATCGCAGTCAATCTTAACCACTTCCTGCAGGTGGCAACAGAAAAACGTCAGCAGGTGCCGCCATTGCGTGATCTTAAAAAGGTGCTGAAGACCAGTTCACGACGCAAGTTTATCGAAGCTAACAAGACGGTGAACAGTGTTGTACGCAGCACTCTATCACCGATCGCTACACCGTCAACATCAGTTAAATGCTGGATTTTCCAGCGCGAAAAATAACCATTGAAAGGGCTGAAAATGAGCTTTCGAGTCAAAGTAAAAACAGAGCTGGGCGAGTTTCAATACTTCGCTATCGCCCAGGAGGCCTGCGCGGTATTTGACGCTGCCTATGACTTTTTTGGTGCATGTGGCGTAACTGTGAACCCTGTTAGAGGTGACAAATGATCGTTGCTAAACATCGTATTTTGCAGACTTACGCCATCACATACGCACCAGGCAAGGCCAAAGCGACCCGCTACCAGGAAGTAGCAAAAACGCTGGGTATCGATGCTGAAACAGTTGCCGCAATTGTGGCTGAATCGATAGGGGCAATATGAGGATTATTAAGCTGATATCGTATATGAATGAGGCAGAGGCGCGGGCATTGGCTGTTTTTTTGCGCTCTGACTCTATGGCAAATTTTTGCTTGACGTTGTCAAGTGCCGCTGAAGCTGAACATGTCATGAATGCAAGCAATCAGCTTGCCCGCGCATTGGCTGACAACGGCTTTTTACCCAAATGAAGAATGTAGGTTAGTACATGAGCACATTTCTACCTTCTAACGAACTCGCAGAGTTGACCGGAAAAAAATGGAAGTCGCAACAGATTCTGGCTCTGCAAAAAATGGGTATTCGATTTTTCATCAATGCGTGTGGCCGGCCAGTAGTTCCCATGTCTGCAATTGACGGAAAAAAAGAAGAGATTAAAAAACCAACATGGCAACCACCTGACTAATTATGGCTAGAATTCGTACAAAAAATTTTGATCTTCCAATTGGTATGTTGCGGCGTGTAAAAGGGCAGCATATCTATTACACGCTTGATATGGGCGGAAAGCCTCGGAAGGAAATTCCACTCGGCAAGGACTACTTCCTTGCCTTAAAAAAATATAGCGAACTTCGTATTCAAGCAAACATTGAGCGGCCGACCATGCAAGCGGCCATTGATCGCTACAGGAATGAGGAACTGCCAAAACAGGCAGACAACACACAGAAAATTTTCAAGTACGATATAAAGCATGTCGAGAGCTATTTTGGTACAGCGCCACTTGATGAAATTAGGCCGGTGCATATCCGTAAGTTTCTGGATAAACATAGATCCACGCCAACGACTGCGAACAGGTGTAAGCGGCTTTTTTCCACCATCTTTAATAATGCACGTGGCTGGGGCTATACAGACGCTCAAAACCCCTGTGAGGGCATCCGAGGGCACAAATTAGACAAGCGGACGGTGTATATTTCTGACGACCTGTTTAACCTGGTCTATAAGCATGCCAGCGAGCCATTAAAGGACGCAATGGAGCTCGCCTATCTGACTGGACAGCGTCCAGCAGATGCCTTGTCTATGTCGGAGGACGATATTGTCTCTGGGCATCTGATCATTAAACAAGCGAAGACCAAACAGCCCTTGCGAGTTGTTATTCAGGGGCAACTAAAGGAGGTGATTAACAGGATACATCGCCGTAAAGATGAATACACTATCGCCAGTGGCGCTTTGCTCATTAATACCCAAGGCAAACGGCTGACACAAGCGGTACTAAGAAATCATTTCCATGAAGCAAGGGACCGGGCCGTCGCCGAAAACCCAGAACTTGAAAGCTCTATCATCAATTTTTGGTTTTATGATCTGCGCGCAAAGGCCGCAGATGATACGTCCGATATGTTGGGCGAACAGAAGGCCGCAGATTTGTTAGGGCATGATGACGTAAAAACCACTCGCAGACACTATTTGCGCAGAGGTAAAATAGTAGTGCCAACCCGATAATTGCGGGAAAGTTGTAATAATTGCGGGAAAAACGGGGGTTGCCTATTCTGCTAGAACCCCCGTAGAATAAGGCTCTCGCGGGTGTAGTTTAATGGTAGAACGGCAGCTTCCCAAGCTTCATACGAGGGTTCGATTCCCTTCACCCGCTCAAATCTAATCACTTGTCCAACTGTGTTTCCTTACTTGACTCTAAACCTCGTTTAGAGGCATTCAGTTTTTCCCTCATGGAATATCCTAAACTTTTGATTAGAACTCATTTCATAAATAGGGATGAGATGCGTTTGCCTCATAACGCGGGCTGGCAAGGGTAAAGCAGGGGTTTCGTGCAGCATCCTGCACGCCTGCGTACGATGTGCGCTTACCAGCGCACATGCTTCCTGCAAGGAGACGAGGCAGTCAATAGCTTTGCCTATTGACAACGAGTCGAATTGTTCACACCTTGCAGTCCAGCGCACGTTATGAGGCAAACCCTTCGGGAACTGACGATTTGGGCGCATTGCTGCGTTGCGCCCCTCGCTAAGGCACCAGCCTTAGCAGCGTGTCGCGCCTCGCACTGCATCCCAAATCGTCTTGTTCGCACTCACCCCTATTGATGAAATGAGTTCTAATACTGCGCGTTAAATATTGCTCCATATACTGTGGTTAGACCTGGCTTGATGAAGATACAATAGACGCTAATTTTATGTTACTTGCGCTTTAAGTACATCAACCCTACACCACCGAAAATATAAATGAAGCAACTGACATCACGCGTCATGATCGCGCTTACCTTGCTCGCTGCCGTTGTCTATTCGCACGCCAGCGAACCCGTGAATGGCAGCTTCACCGCCAGCAAATCTTGCGAACTGTACTCGTCTTTCAACAAGCAAAGTAATCCTGGTGCTGTGCATGCCGTGGTCGGCAAGAGCTATGCGGTGAAGGAGATCAACAAGCCGGGTGACTATGCCTGGTTGCGGGTAGATGTGGATGGTGCCAATCCTAATTTGCGCTGGGTGGCGCGGGATTGTGGTACGGCACAGCTGGACCAGGTGCCGCAAGACAATCCGCCAGCGGGCCGGGCCAAGGCTAACCGGGAGGCTGACCGCCAGACCATGTGCAGCACACCGAATCTTGAAGACAGCTATGTACTGGCAATCACCTGGCAGCCCGGCTTTTGCGAACACTTTGCTTATCGCGGCAAGAAGCCTGAGTGTGATGCCATCAATAGCGGCAAGCTGAAAATCAATAACCTGACCCTGCATGGCCTGTGGCCAAATAAAAAAGAATGCGGCATCAATTACGGCAGTTGCTCTACCGAGCCGATGAAGCTGTCTTCAGACACAATAAAACGCATCGCCAAGTGGATGCCGAATTTTCAGTTTGAAAGCAAGTTTGGTGAATACGAATGGAGCAAGCATGGCACTTGCCAGGCACGCGATGCGGATACGTATTTCAAGACTGCAGCGGCAGCCGTCGAGGAAGTCAATAATTCAGCAGTAGGCAAGTTCATTCTTGATCATGCGGGTAAATCGTTCGCGGTGAAAGATTTTTTTGAGATGATCAAGAAACAGGAAGGCGAAAAAATCGCGCAAAACTTCATGCTCAGTTGTGCTGATGGAAAATACCTGCAAGAGATACGCCTGAAATTGCCAACGAATTTTGAGACGGGCAAAGGCCTGGCAAAACTGATTGGCGATGCAGAGGGATTTAACCGTCAGACCGACAAGTGTGACAATGAAATTATTGTCGAAACGAGTGGACGCGGGCGGTGATCATTTTGCAGGATGCACCATGCCCGCCGTTTTCACATACATGAGTATTTGACGATGGTGCGCAGCGCGCACCCTACTACACCACAAACACTTGGCTTCATTTGCTCGAACATACTTTATCCGCAGAAAATTTATCTATCATGTTCGTCATCGAACTCACCTACATTCAGCCCTTGTCCATAGTGGATAATTTTGTCAGCGAACACCGTGCATTTCTTGAACGGCATTATGCGACAGGACAGTTTTTGCTGTCTGGGCGCAAGGAGCCGCGTACGGGTGGGTTTATTCTGGCGAATACGGCAAGCCGGGAAGTACTTGAATTGATCTTGCAGGAAGATCCGTTCCAGCATAAGGGTATTGCACGGTACACAGTGACAGAATTCCTGCCATCCATGGCGGCGGCGGACTTACAAGGTTTGCTGACGAATTGAGCGTATTGCGGGCAGGTGCAGACAAAGCACATGCTGCCTGCATCTGCCCATCAATGCCCCTTATTTACTGAGCACAGCTACCGCCTTGTCCATCACCACATCACGCCCGGCACGTATGTCTGCAACAGTCGGGGCGATTTCTATATCTGGCGCTATGCCCTTGCCGACAAATTCGCGGCCATCTGGAAAGCTGTCATGCTTGACGCAAATGCGGGCGCTGCCACCACCAGGCAATTTAAAGAACATGGGCATCCCCGTGCTGCCAGCAGTAGCACTGCCTATGACGGTACCACGCTGCAAGGTAACGAAAGACATCAAAAAATCTTCTGCGGCTGAGAAGGTTTTTGCGCCAGCCAGCACAACTACCGGGCCTGCATAAACTTCCTTGCGCTCATTCACATACGGTTTGGAAATACCACCACGTACCGTATCAAGCAGGATGACGTCACTTCTGGCACGCATGAAATTACTCTCCTGTCTTTCTGCGCTGTATGCGTAGGGTACGGGTTTTTTGCTTAAAAAACTCAGTATGGCAGCGCCATGCAAACTGGAGCCGCCGCCGTTATTGCGTATATCTAGTATCAATCCTTTGGCCTTCATGATATTGGACATCACGGATTCAAGTTTCTTGACACCAGCATCGCTTTCAAAGTGATCAAGGGCAAGATAGGCGATGTCGCCGGGCAGCATTCTGAAATCAAAAGATGGATCGCCTGGCACGTCCCGGTCTTGCCCGCGAGCGACAACTTCTATCCTTTCTTTACCGGTTGCATCGCGTAAACCAAGGCGTATGCTTTTACTCTGGTCGCCGCTAAACAAGCCATAGCTGTACATGCGCACCGCCTTGTCCTGTGGGGTGCCGCTACTGGCGCGTGGAGCTACATTGTTGAGCGCATACTCGTACACTGGCTGGCCGTCTATGCTGATGATTTCATCACCACGCTGGATTTTTTGGGCAAGCTGCTGGTTCTGCACCTTGGTGACCAGTACGCTTTTGCCAATCAGGGCAGTTGACAGCGCAGGCCGTGAATAAAATACATCTTGCAATTCTTCCGGTGCATAGATATTGGTGTGACCATCTTGCAGCAAAGGTGCCAGTTGCATCATGAGCTGGTAATATTCATGCGTGCTTTTGGTTTGCATGACTTTATCGAGATATTCCAGATATACCTTGTCCCAGTCGAGATCAGGGACATTGTGGAAATTCACAAAGCTGCGTTTAGCCTCTGACCAGAACATCGACAAGCCTGCGACTTTTTCAGCGGTGCTGATTTGCTCTTTGTAGGGCGTTGCCAGAACAGAAGCACGTCCCATTTTTGCGGGCAACTCTATTCGTTTGAGATATGCTTTAAAGCGCGGCTCATCCTTGACGGTGGCAAAGGCTGGCGTAGTCAGATAATTCTTCAAGGCAGGAATCAATACCCAGGTCTGGCTGCTTTCGAGGAAATTCAAAAATGCTTCTTTATTACCAAGCCGTAGCTCCAGCACGGCTGCATCGAGCATGAAATCAAAACGGCGCCCCCTGAAATGCAAAGCATCTGCGCTTAGGTTGAGTGATTCATTACTATCTATCGCCGCCAGAGCGAGTTTAAGTTTGGCCAGAGCTGCCTGCAGGTCTTCTTTGCTGGCATCCGGCTTGGACAAACTGCTGGCCTCGCCCCTGAGCCGGTATATACCATCCATCGCATGTGTTACCGCCTGTGCTGATTCACTGACTCTGGTTTTGATGTCACCTTGCCAGGTAGCGTTATCTGCAGCATTTGAGAGATGAAAGGCCAACAACAGGGGGAACGCAGCCAGCAAGCGTAAAGTCAGTGCAGAGGCGGTATTTTTCACAAAGAATATCTCTTTCACTTAAATGATATCGAAATAGAATTATAAAATGATTCAAATCATTATAAATTGCATCATGGAAATTGCAACTAAGATAATGGTATTGCTCTAAGTAAACCACAATGTGTCTTTTCGTCCTGTTGTAAAGCCCGCAATTCAGACACACTATTTATGCAGAAATTGCTGACAACAAAGTTACAATCCAGACTGCTTTAGCTAAATACGCTTAATTTTTTATTTTGCAAAGTTGCAAAAGTAACCTTACCCTAGCTCATGCAAATCAATTCTGATACAACTCTGCAAGACCCGCTGAATACAACACAAAGTGATCAGCTTGTTGCGCAACATTTGCTTGCGCGGGTGGAGCAGCTTGAGCACGAAAATGCAGCTCTTAAACTTACCCTGCAGTCGCAACAGGCCAAACAGAGTTTTTACGAAGACTTTTTCCAACATTCGCGCACCCCTTGCCTGATCATCGATCCCGCTGGGGAGGTAATGCATGTCAATCTGTCGGCAGCGAGCCTGCTAGGCGCAACACCAGAAAACCTGGAGGGGCAGCAACTACGGACATTTGTCTTTGAAGATCAGGCAGTGCTAGAAACTCAATTGTCTGCACTGACCGCCCCTGGAGAGACATCTACTTGCGAGATAAGGGCTGTAAAGGCTGACCGGGAACTAATCTTGCTGAGATTAGAGATGATCGTCCTGAACTCCAACAGTGAGCAAAGCTGTCTGGGTGTGCAATTGACAGATATAACGCGCCAGCAAGGCAAGCTCATGAGTCAGGCTGAGGGGCAATATTTTGCCAGCGTTGTCGCCGAGAACGTACCGGGCATGGTGGCCTACTGGAATTCGGACTTGCGCTGCACTTATGCCAACCACCATTACCTGAGCTGGTTTGGCCGCACCACTGAACAAATGCAAGGCATACACATGCAGGACTTGCTTGGTCAGGAGCTGTTTTCCAAAAATATCGCCTATATCAAGGCAGTCTTGAAAGGTGTAGATCAACAATTTGAACGTACTCTGGTGAAGGCCAATGGCGATGTTGGCCACACTTGGGCACAATACATCGCTCATACCATTGATGGTATTGTGCAAGGATTCTTTGTGCTGGTGACAGATGTCAGTTTGCTCAAAAAATCGCAAAAAGCACTGTTGGAAAGTGAGGCCAAAAACCGCGCCTTGGTAAGAGCGATTCCTGATCTGATCCTGACTATCCACAGCGATGGCCGCTATCTTGACGTGCATGCCCCGGACCTGGGCGTGTTACTGCAAAGCAAGGAACAAATCCTGCTGCAAAAAGTTGAGGATGTATTGCCGCCCAATCTGGCTAATCAGTATAGGAACGCAATTGACCAGGCACTGAACAAAGGCAGACTGCAAGAATTTCGCTATGACTTGTCAGTACCTGGCAAAGGTGTTTTGCAGTTTGAAGCCAGGGTAGTGCCATGCGATGAGGAGAATGTCATCGCCATCATCCGGGATATTACAGAAACCGAGCGCGAGCGCCGGGCACAAGAATTGCGGCTATCCGAGCGCCTGCAAGTGCGTGAAAACGATTTGCGCGAAATACAGCTGAGCCTGGCCAATCTGGTACAACAATTTAAAATCGAACCCACAAATCGTGTCCAGGCAACTCCTTCCGGTAAAGCGCTGCCTGTCAGCATCAGTAAATCAACTACTGCAGGGATACAAAAAATCCAGCGCGCAGTTGCAAAGACCAAGCCTATGCCCAAGCTTGTCACGGCAAATGAGGGTAGTTGGGAAGAGTTCTGAAGCGGGTAGACAAGATGCGCGCTTTTTTAGAACTCATTTCATAAAGAGGGTGAGATGCGTTTGCCTCATAACGTGGGCTGGCAAGACGGACGAGGCAGTCAATAGCTTTGCCTATTGATAACGAGTCCAACGAAGTCCAGCGCGCGTTATGAGGCAAACCCTTCGGGAACTGACGATTTGGGCGCAATGCGGAGTTGTGCCCCTCGCTAAGGCAGGAGCCTTAGCAGCGGGTCACGCCTTGCACTGCATCCCAAATCGTCTTGTTCGCACTCATCCTATTTATGAAATGAGTTCTAGTTTGAGCAAGTGACGCGATACAGCAAATAGCGAGGGTGTATCGCCTTTAGAGGACTGCAGAAAATTTCTGTAGTCCTTTTTTTTGGGTTTGACACAGCTTAACAAATTCACGCCCCATATTGGACCAAGGTCCAATATCTCAGAACGAAGTAACATCATAAGATAATGCTCATGAGAAACAAATCTACATGGATAGCAGTTATTGATCACGACGCAGCAACGCGGGAGGCGTTAGTCAATCTGTTGGAAACGATGGAGTTAAAGGCGTTGAGTTTTAGCTCTGGTTACCTGTTCATAGCCAGCCTACCCTTTACACAGCCTGACTGCATCATTCTGGATTTGCACATGCCTTATATGTCCGGCTTTACGATCATGTCCAAGCTCGAGCAACTGGCGAAGGAAATTCCAGTGATCGTTTTGACCAGACACGAACTGACAGAGGATTTTAAAAAAACTTGCTTGTCGAATGCCTTTGCAGTTTTACAAAAACCCGTCAGTGATCAAGCTTTGAGCAAGGTAATTAAAATGGCCCTCAATCCCGAAACGCCAAGTTTGCCACGATCCAGGCTCGCAATATGAACGAAATTTAAATCATTATTAAAGACCGGAAATTACCAAGGGGCCTATCATGCGTAACAACTTGCCAGTTACCAATCACGAATACATCATGCAAGACACGGAAACCATCGTTTCCAAAACAGACTTGCAGGGGAATATTACCTACGTCAACGACGACTTTGTTCGTATCAGTGGCTTTAGCGAGCATGAATTGCTTGGTGCACCACAAAACATCGTGCGCCACCCGGACATGCCGGTCGAGGCATTCGCAGATTTTTGGCACACCATCAAAGAAGGCAAATCCTGGACGGGCCTGGTCAAAAATCGTTGCAAGAATGGTGACCATTATTGGGTGGAGGCGCATGCAGCACCGCTGATCAAGGATGGCAAAATGGTGGGGTACACCTCGATACGTGTCAAGCCCAGCCGTGATCAGGTCAGGGCTGCGGACGCAGCCTATCGTGCGATCAAGAATGGTGACAAATCACTGATCATCCGGGAAGGTGCAGCCATCAAACGTAGCGCGTTTTCTTCTCTGGATTTTTTTTCCAGACTAACCATGTCGCAAAAATTAGTCAGTTTCAATGCACTGACAATTCTGCTCATGGGTGCAATCATCTACCTGTCAAATGCGGGGAATATCAAAGCACCTAACCAGAATATGGTCAATCTTCTCGCCTTGGCAATGGTTGGCCTGATTGTGGGTTTCAGCCTTAACTTGCGTCAAAAACTGCTATTCCCTTTGCAGAGCATGATCCAGGATATCCAGACCATGAGTGCAGGCGATTTATCGCAGCATATCAAAACCGAAGGAAGCCAGGAGGTCGTCAATCTGGGGCAAGGCCTGCGTATCTTGCAAACCAACGTAAAATTATTGGTTGGCCAGATACGCCAGACGACCAGCCATCTTACCAATGGTGCAAGCGAGATTGCAGAGGGTAATTCCGATCTGTCTGGCCGCACTGAATCACAGGCAAGCTCACTGGAAGAGACCGCTTCATCCATGGAAGAATTGACCTCCACCGTGAAGCAAAATGCCGACAATTCACATGAAGCGACCCAACTGGTTGCGTCCACCGCAAAAATTGCTGAAAAAGGAGGCCACGCCGTAGCGAAGGTAGTTGAAACCATGGGAGCGATCAAGCATAGCTCATCCAAAATCTCCGACATCATAGGCGTGATCGATGGTATCGCCTTCCAGACAAATATTCTTGCCTTGAATGCCGCAGTTGAAGCCGCACGAGCAGGTGAACAGGGACGTGGATTTGCTGTCGTCGCCAGTGAAGTACGTAATCTGGCGCAGCGTAGCGCTGGTGCTGCCAAGGAAATCAAGACATTGATTCACGACTCGGTTGAGCAAGTCGATATCGGCGACAAGCTAGTAGAAGAAGCAGGCAAGACCATGCATGAAATTGTATCCGGCGTAAAACGCGCTGCAGAAATCATGCATGATATTACCATCGCCAGCCAGGAACAAAGCTCAGGGATAGAACAGGTCAATCAAGCCATTACACAAATGGATGATATTACACAACAAAATGCAGCATTGGTAGAACAGGCTGCAGCCTCGGCGGAAAGCTTGAGGACCCAGGCAATTGGTCTCAGTGAACTGGTAGATGCATTTACACTGGTAAAAAGTAGCGGATTGTCTTCAGCAACAAGGCCCGTCAAAGCGCAGATCAGAGCACTCAAAGCTGTCGATAAGCAAATTCCTGGTGCAAGGCAACCGAAGCTCATTGCCAATCAAAACTGAAATCCGCGGCAAAGCTTGCCTCGCCAGGACAAGTGCCACAAATACTGCGAACACAAATCCCGTCGTTGACGTTATCATACGGAAAAAGCCTTGCAGCAAAGATGCAGGGCATCACTGGATTTACGATAACCACACAGCAGGCCGGGAGATTCATGGGATTCTTCGATTTATTCAAGTCCAAACCATCGACGCACAAATTTGCCCAGATCGTCATCAAGTATGCCCGCAACCAGGGCATCGCCCAGACCATGCATTTTGATGAGGCGGAGTTCCGTCTGGTGGTTGGTGAAAATGGCTCGCACATCCTGAACCTGCACAATGCCTACCGTGATTATTGTGCTGCGGCCAAAAGCCAGCGCGACCATGTGCTGCTGAAATACACCGCAGGCCTGCAAGTAAATGGCATACCCGACGATTTTGCCAGTGCCAGCAAACATCTGATGCCCAGCCTCAAACCCTGCGGCCAGGGTGAATACCTGCGCCTGACTTCGCTGATACAGGACAAGCCCATGTCTTATCAGCAGGCTGCCCTGCCCTTTGGCGACGATGCCATGCTGATGCTGGCCTACGATACCGAGCATTCAATGGCACTGGTCAATCAGAGTAATTATGAAAGCTGGAACATCAGCCTGGAAGATGCCTTGAAAGTGGCGCTGGATAATTTGCGCGACCGCACTGAAGACAAGTTTGTCAATCTTGGTGAAGGTGTCGTCGCCGGGGTGTGGGAAGATGCCTATGACTCTTCACGCATACTCTTGCCTGACCTGATTTACCGCGCCGGTTGCGGGAGTGACCCGGTATTGATGGTACCCACCCGTGGCATGTTATTGCTCTGCAATGCCAATTCCAGCACCTCGCAATTAGCGATGCTGGAGCATGCACAATCCTGCATGGAACAGGAAGGCCGGGTAGTCTCAGCCGGCATGTACAAACTCAGGGATGGCAAGGCCGTCAGCTATCTACCCGAGAATGCCGATGTACTTGATCGCCTGAAGAACTTGCAGACCGCGCAAAGAGCAGAAGACTATAGTTCGCAAAAAGAATTGCTCGAAGCCCTGCATGACAAGACCCAGGAAGATATTTTTGTCGCCAGCTATACCGTACTCAAGAACAATGATACCGACAAGCTGACTTCACTCTCAACCTGGACCCAGGGCGTAGTATCGCTGCTGCCCAAAACCGACCTGGTCGCCATGGTCATCCCCGGCAACCAGGAGGGTGAATACACCAGCAAGATCCTCAGTTGGGATGACTTGTGCAGCACGGCGGGTGAACTCATGCAAAAGACGGAAGCTTATCCAGAACGCTATCTGGTGACAGAGTTCCCGGCGCAAGACAAGCTGGATGCGGCGACGGAATCGACTTTGTAAGATAGCACACAAGCGTTTTATGGATCATGGCAATTTGCAGGGTGCAGGGTGCATAGTGCGCATCGATAGATTTGCCATGTAGCGATAAACGGTGCGCACGGCGCCCCCTGGCCTATGTAATTTAACCAGCTTTCATATTTCACTTTTGCTGAAGTTCCTCTATGAAAATGTATATCCTCGTCAAAGAAGACGTTCCTCTTGGCTTTGCAATGGTGGCGGTGGCCCATGCATCCCTGGCGGGCTATCTGCGCTTTCAGGATACCCCGGAAGTCAAAGCATGGCTGGCCGGGCCATTTTTTAAGGCGGTATGCCGTGTCAATGCCAAAGAATTTGAGAATGCCAAACTGGTTGAAGATCATGTAGTGCTGACAGAATCTGCACTTGATAACCGGGAAGTTGCGATTGTGTTCAAGCCGCGTGAAGAATGGCCTAAGATGTTCAGGTTTTTGAAGTTGTACCGTGATTTGCCTGCACAAGAAAATTTGGATAAACCTTGACAGGTGCGCACGGCGCACCCTACCCCAATTTTTCAGCAGCAAGAATCGCGTTGAAACGCAGTCGGTCTTCTCAAGGTTTAAACCACAATTCCGGCCTGTTCAAAGGCATTTTCTCCGGGTTCAGCAAAGGGTTGCGCAAGCTGATGATGGTGCGGGATTTGAGGTTGATGTTTTTGATCGTGGCTTGCTGGTAGCGCTGGAATATTTTTTCAAAGCTGCCATTTTTGATCATTTCTTCCAGGCCGTTCTGTATGTCTTCTGCCATTTTTGGTTCGCGCGGGCTGACAAAGAAGTACAGGGCAGCTGGATAATACAGAGCGATATGCTTGTCGATGACCAGTTTTTGACCTGGGCGGCCATCAAGCTCAACCTGTACTTCAAAGACAGACCGCGGGAAATAATCAAAGCGGCCCGCCTTGAGCATATTAAACAGGGGTTCGTAGGATGCCGAGGTTTTTAGCGGCAGGCCATTGCTTTTCAATATAGGGCCATCGGGCCAATCCAGCTCTTGCCCGGCAGTGAAGGCGGCCAGGTCCTTGAGGTTTTTGACATTCTTGAAGATATTCGTATTAGCTTCTGTCAGCAGAGCAATGCGCCAGCCTATCAGACCCTTGTCTATGGGGATACGGATGGGAATCAGCTGCGCCTCCCTCTCATCTGTGGTCATGGTCCAGAGAATATCGACATTCCCCCTCGCCGAACTGAGCTCATAGATGCCACGCGCCTGTTGCATGGGCGCCTCGCTGGCTTGCAACTGATAAGGCTGGCCACTGGCCTTGATCGCTTGTCTTAACAGTTCCAGCACATAGTCGCTATGCGGATCAAACTGCGCTGACAGGCGTGGATAACGTATCAGCTTGCCCGCGTTGCTGCTGACATTACTGGAATTGCTGGCAACATCACTGGCGTGCGCAGGGTACAAGCAGCCCACGGTCATCCATAGCAGTGTCAGCAGTCTGAGTAATTTCATCTGATGTCCTGGATAAATAGATTTTCGGCAGCGCCTGTGCATCATTAAAGTGTAATGCCCACTGCCCTGTCTGTGTCAGGAATCCGCCAGCGAAGTGCAACTTAATCCTTAGTATTGGCAGGAAGCAGACAAAATACAGGGATTTGCAGTAAAGGGCATGTCTGCCGCGGGATAGCAGGCTGGCGGAATATCAATCCGGGACTTGCTTTTTATCGCCGTATTTTCCCATTCAATCCCCGCTTTTTACACTTTGTCTTATCCTTGATGTAAATAGTTTGTCACCTGTTTATAGTGCCAGCCAGTCATCCATGAGCTTATTGCTGGGCATTGCCTGCCATTGCTGGGCGTGGCTGACGCAGACTATACTCACAACAAAATCCATGGGGATATTTATGACCACAGCAGAAATCAACGCCAGTCTTGGTAAGCCAGTCTGGCATCAAAAACTTTTGCAATTTACTATCGTCAAATTCCTGCTGGCGGTACTCATCGTCGGTGGCGTGCAATTTGTTTCCCGCAAGGCCATGTCACATTTCCTGGGCGGGCCTGACTGGGTAGTATTTCGCAATATCACAGCCATGCTGCTGGGCTGGCTGAGCTATGCTTTCTATGTACGCATCATAGAAAAGCGCAAGGCGACTGAGCTGGCCTTATTTTCTGCCTGGAAAGAATGGCTGATCGGACTGGTGCTGGGTGCCATGCTGTTTGTGCTGGTGCTGGGCAGTTTGTCCTTGCTGGGCGTGTTTCATGTCGATGGCTACAATGACCCCAGGCTGATGCTCAAATACCTGCCCATTTTTGTCGTGGTGGCGGTCATGGAAGAGCTGTTTTTCCGCGCCATGATCTTTCGCATGATGGAAGAATCCCTGGGCAGTGCCGTTGCCATCCTGATCTCTGCCCTGGCCTTTGGCTTTGCCCATGCGTCCAACCCGGGTGCCACTGTCTTCAGTTCAATTGCGATTGCACTGGAAGCGGGTATCGCATTCGGCGCAGCCTATATGCTGACACGTCGCCTGGCCCTGTGTATCGCCATGCATTTCTCCTGGAATTTTACCCAGGGTGCGGTGTTTTCTGTCGCAGTATCCGGCACAGACAGCAAGGGCTGGCTGCAAACCCATATGACAGGTTCTGAATGGCTCAGCGGTGGTGCTTTTGGGGCGGAAGCTTCAGTGCTCGCGGTTTTTCTGGCGACCTTGATGGGTGTGGTATTCCTGTACCTGGCCCGGAAGAAGGGTGAAGTCAAATCAGGCTTCTGGAAAAAACCGCGCCAACTTGCGGCGGCATGATATCTACTTTGCCGAGTCTGCAAAATCAGCTCCAGCCTGGCCATGCGCTTTTAAAAGATGGTGCGCATGGCGCAACCTACTGTTCTAGATAGTTTTGCATCCCGGTCATTTCATCCTGCAGCCAGTGGATGAAATGACCGACCTTGGCGGTTGCGCTGCTGGCGGTGACGATGCGATAGCAATAGCGCGAACTCAGTCCTGCTAGTGCAGCAAATGCAGACGATATGGCTATAATTTTATGCAAAGTCATGTGGATTACCCAGCCGGCCATAGCTTTGCGGAACAGGTATCCGGCTCTCCTGCTTATGTCGTGCTTATGTCCTGCTTATCTCCTGCTTACCAGACGGTAACACTCAAATACTGTGCTTGCGGATTGATATTATGCAGTGTGGGTATGCTCTGGTATCAATGAAATAAAAGATAACACAAAGGCACTGCGCTGATTTTTTCTTATAGAATGCTGGCATATTCAACAACTCTTGAATGCCCCCATGCGAACTTCCCTGATTCTCACAGCGATGGCAACCAGCATCAACCTGTTGATCACTTTGCCCGCTATCGCCAGTGTATCAGGCAAGTTGCCTGCACAGCTGCAACTGACCCGCATAGCCACCGACAAATGGCGTGCAGACTATCGCTTTAGCGAAGCGATTTCCCGGTTCAGCATGCCTGCTGCTGGCGACTACCGCAGCACTGCCTGGAAGCCGCTGACAAGCGGCGTGCACTATCAGGCGGAGCCATCTGCCCAGCCTGATCAGCCGATGGACAGTTATATCTTGGCGCAGCCTACGCGCCAGCTCAGTTTTGAAATCACCTCTTATAACGACTTTGCACCAAAAAACTATGCGCCGAATAATCGCTACAGCAATGGTGGTGCGGGTATCTATATGGGATTTTTTGACGGTGATGTGCAAGAAGGCGACAAGACACGCGGCATGAATTTGACCGTCAACTATCAAGGCCTGCCTGGCGAGACTGTCATACCCCCACCAAGCTTCGCCGATGCAGAACGCAGCTTGCGTGCCTATGCTTATTTCGGGCCGCAAAAACCCGTCCTTGCAGGCGCGGCCAAACTGGTGCTGGACCCGGCTACACCTGAATGGCTGGCCAGACTTATTCTCGACACCACCAGCACCATGTCAGCCTATTTTTCCAGCACCTACCAACGCCCTCTCTTGCGTGAACTGGTCTTGATGATTTCTGTGACGGATACCAGCACTGCCGGGTTTTCCATGAAGGGCGGTGCCACCAACGGGCAAATCACTTTCCGCCTCAGCGGCAAGGCCATGCTCAATGAACATCCTGCGATACAACAGCTAGTGCAAAAGTTGGTCGCCCATGAAATGGCCCATATCTGGCAAGAAAATGTCAGCCAGGGCGGTATAGGTGAAGCATCCGCCTGGATACATGAGGGCGGTGCCGAAGCCATGGCTGTTGATGCCCTGCAAAAAACAGGAACATGGACAGTCACAGAGGTCAGCAATTACCAGCAAACTGCAATAGCTAATTGCAAGAAGGTCGCGGCCCAGGCCGACAATTACCAGTATGCGTATGCATGTGGCCTGCAAAAATTCATGGCCCTGAACACCGATATCCCTTTGCTGTGGCGCAAGCTGATCACAGAAACTGAAAGAACCGGACGCACTTACGATGAGTCTATGTTCAATGATGTCAGCAAACATCTGCATCGGTCATGAAAAAAGGCACCAATCGGGTTAAAGAGAGTATATGCAGAAAAGAAATTTGTGCATGTCAGTCCTGCTGTTTGTGAGTTGCGCACTCAGTGCCGAAGTCACAGAGAGCCTGAGCTACAAGTTTTATCCCGTTAGCCATACTGCGGGCAGTTCCCTGATACAGGCCGTCAATGCAGCAAGCAACATCAGGGCAGGATGCTGCCAGGAGAATAGAGCAAAGCCTGTTGCAATATCCCGCTCAGGCAACTTGTGAGCAGTTACGTGTAGCCCTGAACCAGCGCTACAACGCTTTGTTGGCAGAGTACGTGTTGCTGGATCGCGCATACGATTACAAACCCAGCACGGCAAAACCCAGGGAGCAGATCTGACTGGGCGCTGAACATAAATAGTTCATGATTGAGTATCAGAAAAGTATCTGACTGACATGCATCAATAACAATGAATGATAAAATTCCTACAATAAAAATAATGCATCCACGATGTGCATGACATTCACTTCAAATTTGCATGAAATTTGCATTGCGGCGCATGCCATCGTCTCATAAAACGTTGAAGGAGTTTTTTACATGGCTGTAGTAACGATCACGCAAAGCATAGAAGCCGGCAAGTTAGTTATTAAATTGTATTCAGATGGATTGGCAGCGACCAATTCAGTCAACCTGAAATTTTCATATACCGCATCACAGCTTTCGCTGAAGGATGCGTCATTCAGTGGCACTTCCAGCACCTCGCTGTCCAGCACTATCGTCGGTAGCGCAGGCAACGCAGAAATCAACGGGCAATTTACCGGCGTCAGCGGCAGCCAACCATTCGCCACCCTGGTTTTTACTGGCACAGGTAGTGGAAATTTTGACCTGGACTTTTCCAGTCTGAGAATCAATGGTGCTCAAGCCAGCTTCATTGATCCACCAGCTTATGCATTTTCACTTACCAATACAGCGGGGTCTCTGAATATCAGCCTCAATGAAGACTCCTCCTATATGGATACTTATGATCCATTCAAATCAGGTTTTGGGACCAAATTGCAAGTCATGAGTGATCCCAAACATGGCAAGATTCTTCTCAGCAATGGCTTTTCATTTCAAACTTACACCTATGTACCTGACGCAAACTATTATGGTACAGACACCTTCAGTATCCAGGCCAGGGATGGCATAGACACACAAACCGCTGTCGTCACGGCGACCATCAAGCCTGTCAATGATCCTCCTGTCGGCACAGTGACTGTCAACGGCGAAAAAGTCGTCGGTGGACAGGTCAGCGCAACCAGCAGCATTACCGATGTTGATGGCATGGGGACCGTACAGTATTCATGGCAAAAAAGTAGCGACGGAACAAGCTGGGGCGATATTGCCGGAGCCAAGTCTGCCACGCTGACGCTGGCCAGCGACCTGGCCGGTTTGGCAGTCCGTGCAGTGGCCAACTATACAGATATGGCAGGCACAGCAGAAAGCGTCGTCAGCAGGCTCTATCTCGTCAATGCCAGCACTCCACCAAAAGTTGTCACCGGCACTGCTGCCAATGATATTTTACAAAACAGCCATGACGGCGAAATGGTCGATGGTGGCAATGGCCTTGACACCTTTGTCTATGCAGCACTGCGTAGTGACTACACCATCACCAAAACTGCAAACGGGTTCAGCGTTCTGGACAAGCTGGGCATAGATGCAAGTGACACCCTGAACAATATCGAGCGCATCCAGTTCTCGGACAGGAATGTAGCACTGGACATCAATGGTACTGCCGGCCAGGCTTATCGCCTGTACCAGGCAGCATTTGGACGCAAACCCGACCTCGAAGGTCTGGGCTACTGGATCAAGGACATGGACAAGGGCTCTAGCCTGACCACGGTAGCGGCTGGTTTTTTTCAGTCGGCAGAGTTTCAAAAACTGTTTGGCAGCAACCCCAGTACCACGACATTGATCACCAATTTTTACCAGAATGTCTTGCACCGTGCACCGGATCAGGCTGGCTTTGATTACTGGAATGAACAGATCAGCAAAGGACAGATTACTGCCGCCGGAGCACTGGCCAGTTTTTGCGAGAGTACAGAGAATCAGGCGCAGGTCATAGGATCAATCCAGAATGGTATAGATTACAAGGTGTGGGTGGGGTAAGCCACGTATGCTGGCATGGTGGTATGGTGATATGCTCTGGCCGAGTTCATCCGGGTGAGCAAGGGCCTGCCAGCATGCTTTGTATATGACTGCTGCTCCTTGTGATCCATTTTCACCTTATTTTTTTCGTTTCATATGAATGCCATCACCCACCAGCAAGCCCTCGACAAACTGGCCGCCCATCAATTGGTGCAGGTCATAGAAGATGATGTCGCCAGCCTGACGTCAACTGCCATGAGCTATGCCAAACATGATCAGCAACTGACCGTGGCTGGCTATGTGTTGCCCAAACTGCTGGCGCGCTGGAATTGTGTGCTCAACGCCAGTGACGATGAAGCCACGCCCTTATACAGAGACAAGACTGTCCTGGCACTGGCGCTGCTCTTGCACAAGCACGGCATGACCGAGGCAGCCATTACCGTGTGTGCATTGCAGGCCATAGACAACTTGAATGCAGCAGTGGCACTCAGCGATGCTTTTTTCAGAAATACCGATGCCATCAAAGCCTTGCTGAACAGCCCTGCCCAGTCTTTGAAAAAGCGGCCATCGACGAGAGACAACCTGACCTTCCTGCGGGCGCAGGATGTCATTGCCATCCAGCTTGAACAATACTATTACGCTGCTTATGTGCATGAGATCAATGGCTTTAATGAATACCCCGTCATCGAGTTTTACCGGGCGCGCTTTGAACACAGGCCGGACATGGTCGCCTTACAGGGATGCACAGCGCAAGGTGAGACCTATAATGATGGCAAGACACGCATTTCATTGCATGCAGTCTGTGGCATGCGCCATGTGCCTGACCCGGCTAACCAGTTCCACCTGATTGCCACGGGCATTACTGACAAACCTGACCAGATCCACCTGGTTGCGTCGGTAGGCCTGTACGCAATGTGTGACTTGTTCAGGCTACAGGCCATGATGCGAAAAACCGGTAACTGATTCAGAATGCCGGCTTACTGGTATTGCGCAAAACGCGCGGCAAAAGTCTCCAGCTCTATTCTTGCGGCATTGGTGACGAAGGACACGGTGTGATAACTGCCCACCAGGCTGGTGATTTCGAGTAGCTGCGCCTGGCTGAAATGCTGCTCCAGCTTTGCCCATAATGCATCAGCAATGCTTGATGTTTCATGCAATTCATCGACGGCTTTGAGCAATAGCAATTCGCTGGCTGACAAGGCGCTTGATGCTGGCGCATCGCTGAGCGTGGCGGCAATGTCTTCCTTACTCAAGCCTGCTCTGGCGGCAAACAGGGTGACATGTACACCCCATTCATATTCCGAACCGCAACGGGCACAGGTGCGCAGGATGATCAGTTCGCGCTCCCGCAAGGATATGTCGCCCTTGTCCAGCAGATTGCCTGCAAACATACGCAGCAAGACACGCTTGTTATGCGCCTGGGTACGGAATAGCGTCAAGGGCGGCATGCCGGGTGGCATGATGCGGGCAAAAGCCTGCTCTACGTCGATATCATAAGGTGGCTCCAGCGGGGCAATTCTTGGCATGCTCATCGTCTTCTCCTGAAAAAAATCGCAATGAAATAAGGGTCAATGCCAACAAGGCATCGCCCGGTGTTAAAATTCACAAACCGCTACGCTATCAGTAGCAAACAGCATACCGCTACATTTAATGTAGCGCAAGGAAAAAATATGACGACACCAAAACCAGGGCTGGCAGTACGGGGATCGCAGACTGGTCGCCCCATCATGGCCTTACTGGATTTGCTGGGCCGCCGCTGGACTTTGCGCATGATCTGGGAATTGCGGGGCGAGCCACTGAGCTTCAGGGAACTGCGTGATCGCTGCGACGCCATGTCGCCCACTGTGCTCAACCAGCGCCTGCGCGAACTGCGCGAAACCCGCATCGTCGAGATGGGTGCTGGTGGCGGTTACAGCCTAAGCCCCTCAGGCTTGAACCTGGTCAAGGCAATGCTGCCCTTGCTGGCCTGGTCAGAAGAATGGCAGCAGATGCTGGACGATAACCTGGAGCAGTGCTGATTTCACCTGCACAGAGCAAGATGAATTACACTAACACCCTCAATAGCAAAACTGAGCCGTGCGCCTGCCAGCCTGTCTCATCATCCATGTACAAATCCACACTCATTACTACCCTGCTCTGCTCTCTGCTCTCAGCCCATGCTCTGACTGCCAATGCTAATGCCATTGCCACAGCAGTCACCGCACCAGCCAAACCTGCTGCCACAGCCGCACCGGATGTCGGCGCAGCCGCCTTCAGAGAGGGTAATTTTGCCCTGGCCTTCCAGGACTGGAGCACCCGGGCAGCAAGCGGCGAAGCCGCTGCCCAGCATAATCTGGGCACCCTGTACCTGAGCGGCAAAGGGCCAGACAAGGATGAAGCCAAGGCCATGGAATGGTTTGGCAAGGCCGCTGCTTCTGGCTATGCCAGTTCACAATTCAATCTGGCAGAAGGCTATCGCCTTGGCATAGGTGTAGAAAAAGACATGGCACAAGCCATCTCCTGGTATCAAAAAGCTGCTGCGCAAGGTCTGGCCAGCGCCCAGGTCACCCTGGGCATTTGCCATGAAATGGGCCTGGGTGTACCCAAGGATATGGAGCAGGCCAACAAGTTGTACCGGGCCGCCGCCGACCAGCATGATGCAGAAGCCCAGTTCCGCCTGGCGCGCATTTTTGCGCTGGGCCTGGGTACCGAGGTCAACCAGCGCGTCGCCAATATCTATGCGGCGCAGGCAGCCGGGCAGGGCCACCCCCAGGCACAGACCTATCTGGCTACCCAGTACGTGTCCGGTGCCAGCATGCCACGCGATGTCAATCTGGCCATCCACCTGCTGGCACAGGCTGCCCGCCAGGGTCACGCCCGTGCATTTGCCTGGCTGGGCAATATCTATAGCGAAGGCAATGGCATTGCCGCCGACCTGCCCCGCGCCTACCTGTATTTCTCTATCGCCGACAGGCTCGATACCGCCAAGGAAATGCAGGACATGCCCAACAAACAAAAACTGGGCCTGGCCTTCCGCCTGAAGACAGAAGAAATACAGCAAGCCATGACACTGGCCAGTGAATGGAAGCTCGGCAATCTGCCACCGAGGCTGGTCTTGCCGGTCTTGAACACGAATCAAGCCAAGCCCGAGATTTATCGGGGTGAAGTTTATTATCTAAAAAACTAAGCAAAAATTTTCCAGATAGATCATGCCAGCATCAGCATCACTATTTCGCCTTCGCTCGTTCAATTCATTCAATTCATTCGTATTGCGCAGTAGCGTTGCCGCCCTCGCCAGTGCCTTAATGCTGAGTACGGCGCTGGCGCAAAATGCTACGCCAGTGCCTTCATCGGCTGCGGCTGCGGCATCTACGGAATCTGCGGTATCAACGTCCGCAACACCGGTCAGCGGCATCAATGATGGCCCGTATGCGTTTTACCAGTCGCCCACACAGCCAGACAAGGGGGGGCTGGATGTCAGTTGGATATGCAATGACCAATTGCAAAAGCAAAGTTTTACCAGCTCTGCCAACATCAGCCTGCCCGCAGCTTGCGGTTATCCGCAGGCATTGACGATACGTCCCGCAGAAACCGCCTTTCCTGCGACCATCAAATTCAAGACCGACAAGCTCGCCGCCATCAGTGACATCCACGGCCAGTTTGACCTCATGCTCAAACTCTTGCAGGCCAATGGCATCATCAACCAGGACTGGCAATGGACATATGGCAAAGGCCATCTCGTCATCACCGGTGATGTGCTTGACCGTGGCCCCAAGGTCACTGAAGCCCTGTGGCTGCTATATGCACTTGAGGCACAGGCCAGCGCCGCCGGTGGTGGCGTGCACCTGCTGCTGGGTAATCATGAAGCTATCTCCATGGCAGGCGACGTGCGTTACCTGAATAAAAAATATGCTGCCGTCGCCCAGCACCTGAATGTCAGTTATCAGCAAATGTTTGACAACAGCAGCGTGCTCGGCCGCTGGTTGCGCAGCAAACCTGTGATCGTGCAGGTCAATGACATGCTCTTTATGCATGGCGGCCTGCATCCCGATCATCAAAACCTCAACATGAGCCTGCAGCAAATCAATGAAAAATACCGCAGCACACTGGGTTTGAGCAAAGCGCAGGTCAAGACGGATGACGTACTGAGCTGGCTGTACGGCAGCATAGGGCCGCTCTGGTACCGTGGCTATTTCAATGCGCCCAAATTACCCCTTGCCGACCTTGATAAGATGCTGCAGCAACTCAAGCTCGAACGCATCGTCGTTGGCCACACCACCATGGACGGTGTGTATTCCCATTATCAGGGCAAAGTCATCTCTATAGATTCCGGCATCAAGGGCGGCGTCAAGGGTGAAATGCTGTTCTGGGAAAAAGGCCAGCTCAGCAAGGCAGGCGTGGATGGGCAAAAAGTCGCAGTGCCGGATGCGCCGGAGAAGCGCAAGGATGCGGGCGATTGAATTTACATAGCAAAAAAATTTCCAAGTCAAAGCAATACTCTTGACGTAGGGCGTATTGTAATGCGCCGCATGTTTGCCAGGTCAGCAGGTAACCCTTATTTCTCGACCCCATGCAGCCTATTACGCAGTGTATTGCAAGAATAGCGCAAACAAGCTACGTGCTTACCATCACCTAAGAAAATCATGGAATTCAAAGATATAGATACTGGCGACAAGTTAGTCCAATTCCTTGAAAACTGGATAGCTTTTGATGGCGATGGCTATGATTACGATATTAATGGTTTGCTCTCAATATTGCGTGCATGCCTAAGGAATCTCAGCAAACATTCTATAGAAGCAGATTTTGACGATCTGGATGATGTATTTGATGAGCCTGAAATTCAAATTTTAATAAAACTGCTCAACGGTACAAAGCGAAGCAGTTTTGACTACCATACAAAATTAGATCAATAAATTAACGATGAATCCATGGCCATTTAGCGACCCGTCAAATATAGCGGTTATCGCGAACAAGAACTTCTTCACAGGTGACAACTGGATTGCCTATGTCTCGCACGATGAGGATGATGGTGGCTGGCAATTCCATGGGCCAGAATCCCATCCTTCCGAGTCTGATATGGTCTTAGTTAGCCTGGCAAGCATAGCGGAGCATGATCCCAATGTTTGTGCTTTGGCGGACTTGCCATTGGGCTGGCGTGCATGGAGAGATACAAAAGAATCAATTTGGCAGCGAGCACCTGTAAGTTAAGAGACTATAAATTTAAAGCGGAAAATCATCCAAATAGGCACGCAAATCGTCAAGGAAAAATCCTGGCGCACCAAGAGCGAGCCAATTTTCAAATTCAACCGGATGAGCGAACCATAGTTTCCCATTAATTTCTGTTAATGGTGAAACCGCGTTACCAAACCTTGACAAAAAATCCAAATGGAATGAGGCGTAATTCCATGCAAGTAATTCCGCATCACTCATGTGCGGATATGGATCAGCTCCACTATATTTTGAAATATTGCCCATCAGTTCATACAAGGCAATGTATCGTTCAGACTTCATCATTTGACGCAACAACGCTATTTTGATGGAGTCATCAGAGTCTGGCGCAGCAAGGCTTTCGCTAAATTGCATCTCATTTTTCCATCAATATTTTTTTCACCGCCGCACAAATCTCATCCACATCCCCCACCGTCAAACCCACATGCAAAGGCAGGGTCACAGTCTCGCGGGCGATGCGTTCTGCATTGGGGAACATACCATCGCCATAGCCAAAACTCTTGCCCACGGTAGTAGTGTGGCAGGCTTCATAGGAAACACCTGTGCCTATACCTGCATCATGCAGCGCCGCACGGAAGCTGCTGCGGGTGTGGCCAAAGTTTTCGTAAGGGATGAGCACGCAAAACATATTCCAGGTCTGGTCTGGCTGGCCCTGCGGTGGCAGCACGACACCAGGTATCTGCGGGAAGCTGGCGAAATAGCGATCTGCCAGCACCTGGCGCTGGGCCATGAAGTCGTCGAACTGTGTCAGTTGATGCAGGCCTATCACGGCTGATACGTCCGACATATTGAACTTACCGCTGGCCTCTACCACATCACGGGTCTGGTCTGGCAGCTTGGTGATCCCGTGAAAGCGCAGCACATCTACCCGCTGCGCTTCTGTCTCATCGTTAACCACAATCGCACCACCTTCTATGGTCGTCATGTTTTTGTTTGGATGGAAGCTGAAGATGGCGATGTCGCCAAATGAGCCTACGGGTTTACCCTTCCACTTCGAACCCTGCACCAGTGCTGCATCTTCTATGACCCGCAGTTTGTACTTCTTCGCCAGTGCATACAGCGCATCCATATCACCAAGCGCACCGGGGAAATGGGTAGGCATGATGGCTTTGGTTTTGGGCGTGATGGCGGCTTCGACCTGGGCCAGGTCAATGGCGCGGGTGATCAGGTCACAATCGACAAATACGGGCTTGGCACCGCATTTGACAATCATGTTCATGGCCGAGAAAAAAGTCTGGGCAGACGTAATGACTTCATCGCCTTCACCTATATTGCACAGTGCCAGCGCCACCTCCATCGCACCTGTGGCCGAGGTCAGCAACCTGGTGGGGCGATGTCCAAAAGTTGCTGATAGCGCCTGTTCCAGTTCACCGACCCTGGGGCCAGTCGTAATCCAGTTGGAACGTAGCACATCCACCACGGCCTGTATGCTGGCTTCTGATAATTGTGGCTGGGCGAATTTGCGGTATGCGGATGAGGTCATGGCGAAAATTGTAGGCTGAAAATGAAAGCCTATTGTAGCTGAAGATTTTTTTAAACAGCTTTACGCCAGCAAATCAATCAGACTGGGCTTCCTGAAAACAGCTTCAATCTCGCACTGGCAGCCACCAGCAACATCGCCACACCCAGCCCTGCAAATGCCATGTTGAGGCTGATGGCATGGGCAACAAAGCCTATCAGTGCCGGGCCTGCCAGCACACCGGCATAACCTATGGTGGTGATGGCACCGATGGCCAGGCTGGCAGGCATGGCATTTTGCTTGCCTGCGGCGCTGAACAAGATAGGCACGATATTTGATGCACCTATGCCTATCAAAATAAAGCCCAGGATGGCAATGACTGCTGAGCTGGCCAGTACAGCGGCAAAAAAACCCAGCGCCGCGCACACGCCCCCAGCCAGCATGACCAGCTTGCCACCCAGGCGCGCCACTACGCGGTCACCCGTCAGGCGGCCCAAGGTCATGGCGACCGAAAAAGCGGCATAGCCTATGCCGCCCTGCCCGGCATCGAGCCCGCGCCCGGCGGTCAGCAATAATGCCCCCCAGTCGAGCAAGGCACCTTCGGCCAGGAAAACCACGAAACACAGGACACCGATAAAAATCACTGCACCGTGCGGTATCACAAATTGCGGGCCATCACGCTCGGATGCTTCGATTTCATGCAGCAGATTCGGGCTGGCAATCAGCAACATCAATGCGACCAGCAAACTCAGGCAGATACTGGCGGCCAGGACAGGCATGTCCAGCCACAACAGCAAAGCCATGGTACCCGCGCCGAGAAAACCGCCGGCACTGAACATGCCATGAAAGCCGGACATCAACGCGGCACCACTGTTCTTCTCAACAATCACGGCCTGTATATTCATCGCCACATCGAGAGTGCCTACTGAAGCCCCGAACAACAGGAGCGTCAGACCAAATAGCAAGGGACTACTGACGACAGCAAGGCAAGGCAGGATCAGGCAAGTCAATGCACCTGCCGACAAGATCACGGGGCGACAACCAAAGCGTGCAGTCAGCATGCCAGTCACAGGCATGGCACACAAAGAACCACCACCAAGGCACAGCAAGAGCAGGCCAAGAGCAGCTTCATCAAGGCCCAGCCTTTCTTTGGCATACGGCACCAGTGGCGCCCACGCAGAAACAACCAGGCCAGCGGCGAGGAAAGCGAGGCGGGTGGAGAGGCGGTGTGCAGAATCTGTTTTACCGATGGGGACTACTTTATTTGATATCAAACTCATGGCACTATCACGTCCCCAAATTTATTCGGAGGGTAATGAGATCTTCCCCCGGCATACACCCCATATTCAGCAAAAGCAGCTTTAATGGCCGATTTCAATTCTTCGAGTTTTGCAGGCTTCATATTCACATGTTCAGCAAAATAAATTGTCTGTGGGTCCCTCGTTTTTATGTGCAGGACATACATAACCTTCTTAAAGAAGAAATAATATTTATTTTCTTCCGACATGCTGACTTGCGGGGCATAAAACAAGTAAGTATCGTTTTCTCTGTCTATGGCCCATTTTATTGGCACACCATCGTTAAAATAACCTCCTCTCATCTGCAACCATCGCGTCTTTTTAAAGTCATTGGTGAGATCGCTGAAAATCTTGTCTTGGTCAGCTTTGGAAATTTCTTCCATTACGTAATTCATTTTTCCTTCATTGTCTGCAAATGCAATTCTAGTTATCAATATACAGGTTGGTAGGGTGCGCCAAGTTCATGGCTCTGGCCTGGCCCATTTCCGTTCTATGGCCGCATACACACCATTTGCCTTGATCTGACGCAGACCCTGGTCGAGGGCGTTTGCATAGCGCTGTGATTCCGGGCGGCGCTTGGAAAAACTTACATACAGACTGTCTTCCAGCAGGATGCCGGTTTGCTGGATTTTTCCTTTGAACTCATCCGGGTGCATGCTGCTCAGGTAATCGGCAATACGGGTATAGATGAGAGAATAGTCAGAACGCCCAAGCAGGAGTTTGCGCAAGCTGGATAAATCACTGGGTGCAGCTTCACGGACTATGCGCGCATCGTTTTCAAATGCACTGCCATAGGTATAACCATGAGTCACACCAATGACATATTTATGCAATTCCTGCACATTGATCTTGCTGACTCTTGATTGCAGGCTGTCTGTTCTGGCATAGATGCCAACGCTGGCCTTGAAGATGGCTTCCTTGTGGAAGATGAAATCCGGTTCCAGTGCAGTATCCCTGAGGCTGTCGAAACAACCAAGCTCCTGCCCGCTTTTGACCAGCATCAGGCAACGTGAATATGGGGTGGCAATGAAGCGCACATCAATATTCACCGCCGCATAGGCGGCCTTGATGACATCGACGGCAAAGCCCCGGTTCTTGCCATCCTTGACGGCAGAATATGGATACCAGCTATCCTCACCAATGAGCGTGATGGATTCTGCCTTGCCGTCGGTACTGCCTGCGCATGCGAGACAGCACAACAGCAGACAGAGCAAGTTATGCAAGGATTTTTTGAGAAACACTGCGCGTATTCTGAAATATTGGAAACGAAACCACTTTCATAAGTGTGCCACACATTCCTTATGCGGATGTTGATTGAGGGCAGAGGATAAGTAGTAATACCAATCAAGCTATGCATGTGGATATACGGATATATTCGTTTTAATATAAATATATCCTTGATATTTTTCGGTCTTCATTCATACCTGAGAAGACCCATGCATCAAAAAAACTATCCCCGCAAAGCTGCAAGCCAACCCGCGCTGAAACCCCTTGCAGCCTGTTTACTGGCACTCTTTTACAGCCAGACCCTGAGTAATTCTGCCTTTGCCCAAACGGCAGAAGGCAAATCCGAGGCCGTCGTCATCACTGGTTCACGCATACCACGCGCCAGTCTTGAAGGTCCCGCAGCTATCACCATCATCACCGCGGAAGAAATCACCAGACAGGGCTACAAAAATGTCTATGATGCGATCAATAACTCGGTACAAAATTCCGGCTTTACCCAGGGCGAAGACTTTGGTAATACCTTCACACCGTCTGCCAACACCATCAGCCTGCGCGGTCTGGGGCCTAACCATACCCTGATACTGCTCGATGGCAGGCGCATGGCTGATTTCCCTATTGCTTATGAGGGCACGGTCAATTTTACCAATCTGGCGAATATCCCGTCGAATATCGTAGAGCGCATAGAGATATTGAGTGGCGGTGCCTCGGCAATTTATGGTTCTGATGCGATCGCTGGTGTGGTCAATATCATCCTTAAAAAAGAAAGCCAGGGTTATAACCTGAATGTCAAACTCGGCGATACTGACCGCGGCGGTGGCAGCAACAAGCGCGTGCAATTCTCTGGCACCGCCAATGTTGATCAGTTGCGCAGCCTGTTCAGCCTGGAGTATAGCGAGCGTGAACCACTGCGTGCAACCCAGCGTGATTTCATGGCGACCCGCAGCACGCCGAGCGCGACGTTATATCGCAAGGATATGAAATCTGGCAAATACCTGGATCTGGGTGATACCTGCAGCCAGCTCAGCGATTTTTTTGAAGGCACGCAGATCAGCTATAAAAGCAGCAAGGGCAGCTATTGCGCGAGCCCGCGTCTGAGCCCCATGCACTGGACAGTGCAGACCAAGAACCAGAGCCTGAATTTTTTCTCCAGCAGCAACCTGGACTTGAACGCAGACACTACCCTGTTCGCCGATATCCTGCTGGGCAAGAACAAGACAGAAAACGATACCCGCTCACCTAGCTGGGTATCGTCCTCGACCAACCAGAGCTATTTCTGGAACAAGAACAGCAATGCCTATGAAGCCTGGAGCAAGGTATTCGCACCGGAAGAAATCAATGGTGTGAACCGCTTCAACCGCCTGTGGGATGACCAGTCTGCCGGCATCAATCTCGGCATCAAAGGCGTGATCCCCGGCACGCAATGGAATTATGAAGCAGCGTATAGCGCCTCCGCTTACCGCAGCGAAAACATGGCACCGCGCACGCTGGCGAATATAGACCAGTTTTTTCTGGGACCCAAGCTGGGTCTGGATGCCGCAGGCATCGCCATCTATGCACCTGATCCAAAACGCCTGACGCAAAGGCTGACACCGGCAGAATTTGACCAGATCACCTCGGCATCTCGCAGCTCAGACAGTTCACGCACGCAAACACTGAGCCTGGCTGTCAACACTGAATTATGGAAACTGCCCGCAGGCGCGGTCAAGACTGCCGCCATTGCCGAGATAGGCCGCCAGAGTTTTGATAACCTGCCTGATCCCAAGATCAACCAGGGCGTGTTCAACACTGTCACCAAATCAGATGATGTGCGTGGCTCGCGCCAGCGTTATGCACTCGGTGCCGAAGTCTATGTGCCGCTGCTCAAGGAAGTCACCGCCAGCCTGGCTGGCCGCTATGATGATTATCACTTCGCTGGCCGCAAGGATGGCAAGCTGACCTATAACGGCGGCCTGGAGATTCGCCCGACTTCTGAGCTTTTATTCCGTGCCAATTACGCCACCAGCTTCCGCGCACCGGACATGAACTACATCTTCAAGGCGCGTGGCACTGGCTATTATTCCAGCACCACTGACTATTACCGCTGCAAGGCTGAAGGCCAGGAACTCAAGGATTGTGATTATGCGAATTACTCACCAGGTGCCAACTACGTGCAGTTTGGCAGCCCTGACCTGAAGTCAGAAAAAGGCAAATCCTTTGGCCTGGGCGTGGTCTGGTCACCCAGCAATCAGTTTGATATCTCGCTTGATTACTGGAACATCAAGATCAGCGACATGGTCGTCAACCTCAGTGCCGACCAGCTCTTGCGCGATGAAGCTGATTGCCGCACCGGCAAGCGCGATATAGGCTCCAGCCTGTGTGCTGATACCATCAACCGTATCAAGCGCTACCCCAAAGATGCGTTGAGCCATGCCGGTGAAATACAGGAGATTTGGGTCAATCCCATCAATGCGGCTTATCAGGCCACCAGTGGCATCGACATCAGCGGCAAGTATCAGCTCAAAACCAGTGCTTATGGCAGCTTCAGCATCAAGGCCAATTACAGCAAGACCCTGAGCAAAAAATCCAAGCAGTTTGAAGGCGATGCCCTGTATGATGATTTGGCCGACCTTGGCAACACCGACTGGCGCGACAAGCTCATCACCAGCGTCAATTGGGTAAAAGGAGATTTTTCCAATACCCTGACAGTCACGCGCTATGGCAAGATACCGAATGGCTCTGGCCAGTATTACCTGTCACCTACCGGCATCGCCAGCTGGAGCACAGTCTATCAGGCCAATAAAAACCTGAGCGTATCCGTCATCGTCAACAATGTCTTGAACAAGATCAAGTATGACTTTAGCGGTGGCTGGCCTAACTACCCGGTCGGTTCATTCAGCCCGCTTGGCCGCCAGGGCTGGGTGGAAGTCAATTACAAGTTTGGTGCATGATGATGTAGTACTTATTGCTACTCTCCGGCCTGGTGAGTAGCAATTGCTGGCTGATGTACATTTTCCCTTCAATCTCCCAATGTCACTCTGCTACTGGCATGCTGCATGGCTACTCATGATGCAAGCATCTCCAAAGACAGACCGTCTACACGGTTGGCCTTATAAATATCGCATGCTGTAATGATGCATGAAACTCTGGACAATTTCGCACTATCAATGATATAAACATAAGGAATATTTAATGTTGTGCAGGGTGACGCTTGAATTTTCCTGAGGCAACTAATTGATACACTCAATCTGAATGGGCAGTAGTGAGGCGAGAGATTAAAGTAATGTATTTCCACATTCTTTTTCCAGCCTCGCCTGACTCGGATCAGCATGCACTATCACGGTCTAATTGCAAATGTTAACGTTAAAAACTGACACTGTATCAAGAAGAAAAGTGCTGAAATGGACGGCGTCTATACTGACTATTCTTTTACAAACACAAATGGGAAGCCTCGCCATGGCAGCAGAAGATGATGTTTTGAAATTCGATTCACACGATCTGAATATCCAGGTCTACAGTGCTGGCGATTTACGGCTTGTTTATGCGGGCTTGCCGCACGAACTCGCGTTTGGTGAAACTGCCAGAGAAAAAACTCCCGCAGATGCAGCCCGTTACCCTGGGTCTGGCTCAGGCCCCTATTTGAGTTTCGCGAGTTTGGTGGAAATGGAATGGCGTTCAAAAGATGGGACTCATTTTAAACATACGCTTGATCTGGACAGCATTTTTAAAGACAGGAAAGTGCTACATGATGAAAATCCTGCTGACATTTACAAACCCATGCCTATATCAGGCCGTCGCCCCACCCTTATTATTGAAGTAAATGACAGAACTGTGAATGTATATATGTTCACCAGCATACAACTGATTCCCAAAGACCCAAATGCACTTCTGAGAGACGAGCGGGATCATCGCGTTCTCGCCTATTCCAAGACATTTTGACTGACTGAATTATGACGACTGCAGGCAACGACGGCGTGGACGTAAAAATCGCAACGCCTGAACAATTAGCCAGTTATACGAAAGCACAAGAACAGATAGATACATTTAAAGTACCCAATCTGTATGACGCCAAAAATCCAAATGCCAGAGTTTTCGTTGCACTATTTGATGGTACAGGCAACGATGCAATTAATGATCCGGCCCATATTACCAATGTAGGATTGTTCAGCAAGCAACTTGAAAATATCAACGGGAAGAATCCTAATATAGTAAGTCAATATGTGGCAGGTCCAGGAACGCAAAGCGGTGTAATGGGTACTGTTGATGGCGCACTTGGCGTGACATACAACGCACGCATAGAAATGATGTATGAGAAATTTGAACGGCAGAGTAACCGTTGGCTCCAGGAAAATCCGGATGCCAAAATCAGTGTCGTTTCTGTGGGTTTCAGTCGTGGTGCTGAGCAAGCTGCTGGCTTTTCCCGCATTGTTGCTGAGCGTGGTGTTCAGAACATTCTAGGCAAGGTCGATCGCCCAGCAAGCAATAATTCTGAACAGTCTGATATCTCTTATACAGTTCCCGCATTAGTCAAAGGCGACACCATACCGCAAGCCCTGGGTTTGTTTGATCCTGTTGCCACCGGCGTGCCCTCAATGAATGACAGAAGGCCGCCAGATACCGTGATTACGGGTATCCAGATTCGGGCGGCGGATGAGCGCAGGCTGCAATTTCCGGCAACCAATTATAGCAATGACGGCTTGTCGGCAGATGGTAGATTCTTGAAGGTCATGGTCGCCGGTGCGCACAGTGATATTGGCGGTGGCTATGAAAAGAATGGCCTGCCTTACCGTAATTTCAATATGATGTCGCAGTTCCTGAATGGCACGCTGGGCGACAATCTCATCAAGAAACTTGATGTTCCTGCAGACCCTGGCATGAGCGTAATACATGATTCATCACAGCATAAAGTGTACTGGATCAAGATGTCAGAACGTGGGGAAAGTAATAGCCTTGATTTATTCGGTAAAAAAAATGGAGCCCATGAACCCGGCAATGGAGCAGTACACAAAAAATGCCAAAGCCCTGGGTACCCAGAATAGTCCAAATGAGATCAGGCTGGACAGCAAGGACGCCGCCAAAACCTTGCCAGCCACAGCACAGGAAGACAAGAATAATGCCAGGCCAGCAGCAGATACTAGCTTGCTGACGGTGGCTGACAGCCCTTCCAGCCGCATGCTGGCGCAATTCAGGGAAGTGCCCCGGACTCCGGCTCAACCCAAGTTGTAGGAATGTCTCCTTCATCTGCCCACATGTCTTGACCAAAAAAGACATGAGCTGTTTTTCAGGCAAATCAATCCAGAAAATTCACCCGTGCAAACTTGGCCTTGAAGTCTTCCGGCATTTCCACCACGCGCCCGGCGCGGTAATCAAAAAACACAAAACCTGATTTTGCCATGGCGACCAGGGTCTGGTCTGCTGGCCGGGTGATGCGGAAGGTGATGTCGCCACCATATTTGTTAAAGTCCATGACACCGACTTCAAACAGCAACTGGTCGCGCGCATGAGCTTCTGCCTTGTAGGTCGTTGCGAGGTCAGTCACGATGATACCGCTGCCACCAGCGGCAGTTTCGCGTATGCCAAAGTCATACAGGAAGCGTGCCCGCGCTTCAGAAATCATGGAGATCATGGAGTCATTACCCAAGTGGTTGGCGCCATTGATGTCAGTCACCCTGACTGTCAACTGGGTAGTGAAATAATATTGGTCTTCGGGAAAATATAGTTGCAGGCGAGCCATGATAAACAAGAAAACGCGGTAAAAGACGTATTTTACCGCGTCTGCTGTACATCCTTCGCTTTATGCCTCAGCCAGCTATCCAATCCGTGACTGCCTGCCATTGTGGAATTTGCGGCAATACAATAAAACTCAGTTGCTGCAAGATCAGGATGCCCAATACCATCCAGTATGGTGTCTTGAATTTACCGAGACGCAGGTCATAAGCGATAAGGCCAAGCAGGATGATGTCAGTGAAAAAATAGCCTGCATGAAACGCTGCAGGGAATGAATTGATACCAGGAATAAAATTACCAAACACCCTGGCAGCGGCAGGAGGGAAGGCAAGCAAAGCCGTACATGCCATCCAGCGGGAATGCAGTGCGCGGGTGCGGCGATAATGGATGGCCAGGCAATATGCGGTCGCAAAACCTATCAGGGTCGTGATATCGACAAAAGCCAGGCGACTGCCAAATGCCTTGGAAAAACCATTTTTCCCCGACACCATGACCTGCATGATAAGGATGCCAGAGATAATGAATAAAGGCGCAATCACCATCGACAGCTTGCCTATCGTACGGTGTAAGTTCAATTGCCTGTGCGTGGCCAGCCAGCTTTGCAAAACCAGCATGAGCATCCAGACCGTGGCGACCATGCCGTGAAAATGATGCTTGAAATCCAGCTGCGCCAGGCGGCCAAAATAAGAAGGATAAAAACCAATCAGCACCAGCAGGAACAATGATGCAAAATAAATCGGTGACCTGGGATTATTGCTATTACTGATGGCTGTTTGCATGGGACCGTACTCTTTCCGCGAAAAAAATCAGACAGGCAAAAACAGTGCGGCGTCCACTATTCTCTCTCCACAAATGAAGGACGAAAAGGAAATGAAATGCTTAAATTTTAAGCAAAATATCGCACCCCCGAACAGTAGTTCAGAATGTATTAGCTGTCAATTGAGCAAACAAATACTGTGTATGAAAATGCCTGAACACAGGGCTGCCTAGGCATTTTGCATGCACGCTCAAGTGTGTTTTTGCAACACGGATCTCGGGAAGCCAAATAGTGAATATCCATTAGTGAATATCCAGTAGCAGATATCCAGAGCAACTGGACCTGACTCAGGCGTCCAGTATTTTTCCCCCAGAGCGACGGACGCACTCTGTATCAAGCCATTTTTGATTTCATAGATGGCGATCATTTCCATGCGCCCTGTACCTTCTGGAAAAGTGCGTGTGACTTCTTCATGGTCAATGACGATGTGGCCTATCACTTCACGACGCAAGAGCCTGGCATGCAGATTCGGCTCGGCAAAGCGCACCGCCATGCGTGGGCGTATTTCTGCGTGACCTGTTGCCAGCAACTTGCCCGGAAATTCAAATTGCTGTGCATCGATGGCATAGGTCTTGAGTATGGCATCAACATCACGGGCATTATAGGCATCGAGCTGGGCCTGGACGACGGTTTCAGGGCTTAGGTCATTGGTAGTTGTCATGGTTTCAGATAATCGTTTCAAAGTAAATGTGCGAGGCGGACGGGTGTGGGATCATTACTCAAATCACCGTCAGGCAAGTGGGCCATCACCGCTTCTACCGTTGGCTGCGTCAACAATGACTGCAGCACCGCTGCATGCGGCTCTGCCCAGATACCGGCGAAATCCTGTTCGCCTGGCCTGGTAAGGGCAAAGGCCAGTTGTTCTTTTGGCGGACAAAATTCTGCATCCACACCAAGCTTGTTGCCACGTGCGTCCAACCGGTACCAGCCATGTTCTGGTAAGTAAGCGGCATTCAGGCCATGCAGGCAAAATGGCGGTTCTGTACCTATGGTCAGGCGCTGATAGCACAGGCCGGCAGGAATGCCATTGGCACGCAACAGGGCAGCCAGCAAATGGCTCTTAGCATAGCAGTAACCTGTACCGTGGGCCAGCACATCAGATGCCTTGCAGGTCACGGGATTCTGGCGGTAGTCCCAGCTATGCCTGATCTGGTCACGCACAAAATGAAAGCAGCGTCGCGCGATATCAGCCTGCCCGCCACCGGCGGCTGCCAATTCTTGCGCCTGCGCCAGCACGGCGGGGTGCTGCCAGTCGATATAGGTGGTACTTGCCAGAAATTCTTGCATGCGAGCTTTCGTAAAAAATAGGTTCTGAAATGGATTCTGAATTGGCTCTGAATTGCGTCAGATTTTATAAGCCATGCCCACCGAAGCGGGTGCCGTGTGCAGGAATCCAAATTGCGCGTACAGATGCTGCGCCGGACCATCCGCAATGAGACTGACATAGGCTGACTCTGGCGCATTCTGCTGCAGGTAGTGGGTGATCTCACGCATGATCATCTTGCCCAGGCCCTTGCCCTGATGCTCCGGCAAGACTGCGATATCGACGACATGAAATGAAGTACCACCATCACCAACAACACGCCCCATACCAACGACCAGCTCACCTAACATGATTTGCACGGCAAACAGGCTGGCAGGCAAACCACGCGCCGCCGCTTCTACTGTCTTGGTGCTTAAACCGGATGCCTTGCGCAAGTGGCAGTAAGTGGCAATATCAGGGATGGCGGCAACCGCCTGGTAAGTGTTTGTGCTCATGCTGTTCTTCAGATTAATTTTTACACTGGTTTGTTGATTTCAATGAGCAGGGAAATTTATCACAGATAGGCGAGAAATGTGTGCCAGCACCCAGCAGGGTGCGCCATGCGCACAGGTTCGTATCAAGCCCAGTAGTTCGCCCCGGACATCTACGCAAGTTAAAAGACACGGCAATGGTGCGCGCGGCGCACCGTACGAAAATGCCAAATCCCCTTCAATGAGAAAAAATTAAACAAAAGACATATAAATCCTGACCAAAAACCCAAATAAAATCCCGCACCAACTCGCCCACAGGCATAAAACAGGTTTACAATCCAGCCAAACCAAAGACTTTGCTTTCCTGGAATTTGCCTATGATTAATGTCTTCGTCTTGCATAACGGCCGCCTGAGCCAGATCAATGTGGAAAACCGTGCTGATCTTGAAAATACCCTGCCTATCTGGGTCGATCTGACTGACCCCAATGAAGAAGAGCGCGAATGGGTAAAGAGTATCTATGGCGTGACCTTGCCGGGGGAAGACGAGGTCAAGGATATCGAGGCATCAGCACGGTATTACGAGGCCGATAATGGTGACCTGCATTTGCGCACCGACTTTCTGATTGACGATGACGATGAACCGGCGCGCACGGTGACGGTGGCCTTCATCCTGGCGCGTGATATTTTATTCTCTGTTCATACGATCGATTTGCCAGTGTTCCGCCTGGTGCGCATGCGTGCGCGTTCGCGTCCTGGTTCGATTGCTGATTACAAGGATGTGCTGCTGGACCTGTATGCGACCGATGCCGAGTATTCTGCCGATGCGCTCGAAGGTATTTATCAAAACCTGGAAGACGTCAGCCGCAGCGTGCTGCAAAAAAACTTCAGCGATCAGGATGCCGCCGCCGCGCTGAACTCGATTGCTGTTGAAGAAGATTTGAATGGCCGCATACGCCGCAACATGATGGACACGCGTCGCGCTGTCAGCTTCTTGATGCGCGGGCGTTTGCTCAATGCCGACCAGTTTGAAGAAGCCCGCCAGATTTTGCGCGATATAGAATCACTTGATGGTCATACCTCCTTCCTGTTCGACAAGATCAACTTCCTGATGGATGCGACCGTCGGTTTCATCAACATCAACCAGAACAAGATCATCAAGATTTTCTCGGTCGCCAGCGTGGCCTTCCTGCCGCCTACCCTGATCGCCAGTATCTATGGCATGAACTTCAAGGGCTGGTTCCCGGAACTGGACTGGCAACTCGGTTACCCGTTCGCGCTGGCGCTGATGCTGGCTTCAGCGATTACGCCGTTCTGGTACTTCCGCCGTCGCGGCTGGCTGAAATGATAGGACTTACGCAAAACCGCCCCAGCTGCGTTGCAGCTCCGGTAGTTAGTAAATACTGTACTAAAGTACTGTCTTCGTCGCTTCGGTGTAGTCGGGGTTTCAGGCAACATGTTGCCTGCCGACTTAACGGGCATCCCTTGCAAGGGATGCCTCCTAACGCGATAGCCTTGCTGGGACAATTTTGCATAAGCCCTATTAAAAACAGATTTTAGGAAGAGCGCATATGCCCGCCATCGCCCTTGGTCACTACAATTTGCGTGGCGACCGTGCCACGCTGGAAAAACTTAAGGATTTTTATATCCACTATGTGGGTCTGACAGAAGGCCCTCGCCCGCTGAAGAGCTTTGGTTTCTGGCTTTATGCCGGTAACCGTGATGTCTTGCACCTGTCAGAAAACCGACCCGGAGAAACCCGCCAGACCGCGTTAAAAACCGGTTTCGACCATGTGGCTTTCGCCTGCACCCATCTGCCTGCCATGTTGGAAAAATTGCAGGCCGCTGGCATTGTGTATCGCCATGCCACGGTGGAAGCATCCGCAGGTTTTGCAACCCAGCACCAGGTGTTTTTTAGCGACCCTGAAGGCAATGGCATAGAGCTTAATTTTTCTGAAGGTGCTTGAGTAATCTTCTGTGTTCGTCCGACAAATACGCTCTCAGTAAGGTGCACCATGCGCACCGATTATGTACGCGGCCATGATGCTGTAGCGTGCGTCATGCGCACCCTACCAGGCACCAGCAAAATTCATCAAACAGGTTTAAGATAAGAAATCGCCACTACTGACGAATCTTAACCATGTTCAAGATACGCGAGATCGATCATCTGGTGCTGAGGGTAAAAGACCTGGACAGCATGCTGCATTTTTATTGTGATGTATTGGGCTGCACTATCGAGCGCAGGCAGGAAGAAATTGGCCTGACACAGTTGCGTGCAGGCAGGTCACTGATAGACCTGATCACGGTTACAGGTAAACTGGGCCGCATGGGTGGAGCTGCACCTGGCAAGGAAGGCCATAATATGGACCACCTGTGTCTGCGCGTTGAACCCTTTGATCTGTCCAGCATACAGGCGCATCTGCGAAGCCATGATGTCAGCGTTGGAGAGGTCGGCCAGCGCTATGGTGCCGAGGGTGAAGGCTTATCGATCTACATCACTGACCCGGAAGGCAATGTCGTTGAATTGAAAGGGCCGCCAGACAGCCCATAAAGATCAGGTCGGTGTATCCACCTCATCCCAGTCTGCATTTTCAAAATTGACCAGCCAGCTAAGAGCATAGTGCCGCTCATAGATGACACCGGCTTCCAGGTTCAGCGGTAGCGCTTCTTCTTTCATCCTGTTCTGGCGTACCAGCCAGTGCAGGCGATAATGCAGGTCCAGCGCATCGAGTATCTGGCTGGCCGGGCGTGTTTTTGCCTTTGCCATGGCGGCGTCAAAATCCATGTTCATGATGGTACGTGCCGTCAGCGGCACATCGCAGATATCGTCGGCAAAAGGTAATTCTTCCTGCAAGCCCAGCGCCCATTCCAGCACATACAGGGATTCATAACGCCAGGCAAATTGCGGCAGGATATCTTCTGTCGGTTCTTCTGTCTCGAGAAATTCGCGCTCTACCGGTGACAACCATGCATGCACCTGCGGGAAGCGCTCCGTCAATTCATAAGCAGGAATGGGCTGGTTCGTTGCCACAGATTCTGCGCGCAAGGCGACGACATACAAGGCCAGAGCCCGCCCCAATATCTCAACCGCCGGACGTAATTGCAACTCGGCCTCGCTGACCAGTGGCGGCAGATGGGCAGGCAGTTGTATGCCCATTTCAGCCAGCAAGGTATCGGTACGCGCCTTTCTTTGCCAGGCCAGTGCCGGATAAGGGATGGCCGCGCCGGTTTCGATACCGCCATCAGCAGCGCCCAGTAAGACATAGCCATGCGGGTCGCGGATATCACCATCAGGCATGAAGGCGATGGCATTTGCCGCCACGGCCCAGTCGGAATAGGCATCAAGCTGGCTTTCATCCAGCCACAGGCTAAGGTGTTGCTGCACCCGCTGGATATGGCGCATCACATGATAACGCTGATGTGTCATCTGCCCGTCACCACGCTTGAGTACATAGCCGATAAAGCCTTGCAGATGCCCATGCAGCTCCGGGTCGCTCATATCGCGCTGGCTATTGAGCTTGTGCGGGAAATTCAGGGGTGGTAATTGCGCGCAGGTGCAATAGGCATTGATCAGTATGCTGCTGGCGCTGTCAGCATCAATCTCGGTTTCTGCTACCGCTGTTACTGTTGCGCTTGCTTCTGCAGTTGCTACTGCCGCTACCTCTGCCACCGCCAAACTTGCAGAGCCTGGTGATGGTACCTGTTCTACAGCAGAAGATTTTCCGGAAATGAGATTCTTTAATTTTTTCAGCATGACGCAAACAGAAATGGAGATTAATCTGCTGATTCAGCATTGACACTTGTTACGCAGCCAAGATCACTGTTCAGCATGAAAGCGTAACAGGATAAGGGCAATGTAAAAGCCGTGGGCCAGCTTTTACATGTAGAAACAGAATTGAAAACAGGCAATGTTTTGCACGAATGCCTTGCAGGCAAATACAGATTGGCAGGCACGCGTCTGGTGCAGGAATCAATGCCCACCCTCTACCCTGTGCACTTCCATGGGAGGGGCTTCGCCGGGTAACCATTTCTGGTGTATTTTTTGAAAGCTGCCATCCTTCTTCATTTGCCGCAGGGCGTTTTCCCACAGGGTGATGCTTGCTGCCGGGGTTTTAAGGGAAAACGCCAGATACAGTTCCAGGCTATCCAGCACCATAACTTCTTCTACATCGGCCACGCTGCGGCCACTTTCCTGAAGTACAGAGTTGACAGCCAGGCTACCCTCCACCCACAAGTCAAAACGCCGTGCAAACAGCATCCTTGAAGAATTGAGCGGGGAATCAGCCTGGGCCAGATTGATGAAGCCCTTCTTTTTTGCGGCATCAGCAAAGATGCTGCCACGGTAAGCACCGATTGGCAGCTTGTAGATATCCGTATCGAGGGCCTTGAGTCTTGCTGCTTCACCCTTGCGTGTATAGACAGCGGTCTTGGATATCGCTATCGGGCCAAGCATATGCATGAGTTTTTCGCGCTCTGGCGAGCGACCAAGGCTGAACAGCAGCACGTTGTCATCTTCCAGCACGGCCTTGTAGCCACGTGCCCAGGGCACCAGTTGTATCGATTCCTTATTGCCCGTGATGGCTTGCATGGCCTGGACGATATCGACTGCCATGCCATCAATACCCGATTTGGTCTTGAAGTTCATCGGTGGCCAGTCTTCCGTGTAGATTGTGAGCTTTTGCGCTTGCGCTGCATGGGCAAACACAAGACACAAGATGCCAAACATCAGCGCCGGCAAGCGCCGTGCGCACATCTGCTGCAAAAACAAGAGAGCCTGGCTGAGCATATTTCTCCTGAAGCATGGCATGCCCCTACGTGGACATGTGCTTAATAGTACGCCCGTGCTTCACTGCGGAAAATGTCAATATGGCGATTTAAGAGCCCATGAAACGATTTTTTACTTTTTTATTGATATAAATTACATCATCAGTGCGGATCAGGACGAATTGCATGAACAGCTATTTGCGTCCATCACCAGACTCCTCCAGGTGCTGATAAATCTCTTGCAAGATATTCCTGAGCTGTTTGATCTTGCCCTCGCCCACCAGTGTCGAAAGATAAGCCTCTCCCTGCCGGGATAATTCTATGCTGGCATTCACCACCTCTTCGCCACGCGCTGTCAGCTTCACGGTATTGGCCCGTTTGTCATGCGGGTCCGGCGCAATTTCCAGCAAGCCGGCAGCCTGCATCTGATCGACCAGATATCCCATGCTTTGCTTGGTCATGCCGGCACGCGCCGCCAGGTCCACCACGCGCGCGCCTCCCAAAGGCATATTGCGCAATACCGCACTATAAGCAGGACGCACATCATCAAAGCCCAGCTTGGCAAGTTCCGCATAGAGCCAAACGGACATATATTCATACGGCCTGCGCAGCAGTGTGCCCAGGGTTGCATGGATTTCTGGTAAGGATTTGGAATTCATTTAGTGAGTATTGCACAAGACAGAATGACTGTCTATAATAGGCAGACGTTCTGTCTATTTGAATTAAGACAAAATACCTGTTGTGCGGGCAGCATCCGCATTTGCTTGATGACTGGAGTAGTAATGAACACCATAGAACATAATCTGGATGTCGTTGATCGCCATATACAGGGCGAGGCACGCGACGTTGATTCCATACTTGATTTATACACTGACGATATCGTGCTGGAAGTCCCGGGGCGTGGTCTGCATTTTGCCGGGCGTGACGCCATCCGCGCCAACTACCTCGCCATGTGGCCCTCCATGGCGGAAGTTGAATTACAGCCGCTAGATCGCTTCGCCACTGAACATCGCGTGGTTGATGACATGATAGTGCGCATGCGCCTGGTTGGCCCTGGCATGACGAATGCACCAGTGCCCATAGGCAGCCGTGTTGAGCTCCGCCTGATTCATCATTTCACCATGCGCGATGGGCTGATAGCGCGCGAACAAGTATTTGAACTGTGGCGAAATCTGGATGAAACTGATGCAGGAGTGCGGCCATGAGCAAATTCTTTATCCGTATCGCCGTGCTGTGGATGCTGGCTGGCATTTTGCTGGGTATCTACATGGGTATATCGCACCAGCATCTCGACAAACAATTGCATGTGCATGGCTTGCTGCTCGGCTGGGTCAGTTGCGCCCTGTTCAGTCTGGTGCATTTTGCCTGGCCGCAGTTGCAGACCATGCTGACGGCACGCGTGCATTTCTGGTTGCATAACCTGGGACTAGTCGCCCTACTGGCTGGCCTATTCATGGAAAGGCGCGAACTCGCACTGGCAGGGCCATTCCTGGGTAGTGGGTCGATAACACTGGCAATCGCTACCGCATTATTTGGCTGGAGTGTATGGCGGGAAACGGCGAAGTAAGTACTACTGTCTTGCTCGCTGCAGGGCGGCTGTAAAAATCGTTTTCACTTCATATTTCCTCCATATTTGGATCGCAAGCTACATCTATTGCCATAGATGACGATTTGCGCTGCCATACGCAATCAGGAGAAAATATGAAACACGCCAAGTTGCAAACCAGAGTGCCAGCCATCTTGCTCACCAGCCTCATCTTCAGTATTGCTGCCTGCGGCGGCAGCTCTGGCGGGGCGGCGGCAACTGGCAGCAGCACTACACCTGCCACGACTGGAACAAGCACTGGAGCGACTGGCTCGACTACGGGTACAAGTAGCGGAACAACTGGTGGGACAACTAGTGGGACAAGCAGTGGGACAACTACTGGCATATCCTCTGGCAGCACCAGTGTTGATGCCAGCAAACTGCCTCTGGGCGATGGCAAGTTCACCCGCACCACTCCTGCGGTTGGTTATGTCTATGCCTGCTATACCGCAGGCTCGGGTGGTGCGAGTAGCAAGGGGCCATGGTTCAATGCCGATGGCATGACCTGGAATTCACTGAGCAAGATCAGCGTACAGGGTGCTGTCAGTTGGGTATCGAGTTTCATGGTGACCCTGGGCAGCACCTTGGGCATCACGGGTAATGGCCTGCCGCCTAATCCCACCGGCACCTTCCCCATCGCCAGCACTGATCCAGCCTACGTATATGATCGCAATCCCAACAGCATCAGCCAGGCCAACATCGCCTGGGGCTTGCCTGCCAACCCTGTCGTCGCCGCACAGCCCACTTGTACCAGCCTCGGTGCAATTGGCGTACTGCTGGATGGCGTGCGACTCTACAATGCCGACGATGGCGGCTACCGCGATGCCGTCGCCTGGGAAATCCAGGATGCCTGCCAGGGCCACCCAGAACGCACGGGTCAATACCATCATCACAACATCACTTCCTGCCTGACACAAAAAGATACCCCGGGCCAGCATTCGCCGCTGGTCGGCTACATCGCCGACGGCTTTGGCATCTATGGTAATCAGGGTGAAAACGGCAAGGCGCTGGCCAATGCCGACCTCGACGAATGCCATGGACATACCCATGCAGTAGAGCGCAATGGTGTCATGGTCACGCAATATCACTACCACCAGACCCGGGAATTTCCATACACCATTGGTTGCTACAAGGGGACGCCAGCGACTGTGCATTAGTGCAGCTCCAGTAAAACAGGAGCAGAAGCAGAAGAACATCCTGTGCTTGCTTGGCGCTGCGCTCACCGGGAAATAAAGACCGCACAAAACTTACTCAGCCTTACTCAATATGTCCCTGCTAAAATCATTGCTCTTGTCAATGCTCAGCTTCATCGCCACCGTCGTGACTCTGGGCTGGCTGACAGGTGCGTTCGCCGCACCACAAAATGCCCTCAACAACGACAAGCTACCCTACTACTATCAGCAAGACCTGCAGGCGCATTGGGACACCTGGGCATCCCTGCAGCGCATTGCCAGCTTTGAACTCATCAACCAGCATGCGCAAGAAGTCGATCACAGCCTGCTGCGCGGCAAATCCAGCTTTGTCGGTTTCTTTTACGCAGGCTGCGTCACACTCTGCCCCATTTCACTCGAAGTCATGCGTGAACTGCAAACACAGATCAAACAAAAATCCATCGCCACACCCCAATTCATTTTACTGACTGTCACTCCAGAACAGGACGATGCCAAAACCATGGTCGCCTATGCAAAAAAACTGAAATTGCCTGCGGACTGGAACATGCTCACAGGTGATTCCAGGCAAATGCAAAAGCTCACCACCAGCCTGATGACCGACATCAACGCCCGCGCCAGCAATGGCGAACCCCTGCACGGCCAGCGCACCTTCCTGATCGATGCGATGGCCCGTATCCGCGGTATCTATGATGCATCGTCGATGCTGGAATTGCGGCGTATGGCAGGGGACTACGAGAGATTGATGAGGGAGGAATAGAAAACATTGTTGCTCTTAGCCTTAGTGTGTCCCGGAATTAATTCATGTCGCTGATTCAAATGCTTATGCCGCAACTGCCCTACCCCGCTTTATAGAATCGCTAAGCAATCAATCGTTACACAAAACGAAAACCCGGAATAATACGCTGCATCTTCATCGTCTCTGGTATCGCCAAATCCCAGCCAGAAATAGCCGTATTTATCGATATCGGTAACTGTCGTCGTTTTGCCAATGTATGAAATGATTTTTCTCTTTTCTTCTTCCGGCAAATCATGGGTGAGCCAATCTGGCACACCCAGCAATCTGACCTCATCGCCCATCTTGATTGTTTTTGCATTCATTCCTGTCCTTTTTTTTCATAGTCTAACCGAGAAAATGTTAACAAGTTTTCTATGCCAGTATGGTGCGCCATCTGAAAATTACCTGCGACCCAACTTAGTTCAAATAAAAGACTAACTTAGTTGCATTTTATATTTAAGTAGATTATTCTATATTCAAGCAAAGGAAAAGAATCATACCGAGATCAAAATAAACGCTCCAAAAACACTTCAGCGCACCTGAAGACAAGAAAAGGAATAGTCATGTTCAGCATCAAATTCATCAAGTTCCAGCCCACCACCTATGTGCTGCAATTCAAGAATGGCAAGCTCAGGCGCGAGGGTGCCGGGCTGGCTTTCTTTTACTATGCGCCTACCACGTCCATGCTGGCGATACCCATGGCAAGTACCGACACGCCGTTTATCTTTGAAGAAAATACCGCTGATTTCCAGACGGTTACGGTGCAAGGCCAGGTCACTTACCGTATCAGCGACCCGCAAAAAGTCGGTGCATTACTCAATTTCGCCATCAACCCTGTGACCCAGCAATACATTTCTGATGATCCGCAAAAACTGTCGCAGCGCATCGTCAATCTCGTCAAGGTGTTAACCCGCAAGGGCTTGCAAAGCCTGGCGCTGCGTGATGCCCTGAAAGCGGCTGATACGCTTGGTGCAGCGGTCAGCATGGCAGTGCGCGACAGCAAGGAATTACAGGCACTGGGAGTGGAATTGCTGGGCCTGAATTTTCTGGCCCTCAAGCCCACGCCAGAGGCAGCCAAGGCGCTGGAAGCACAGGCGCGCGAGCAAATCCTAAAATGCGCCGATGATGCCATCTATGAGCGCCGCAATGCCGCCGTCGAGCAGGAGCGCCGCATACGTGAGAATGAATTGAATACCGAAATCGCCGTAGAAAGCAAAAAGCGCCAGATACGCGAAACCCAGATGGAAGCCGAGAAAAGCATACAACAAAAAGAAAGCGAGCTGAAACTCGCCCAGGTACAGGCCAGGATAGCCGAAGAAAACCAGCAAACCACACTCGTCAAACTATCGACAGAAAACGCCAGGGCAGAAGCCGACAGCCGCGCCTATGCTGCTCAAACTCTGATGAATGCTTATAGCGGCGTTGATCCAAAAGTCTTGCAGGCGCTGGCCATGGGCAATATGCAATCCGGCCAGCTGATCGCCCTCGCCTTCCAGGAACTGGCAGAAAAAGCTGGCTCCATAGGCCAGTTGAATATCACACCAGACCTGTTGCGTGAATTGATGAACCAGCCTGGATAAACCGGGGAAATGATATGAGCAGCATCCATAGTACAACAACGCGCCAGACAGAAAACAAGATCATTCTGATCACCCGCAAGACCAGGCTCGAAGAGCTCATCGCCAAGTACAACACGGTTGGACAGGCACGGTTTTATATAGAGCATCTGGGTGGGGACTTTGCCGCCTACCAGGCCGAGCATGACAATTACCTGGCCTGTGTCAGCGCGGCAGAAAGCAGTCTCACACAACTTGCGCGCCTGCAAAAAATAGATCGCAGCTTCTTGCCCAACATGATCTTTGGCCGTGACGATATCGTCATCGCTGTTGGGCAAGATGGCCTGGTCGTCAACACCATGAAATATCTGGATGGTCAACGTCTTATCGGCGTCAACCCTGATGTACAGCGCTGGGATGGCGTGCTACTGCCTTTCCAGGTCAGGGATTTACCCAAAATCGTCCCTGAGGTACTGCAACAGCGCCGCCCGGTGCGCGAAGTTACCATGGCCATGGCCAGGCTGAACAACGGCCAGACCATGCTGGGCGTGAATGACATCTTCATCGGGCCCAAATCCCATATCTCTGCCAGCTACACCATACAACTGCAAGAACGCCAGGAACGGCAGTCATCCAGCGGCATCATCATCTCCACTGGCATGGGTTCCACAGGCTGGATGAAGAGCATACTGACAGGCGCAGCAGCGCTGCAAGAGAGATTTGATGATCCGCGTCTGATGATATACAACATCGCCGCCGAGCCGCCGACATATAGCACAGACTGGGATGCCCGCGAACTGATGTTCGCCGTACGCGAACCCTTCCCCAGCAAGACTTCCTCTGCGACTTTAGTCCGTGGTCAGATACTGGAAGGCAGCAAGCTGCAAGTCACCTCCCTGATGCCGGAACATGGTGTCATTTTCAGCGATGGCATAGAAGCGGATTACCTGGAGTTTAACGCAGGCCTGACAGCCGAAATAGGCATAGCTGACAGGCGGGGGTATCTGGTGGTGTAGATGATCCGTACAGGCACCATTCTTTTATTCAAAATAAAACTAAGATAGTTGCAATTAAATACTAACGAGCATATTATCTATCGCATCAACTACACAAACACGCTATCAGCATCAGGAATTGGAAACCTCATGGGCATCACATTGGAACAGCGCTATCTCGGTACACTGGCTGGCCTCGCCTGCGGTGATGCCGTAGGTACGACGGTAGAATTCTCGGCGCGCGGCAGCTTCACGCCTGTGACTGACATGATTGGCAAGGGCCCCTTTGGCTTGCTGCCTGGCGAATGGACAGACGACACCTCGATGGCGCTGTGCCTGGCAGAAAGCTTGCTGACGAAAGATGGCTTCGACGCTAAAGACCAGATGGGACGTTACCTGAACTGGTGGAAATGGGGTTACCTGAGTTCTACCGGCATCTGCTTTGACATAGGTAATACCGTGCGTGCTGCCCTGTCGCGTTATGCCAGTAGCGGTGAGTCCTACTGCGGCGTAGAGCATCCTGACACGGCAGGCAATGGTTCACTGATGCGGCTTGCCCCTGTTGTGATGTTTGGCTACCCCGATATAGCCGCAGCCATCCACTATGCAGGAGAAAGCTCGCGCACTACCCACGCCGCGCCAGAAGCCATACAAAGCTGCCAGTTGCTGGCGGCGATATTGTGCAAGCTGTTTGCTGGCCATGCCAAGGCTGACTTATTTACTGACCTGCCTTTCACACCGACCGAGCCAAAAATCGTAGCTCTCAGCAAGGCCGGCTTCATTGATAAAGACAGTTCGCAAATACGCGGCAGCGGCTATTCGGTTGAATCTCTCGAAGCCTCGCTGTGGTGCTTCATGCACACCGACAGCTTTGAAAGCGCCATCCTCACCGCCACCAATCTGGGTGACGATGCCGACACCACCGCCGCGATCACAGGGCAAATAGCCGGTGCCTATTACGGGGTGGAAGGCATACCTGCAAAATGGCTTGATCGCCTCGCCATGCGAGAAGAAATATTGCGCATGGCGCGGGAGTTGTATCAGCGGTTTGGTAGCAGGAACGTTTCGCAAGCGAGAGAATCTGTATGAAAGAATGCACAGGAGATTTATTGGCACTCGCCCTGCATGGCGAGTTTGATGTCATTGTCCATGGCTGCAATTGCTTTTGCAACATGGGGGCAGGCATCGCCAAGAGCATCAAAAAGCAATTCCCTGAAGCCTATGCAGCAGATCAAACCACCTTGCCTGCCGATCATGCCAAGCTGGGCAGTTATAGCCAAGCCCGGATACAAAGAGACGACAGGCAGTTTGTCATCCTAAATTCCTATACCCAGTTTGACTGGCGTGGTCAGGGTGTGAAAGCTGACTATGCAGCAATACGCAAGGCATTTGCCGCAATACATAAAAAATTCGATGGCTTGCGTATTGCGTATCCATTGATAGGTGCTGGCCTTGCTGGTGGAGACTGGGTAACGATCGCAGCCATCATTGATGAAGAACTGGATGGCATGGATCATACCTTGGTAAGACTACCGTCAAACTGACATAATCAAGGCGGAAGAGTTTTTTCAACATCACACAATGACGGTATTCAATACTAATTACCGCCTTCGTAAAACTCCATGAATAAAATTTATACTTCACATTGCAAAGAATTTGGACATCCAGAATTTTGTCTGCAATTTGATCCAGACATAGCTCTGGCTACCGATGCTGAGTTTGTTGCCAGCCTGCTTGAATCCATGGTCAGCAAGGGTAGTTGTTTTCAGGATGGGCAATCAATGCAGCTGGGCTGGTCTTATCTCATGCTAAGCACACAGCAAGACGGCAGCCTTGGTTTCAAAGAAGCTGATTTTCAGACCATGCCCCTGGTCTGGAATATTGGCATCTCCAACACCTTGCGCCACTTGCGTCTGCATAAGGATATTGTCGAGAGCGTCGTACCCACGGAATATCTGTCCATCCCTTCACTTCGTGCAGAGTGTATCGTCTGCAATGAATTGAAGACTGCAAATGGACAGATCATGATGGTCCGGCAAGAAGAGAAAAACCTCGACAGTGGCTGGTTCTTTGGTTGCTGCGAGGAAGAACATGATCACAATAACGTGGACAATCTGGCACGTATCTCATTGTACGAAGCAGTAGTCATGCAAGCATCTGCATGTCTGCCATATCTTGGATTTCCGCAAGGTATGACGATATTATTGGGCGAAGGCGGACCCATCTTTTTCTATGAGGATAAGGAACTCGCCATACTTGAAGGTTCTTATCTGGACATTGCGATCTGATTTACTGGTTCGTCTGATGAAAGAATTGGAGCATAGAAACCAGATGTGTCATGCATAATTGCTGCACTCCGTATTTAAAATCTAACCTATCCATGCGCTCACGTCTTTTTCAACTGGCAGTTCCCATATTGCTGCTCTCTGCCTGCCAGGCCAGTACCGAAATCTCCGCCTACCTTTTACCCGGTGCTTCGCAGGAATTGGTTGCGTCCTCACTGAAATTGAGCAAGTGTGATCCTCAAAAAGTAAGCAAGGACATCAGTTATTGTGATGTCAAGGAAGCTGAATTTGGTGGTGCACCAGCGTCATTCAGATTGAGTTTACAGAACGGCAAGCTGATCAATACCACTATCACTTTGCCCGCCGACGAGTTTTCAGCCACGGTTTCCAGTATGACTAAGCGCATGGGCGAATCCAGCTATGAGCGGGAGTTTGAAGTATATGGAGTCAAACACAAGTCCATACATTGGGGCAGCAAAGACCTGTATGCCACCGCCAACAGATATGCCTTTGGCGATACCAAACACAGTATGTTGATCTTGATGTTGCCAGAGGCAACACCAGAAATAGCGCGTCCTTTGTTTTTGAAGAATGACGCAAAGCCATCAAGCAATGCCGCTCGTCAGTAAATGACCAGATCACCGTAAGGCATCAGTAAGTAGGTTGGGCTACGCTTCACCAGCCCAACACTCGGCATATAAATAACGTAAATTTTAATTCTGGATAAGGCATAGATTTATTGAACTTCGTGTTTCGAAACATGCTTAATTTGAGGCCCAGTGTTGGGCTGGTGAAACGTAGCCCAACCTACGATACTACATCTTTGAGCCTTAATTCCACTATGCAGCAACAGAGGCTCGCCTTTTAAAAGGTATTTTCAACAGAAACTACCAAGTGAAAATAAACACCTTTACGTCATCATGCAGACAGGTGATATATGAAAGGCCTGCCCGTTCATAGTCATTCATGTCCACCGACTGTAGTCTTTCTGGCGGGTAGGCTTTTTTGACATCTTTAGCAAAAATGTAGAGGAGTTCTTTTTCGACCGCCTTGCCAAACATGACATGACCGTAGGGTCCGCCGATATACGGCAGATCAAATGGCAACTGCTCAAGAATGTTTTTAGGGACAGGAACAAAAGGCCAATACACTTTAGCACCGGGATAACTATGCCGCTTCATTTCGCAAAAAGGTCCAATGACTGCATTCAAGTCAAGCTCAAATCCTTTGGTGCAGACCAGCTCACCATCGTCATGTTCAAAATCTACCGGGACAAGGCAGAGATCAACTCCCATGGTTTTCCTTTTTTAAAGCTATAACAATTGAGCTTGACTTACTCATATCCTGGCAGATCAAGCGAAGAAACATTGTCGCCCCAGCTAGTATCAAGCAGGCCTTTTTCTACAAATTTATGCAATGAAGAATAAGGCCAGTCGCTGGCGTTATCTACATAGCCGTGCTTTACTGGATTGTAGTGCAGATAAGCGACGTGTTTTTCCAAATCGTCGTCATCTCGTATCATATGCTCCCAGAATCGACGCTGCCAAATTCCACGTTCACGCTTTCTCTCGCGGCTGGAGCTGATGTTTTCCTGTTTGGGCAAGGCTTTCGAAAATGCTGCCTTGATCAGTGACCAGCGTAAGGAAAAATCTACGTCGCCTTCGGGTAGTTGCCAAATGCTATGCAGATGTTCAGGCATGACAACCATGGCGATGATTTCGAAGGGGTATCTTATTTGTACTGTCCGGAATGCATTTCGCAACGCGTCTATGTGGTCTGTGAGGAGCTGACTCTGTCGGTCTTGCAAATTGACCGTGAAAAAGTAAGTAGCACCGGGGACATTGGCGCGGCGATAGCGCATGGTATTAAATTAGAAAGAATTAAAGAGTACATCAAAATTATCGCAGATTCGTAGTATGTCGTAGGTTGGGCTACGCTTCATCAGCCCAACACTCAGCTTATAAATAACGTACCCCCTAACCCTGGTGGAATACAGATTTATCCTACATTTTATTCAGATACATACGTTTATTAAAGGCCGAGTGTTGGGCTGATAACCCGTAGCCCAACCTACAAGGTTCACAACCTACGGAAGCACTCGATACTCTCTCAATGCGCCTCTTCCCAATTCCCGCCCACGCCAACTTCTGCAAGTAAGGGCACATCCAGTTTCGCCACATTCGCCATCAACTCTGGCAATTTTTGTTTGACGAGTTCCAGCTCGGCTTGCGGTACTTCGAGCACCAGTTCATCGTGTACCTGCATGATCATTTTTGATTGCAGCTTGTCTTTTTCCAGCCAGTTTTGTACGGCTATCATGGCGAGTTTGATGAGGTCGGCTGCTGTGCCTTGCATGGGGGCGTTGATCGCTGCGCGTTCAGCGCCGGCGCGGCGGGGGCCGTTGGGGGAATTGATCTCGGCCAGCCACAGGCGGCGGCCGAAGACGGTTTCTACATAACCGTGGGCCTTGGCCTTGGTGCGGGTATCGGCCATGTATTGGGCGACACCAGGGTAGCGCTGGAAGTATTTGTCGATATAGCTTTGTGCGGCGCTGCGTTCTATGCCGAGGTTGCCAGCCAGGCCAAAGGCGCTCATGCCATAGATGAGGCCAAAGTTGATGACCTTGGCATAGCGGCGCTGCTCGCTCGTTACTTCTGTCAGTGGTACGGCAAAAATCTCTGAGGCAGTGGCGCGGTGGATGTCTTCGCCATTGGCAAAGGCAGCCAGCAAGCTGGCGTCGCCAGAGATGTGGGCCATGATGCGCAATTCGATTTGTGAATAATCGGCGGAGATGATGACATTGCCCGGCCCGGCGACAAAGGCTTCACGTATACGGCGGCCTTCTGCAGTGCGCACGGGGATGTTTTGCAGGTTGGGGTCATTCGATGACAGGCGGCCAGTGACAGCCACGGCTTGCGCATAATTGGTGTGGACGCGGCCTGTGCTGGCGTTGACCATCTTGGGCAATTTGTCAGTGTAAGTCGATTTGAGTTTGGCCAGGCCACGGTATTCAAGCAAGACCTTGGGCAGGGGATAATCCTCGGCCAGTTTTTGCAAGACTTCTTCATCGGTCGATGGTGCACCGGAAGGTGTTTTCTTGACGACGGGCAGGCCCAGCTTGCCAAAGAAAATCTCGCCCAGTTGTTTAGGGGAATTCAAATTGAAGGGTTGCTCAGCCAGTTCATAGGCCTTGTTTTCAAGTTCAATGAGGCGCTTGCCAATTTCATGTGACTGGACATCGAGCAGGTCTTTGTTGATGTGTACACCATTGCGTTCTACCTTTTGCAACACGACTGAGGTGGGTATTTCTATCTCGCGATAGACGCGTAGCAGATTGGCATCCGGCTCTATCTCTGGCCACATGGCGAGGTGCAGTTGCAGGGTGATGTCGGCGTCTTCTGCCGCGTAGGCGGTGGCGCGCTCTATATCTACCTGGTCAAAGCCAATCTGGCTGGCACCTTTGCCGCAGACTTCTTCAAAGCTGATGGTTTTTTTGCCGAGATGGCGCATGGCGAGGCTGTCCATGTCATGCGATTTATGGGATTCAAAGACATAGGATTGCAGCAAAGTGTCATGCACTATGCCGCGCAAATTCACGCCCTGATTGGCAAAGATGTGGCTATCGTATTTGAGGTTTTGGCCGACCTTGGCTTTGCTGTCGTCTTCCAGCCATGGCCTGAGTTTGTCCAGCACCAGGGCCTTGGGCAATTGATCAGGTGCGCCTGGGTAGTTGTGGGCGACAGGTATATAAGCCGCATGACCAACTTCGCAGCACAGCGAGATGCCGACCAGTTGCGCCGTCATCGGGTCCAGCGAAGTGGTTTCTGTATCCACTGATGTCAGTGCAGCGGCGTTGATGCGGGCCAGCCATTCGTCCAGTGCGGCCTCAGTCAACACCGTTTCGTAATTTTGGATCACGGGCACTGCGGGGTTATCAACATCGCAAGCATCATCATTGAACAGACCAGCCTGTACTGAATTACTGCCACTGGTGGCCGCTTTGGCAGCAGGCAGCGGTGTCGCACCAGCGGTGGCGTCACCAGTCAGTTCACGCAACCAGGTCTTGAAGCCCCAGCGGCTGGCAAAGCCGACCAGTTCTGTCTTGTCTTCTTCTTTCGCGACCAGGCTGTCCTGTATCGATGTGTAATGTCCTGTCAGGTCGCAATCAGTCTTGACGGTAATCAGCACACGGCCTTGTGGCAGCCATTCCAGCGCACTACGCAGGTTGTCGCCGACCACGCCCTTGATCTTGTCTGCATTGGCGATAACACCATCGAGGCTATCGTATTCTGTCAACCATTTGACGGCTGTCTTGGGGCCGCATTTGGCAACACCAGGGACGTTATCGACGGTGTCACCTATCAGTGTCAGGTAATCGATGATGCGGTCGGGCGGCACGCCAAATTTTGCCAATACACCGGGCTCGTCGAGCTTTTCATTACTCATGGTATTGATCAGGGTGACATTGGCATTGACGAGTTGCGCCAGGTCCTTGTCGCCGGTAGAGACGATGGTGTTCATGCCCAGCTTGGTGGCTTCAACGGCCAGCGTGCCGATGACGTCGTCAGCCTCTACCCCTTCCACCATCAGGATAGGCCAGCCCATGGCCTTGACGGCGACGTGGATAGGTTCTATCTGCAGGCGCAGGTCGTCTGGCATGGAGGGCCGCTGAGCCTTGTACTCGGTGTAGAGGTCGTCACGGAAGGTTTTGCCTTTGGCATCAAACACACAGGCGATGTATGCTGCCGGGTAATCCGTACGCAAACGGCGTAACATATTGATCATGCCGTGTATGGCGCCGGTCGGTTCTCCTTGTGCATTGCGCAGGTCGGGCAGAGCATGGAAGGCGCGGTACAGATAGCTAGAGCCATCAACTAACAAGAGAGTATTTTGCATATGAACGGAAACAGAAAAGATGTAACGAGGTTGCGCCAGATTATCGATCAGGAAAAAGCAACTTCGCTGAAGGCGCGCGAATCATGGCATATGTTCACGATTATGGCAGAATTTATCGAGTCCACCGAGCGGCTTTCATCAATCCGCCCTGCAGTGACGATTTTTGGGTCTGCCCGCACCAAGGATGATCACCCGGATTATGCCAAATGCGTGGATTTGTCGCGCCGTCTGTCGGACGAGGGCTTTGCCGTCATCTCTGGCGGCGGCCCGGGCATCATGGAGGCGGCCAACAAGGGCGCTTTCGAGGGCGCATCGCCCTCAGTCGGGCTGAATATAGAATTGCCACACGAACAACGTAGTAACCCCTGGCAAAACATTAGCCTGTCCTTCCGCCATTTTTTTGCGCGCAAGGTGGCCTTTGTCAAATATGCCGATGCCTATGTGGTCTTCCCTGGTGGTTTTGGGACGCTGGACGAGGTCAGCGAGGTTTTGACATTGATACAGACTGGCAAGACTCGCAATATCCCAGTGATTTTGGTGGGCACCAGCTTCTGGCAGGGTTTGCTGGACTGGATCAGAGTGCAAATGGCAGGCAACGGCATGATCAACCATGATGATCTTTATCTGGTACAACTGATCGATGAACCAGCGAATATCGTCGATGCCATTTTTGCGTTTTATGAGGCCAGGGATATTAATTTATCTGAAGATGAGCGGCAGAAGATGCTGTATTTGTAAGGCAAACGCATCTCACCTTGTTTATGAAATGAGTTCTAGCATTGATGCGTTTGCGCTCATATTTCTGCAGCGCAGACGCATAATAAAAGCACGACCCATAGTCAGACCAGTCAGCTGCGACTAATGGAAAGTTGTGGGGCTTGAATGGCAGATAAGTACGATAAACAGAACCGCAGACTTTAGTCTGTATGGTCGATTTTGGCATGCGGTTACAATGGCGTCATATCATCAATTCAGCCAACGCGCATGCACTATCATCTCATCAGCATCACGCCAGAAGATTTACGTGCCCTGGCAGGGTCCACTCTGCCAGGCATGCATGGGTATAGCTGCGCCACGGATGCACTGCCCCCGCATTTTGTCGCTGCCCGGGCGCTGGAACAAATGGCTGCAGGCGTACCAGCCAGCTGGTGCAGCACTTTTTATATAGTCGCCACAGCAAACCAGCACATCGTCGGCAGTTGCGGTTTCAAGCATGCGCCCAGGGATGGCATGGTCGAGATAGGTTATGGCATTTCACCCGATTGCAGGAAACTTGGTGCTGCCACAGCAGCCGTGCAGGCTTTGCTGCAACTGGCTTTTGAGGGTGGTGCCCTGCAAGTAATGGCGCAAGTCAATCCAGAAAACCTGGCCTCAACGCGGGTGGTACAAAAGCTGAGCTTCGTGAATACTGGCAGTTATGTTGATGATTCACAAGAGACGCTGGTGCGCTGGTGTTTTAACAGACACATGGGTGACAAGGCATTGGCTAACGCTTACACAAACGCATACGCAAACGCAAACGATGTGAAACACAGACCATGATACGCACACTGCTTTTAATCATCAGTATATTGGGTGGCCTGGTATTTGGTGCTGCGTTTGTACTGTCTTATACCAATCCTGTCATGGTAGAAAACATGGCACGTGAAGTTGTACGCATGGAAGTAGAAAAGCGTGTGACTGAAAAAATTGATACGCTGCAAGACAGTAAAATCACAGGGTTGGCAAGCCGCATTGTCACTCACCAAAATGCCGAGATAGAAAACATCAGGCAACAGCTCGCTGCAGGCCTGCCTGCGAAAATTGCCGGCATCGTGGCAGAGATGGGCAAGCTTGACTGCCAGTGCCGTCAAAAGATAGAAAAATCCATCACGACAGGCCTTGAAGATCGCAGTCTGAGACTGACTCAGCTCAATGAAAAATTGAGCGACCTGATACGCGGCAAGTACATGGAAGTGGCGCAAGCCTTGACGAGAGAATTCCGTATATTTACCGCTGCCAATGCCCTGGTGTTTATCTTGCTGGCGGCCACAGTCTATTTGCGCCGACGCGCCTGCGTGCAATTACTACTGCCTGCTGTGGTACTGCTCGGTGCTGCCACTATCACTGGCTTTTTCTATCTGTTTAAACAGGATTGGTTGCACACGATTGTTTTTGCCGACTATGTGGGTCTGGCTTATTTTTCCTATCTGTCGTTGGCAATAGCCTGTCTGGCCGATGTGGTATTCAACAAGGCAAGGATATGCAGCGCAACCATCAACGGTGCGGCGCAAGTTGTGGGTGCTTCATTCCAGGTCCTGCCTTGTTGAACCATGTTCAGGCAGCCTCGTCAAATAGGCGCAAAGCCAGCAAGCCATGTCCGACCGCTGCGCCTGCACGCAGTGCGGCTGCAATGAAGACCGTCTCAGCAATTTCTTCCCGCGTTGCCCCTGCTCTGGCGGCATTCTTGCTGTGCGTATCTATGCAATAGGCACACTGGGTAGTCAGGGCAACGGCGATGGAAATCAATTCACGGTATTTTTCGGGAATCGCGCCATCGACCCGCTCGGCCGTGGTCTTGAGTGCCAGAAAAGCTTGCGCTTCTTTGGGAGCAAGGCTGATGAGATCTTTGGCTTTGGCAAGGTCTTGCGGATTTTGGTAGTTGCTCATGCTTATTCCTTTTAGGGGCTGGTTAACATCTGCTTGCCATGACAAGAGTGCGCTGCAAGCCAAAAGGATTCATTTAAAAAAGCATTTCATAAATATACATATCTTACTAAGATATAATCTTCGAACTGCTGTACGCACCCAGCGTGTATCAACATCCAGTCATACAGTTTTATATTCACTTGTTTATGATTTTTTTGGGCAAAATGTTTCCGTGATAGTGACGCCAAGCTGATACTGCTGTCGAAATTGGGAGTGCGCAATGAAAATGAGGATATTTCGCCTGTTCTTTGGATTGTTGCTGACAGGTTGCGGGATAGAGGCAATCATGAGGGCCAGGTCCGAAGATCCGGCAGGCCCAGAAGCCGCAATTATTCTGGCGGCTCTCGGCGTATCCTATCTTTTGGGCGGCATTGCACTTTTGCGAAAAAAAATGTTCGCAAGTCAGACTGCAGCGCGATATTTACTGGTCTATGCCTTGCTGGTATTCTCGTTGACCTTGGCAATCCCACTGCTGACGATCTATAGTGAAAATATGAAGGTGCCACATACCCTTTATTTTTTTGGGGATTTTTATGCTTATGGACCGATGATATTGGCGCTGGTTATTGCCGTGAATTTAAGGGAAGCTGACAAGGTTCAATTCAAGTCTTACTATGTGAAAGTATTTAAACTTTCTGGATTGGCTGCCCTGTTTGTCGTCTTTCTGGCATTGCATGAAGTGTTACACGTCATCGCACACTTGGCTTGAGTATCGTGACTTGTCGTTTGTACCACGCACACCGTTGCTGACCTAGTTTCTAAAATGAATGGTGCGGGTGGCGCATCTATGCAATAAGCGCACTGGGTAGTCAGGGCAACGGCGATGGAAATCAGCTCACGGTATTTTTCAGGGATGACACCATCGGCTCTTTCTGCCGTGGTCTTGAGTGCCAGAAAAGCCTGTGCTTCTTTAGGGGCGAGGCTGATCAGGTCTTTGGCTTTGGCCAGGTCTTGCGGGTTTTGGTAAGTACTCATATTGATTCCTTTCAGGGGCTGTTTGACATCTGCTTGCCATGACAAGAGTCAACAACGGCCCAAAAGGATTCATCAGAGACGATCTTTTTTGCATCTGCGTGTATATTTGCTGAAGGTATAATTATCAGACCAACGCGCGCAGGTTCTTAGCAGCCTTCCGAAAATTTTTTATCAATGCAGCTTTTGCAGTGCCCCAGAAACTACATGACTACCGGACAATGACTACCAACCAGTTCCCGCAAATTACTTCTACATTATTCCCCCATGAACGCCTGCTATGGTCAGGCCAGCCACGCCAGGGCATCATGTTCCAGCTCACTGATTTGTTCATGGTGCCCTTCAGCCTGCTATGGGGTGGCTTTGCACTGTTTTGGGAATACAACGTCATCACTTCTGGCGCTCCCCTGTTTTTTTGCTTGTGGGGCATCCCTTTTGTACTGATAGGCTTGCACATGATAGGAGGCCGCTTCTTTCTTGAAGCAAGACAAAGAGCTGGCACTTATTATGCCGTCACCAGTGAACGCATACTGATAGTCTCCGGCCTGTTTAACAGCAATCTGAAATCACTGGACCTCAAAAACCTGGGTGAAATCAGCCTGACTGAGGCTAAAGAGGGTGAAGGCAGTATCGTGTTTGGCAATAACCCACTGGCAACCCTGTTTGGCGGACTCTCAGGTCTGCCTGGCAAGATAAATGCGAAGACGATGACGCAGTTTCAATCCATCGCCGAGGCGAAACAGGTATTTGAGCTGATACATCAGGCCAAAAGAATGGCTTAAGGCTAAAGAAGCCAGGCTTTAATTTGCAGGGTGCGCGGTGCGCACCGTCGTAGATTTATCGCTGTAAAACGAATGGTGCGCATGGCGCACCCTGCGAATCAGTAAAGGTATGGGCATGTAAGCAGCCCTGCAAACCTATTTCGTTGCCTTATCAATCGCCCGGTTCATGGCCTTCAGATGCAGGTCTTCATCGGCACTGGATGCCGGGGCGCTTTTGCCCAGTGCCTGCTCCATGATTTTTTTCTTCATTTCTTCATTGCTCATGGAAGCCGGATAATTATTATCTGCACCCTTGCCGCCATCTTCTTTGGCGACGGCAGTTTTTGGCGGCTCCATGCCTTTGGAGTCGTTGAGCTTGATTTTTTTGGTGGTAGGGTTATTGTCCAGGCATAAGGTGTCTGAATACACGGTCTTGCCATCAATGGTGCAGCGACGCACGCCTTCGCTGGTGGTGGCGGCCTGGCGCATGCCGGGGCCTTCATTGCTGCCGGTTGGCAGACCCGTGGTTTCTTTGACGTCATTGCTGATGACGGCAGCCGCCTTGCCAAAGCGCGCCCACATATCATGCATGGGCAGACGGCCATAGCGCATGTAGTACAGGAAACCCATGCCCAATGCAGCAATCAGCATGGAAAGGAAGGCGACGGCAATCAGGCTCAGCCCGCGTTGTTTTGTATATTTCATGGCAGTTCGGAATTATTCATGCGCTGCAGGATGACTTCGCTACGTCTTTGCAAATAGCCAGAGCCCGGGTTTTTATAAAAATAGCGTGGTTTGGGCAGCATTACGGCCAACCTGGCTGCCTGGGCAGGGCCGAGATTGGCGGCACTGGTATGGAAATAATTTTGTGCAGCAGCTTCTGCTCCGAACACGCCTACACCCCATTCTACAACATTGAGGTAGATCTCCAGAATGCGTTGTTTGTCCATGCATTTTTCCAGCATATAGGTAATGATCAGTTCTTCGCCCTTGCGGAAATAACTGCGGTCAGGCGAAAGAAAAAGATTTTTGGCTAACTGCTGGGTAATGGTGGAACCACCAGAAACGACCTTGCCTTTTTTCTGGTTTTTTTCGTAAGCGGCTTGCATGGCTTCCCAATCCACGCCTTCATGATCGACAAAGCCATCATCTTCTGAAGCGATGACGGCACGCTTGAGATGATTGGAGATACGGTTATACGGCACCCATTTATGCTTGAGCTGGAAGTCGGGCTTTTTCTCTTGCAAGACACTGAGTTGCTGGCGCATGAAGCTGGTGGATGTCGGGTTGTGGTCTATCCACCACCAGACATGCGCCAGATAATAAGCCTGCAAAAGCGTGAACAGCAACAGGGGTACGAGTACCAACCAGAACAGGATACGGCCAAATAATTTCATCACAGGCTCGCTTGCAATGCTGCGCGCATTTCTGTCAGTACCGGTGTAGATGGCGGGCGCACGCCGCGCCACAGGGCAAAGGCTTCTGCTGCCTGCTCGACGAGCATGCCCAGACCATCACGGCATTGCGCACCGTGGCTGGCAGCCAGCCGCAGGAACGCGGTCGGTGCGGCGGCATACATCATGTCATAGGCCAGTGTGGTTTTGCCAAAAACTATTGCAGCCAGTTGTGGCACATCATCATTGATGCTGGCCGAGGTGGCATTGATGATGACATCAAAAGGCTGTTGCAAGTCTTCAAAACGACAGGCTTGCAGCTCACAACGATCACTCAGGCTGCTGGCTTGTTGCTGCAAATCCTGTGCTTTGGCAAGCGTGCGGTTGGCAATCGTCAATGAAGCGGGTTCTTCCTGCAACAACGGCAGCAAGGCACCACGGGCTGCACCGCCGGCACCCAGCAAAAGCAGGCGCTTGCCGTGCAGGTTGACACCGGCATTGCGCACGATATCTGCCACCAGCCCTATGCCGTCGGTATTGTCGCCATAGATATGGCCGTGCTCAAACTTGAGGGTATTGACAGCACCAGCAATCCTGGCGCGTTCACTGAGTTCAGTCGCCAGTGCAAAGGCGTCGAGCTTGAATGGCAGGGTCACATTGGCCCCCTTGCCACCTTGCGCGATGAAGTCATGCACTGCCTGGGCAAAACCGTCCAGCGGTGCCAGCAGGCGCTGGTAATCAACTTGCTGGCCTGTCAGTTCAGCAAAGCGGGCATGGATAGCCGGCGATTTGCTGTGCGCAATCGGGTTACCGATGACGACGTAGTGGTCGGCGCTCAATTTGGCCTCTTTTGTAATTCAGTTTCCAGTTGCTGTTCATGTGTGAACTTGAATCTCGCGAACATGATGAAAACTTCATTGCTGTCCGGCCCCAGGCTGGCTTTTGGATAGCGTCCAAAAGGTGCAGAGCGGCGGACAATACGCAGCGCCGCAGCATCAAGTGCCTTGTCGCCTGAAGAGACCTCTATGCGCGGGCCGCCTTCTTTTTCATAGATGGTACCATCCTGAAAAATCGGTATGGAGACAAACATTTCTCCATACAGTTTTTTACCATCTTTCTGTGGAAAGTTTAGCGTACCGGTATCTTCTATGCGCTTTTGTACAGCCTTGTAGTAGATGGCATGGTCAAGACGCTTGGTACTGGGAGTAATATAGTTTTTTTTCGGGCGCTTGTTCTGATCTTCTATGGTTTGAGAAATCTCGGCCGCCATACGGGCCAGGGCCTTGGTGGTCTCGACATTATCGTTGCCTGTGGAGGGTTTGGGCGCGTCGTCGGTATTTTTCTTTTCCTGCTTATCTTGCCGGAAATTGTCCTTGAGCTTGGCCTGGTCCATCAACTGCTTTTGCTGTTCTTCCAGATCGGCGATTTTGCGGGTATTGGTTTGCAGGGCATCGCCATCTTCACTGCGCTTCATGTCAGGCAAGGGTGATTTACTGCGACCAGTGTCGTGTGCGCCACCACCGTCAAGATCAGCCTGCGCTAGCGCTTCGGCTTTGGCCGGGGGTTTGGCATGCCTGGAATTGACGAGGATGATTTCCAGGTCAGTATCGCGCGGTTTACTATCCACCGTCTGGGGTGCGACAAAATGTACCAACAAAACTGTACCCGCATGCAAAACCAGAGAAGTGGTGATGGCGATCGTAAAAATCAGTTTTTCAAAATTAGCCTTGCCTGGACTCAAGCGAGCGGAAGAAGGCTTGGCGGTACTGCTTTTGACCTTGCTGCTGGAAGCACTGCCAGTCCCAACAGGGGGGGCAGAGACGGTGGGCGCGACTTCACCCGCCTTGACAGCCTGCTCTTGCCCGCCTGGCAGTTGTTCTTGTTTGACCTGTTTCGCAGGTCTGGTTTTCTTATTCTGACTTTTCATTACTAGGCTTGTGGCTGTTCTTCGTCTGGAGTATTCGCGTCATCATTGGCAAGTTCAGTTGCCACCTCTGCTGTCGCGCTCTCCGCCTCTGCTACTGTCTCTGCTGCAGGTGCTCCTTCTTCTGCGCTGAAGTCTTCTGCAACTTCAGTGCTGGTTTCGTCGTCCAGTTCTTCTTCCTCAAGTTCGGTGACGGTAGATAACAATTCCAGCAGGCGCGCTTCGACTTCAAGATCGACTTCGTCCCAGCGCAGGATATCCAGGCGCACCTGGGCACCGCGTGCTGTCTGTGGCATGCCCGGCAAACGGATGATGAGCGGAATATCGACGAGGCGCAAGACTTCGTCTTTCAAAACAACAGCTTCGACCTGGCGCTGCTCTTGCTGGCCCAGCCAGCGCAGGCACCAATAGCGTTCCATATTGTTCTGGAAATCAGCATAGGCGGCATAAGCAGCATCAAAACCGGAGACTATCGCAAACAGGTCGGCATCCTTGGGTTTGAAGGTGGCGACCAGCGGCGCAGTGATGCCATGTTGCACGCAGGCGATGATTTGCCATTGATTAACCAGATCGGTATAGCGGCGCAGTGGCGATGTGCTCCAGGCATATTGATCGACACCGAGGCCCTGATGCGGCGCTGCATGGGTCAGCATGCGTACCTGCATGCGCGCTGTCCAGGCGCCGGGGCCACGGCCACCAGCCACACCCTGGGCGCGGTAGATGCCGGGGATACCATGGTCAGCCATGAGTTTGCCCCAGGTGCTATTCGCAAAGATCATCAGTTCAGCGACGATCTTGTCCAGCGGTGCGCCACGCTTGCGGCGCACGATGGAAACGACATCATCTTCCACATAGAAATTGAAATCGACGCGGTTGTTTTGCTCGGGCTTCATGCCAAAGCTCTCGCGTTTGACCATACGGCCTTGTTCGAGCACCAGCGCCCATTTCCACAATTGGGCGATGTCGGCCTTGTGCGGATATTCACCGGCGTCGTTGGCGAGATTGTCTTCTGTCACCAGCGCATCAAGATCATTGTGACGCAGATTGCTGGCCATGGGCACGGCTTCTACCTTGGTCTCGGTACTGATGACGGACCAGTCTTCGGTATTCAAAGTCGCATACAGTGATACTGCCGGGCGGGTCTGGCCGGCACCGAGGGTATAGACATTGACAAGTTCATCCGGCAGCATGGTGATCTTGTCGCCAGGCATATACACGGTGGACATGCGGCCACGTGCCATCTGGTCTATCGCATCACCGCGCTGTATACCCAGGGCTGGCGCGGCAATATGTATGCCGACCCGCAACTGACCATTGCCAAGATCGACGACAGAGAAAGCATCATCAATCTCGGTAGTGGTAACGTCATCGATGGAGAAAGCCTTTACATCTGCCACGGGCAAATCAGTGGGCAAAACTGGCAAGGTAATCGCCGGGAAGCCCACGCCTTTGGGGAAATGCTCGTAATGAAACCTGGCCAAGTGCAAATGCTTGGGACTGGCAATACCACCGACGGCAAGCATCAGACGTTGCGGTGACATTTGCATGGCATCGCAGGCTTCTGCCAGGGCCTTGTATTCTATGCTGTTCTTATCTGGCTTGAACAGCAATTGCAGCGCCAGCGATTTCATTGCATCTGGCAGATGGTTTTGCTTGAGTTCTTCGACATAGCCAGCCTGTATCAGGGCTTGCTGTTTTTTCTTTTCTATACCGGCCAGTGCGGCTTTTAAAGATGCCTCAGGCGCAGCCTTGTAGCGGCCACGGCCTTTTTTGTAAAAATAAACGGGGGCGTTATGCAGGGCATAGATGAGGCCTGCCGCTTCTACCGGTTGTGGTGCATGGCCAAAGTATTCGGTACCCAGTTCAGCAAAACCAAATTCTTCCTGTCCGGCGACTTCCCACAGAAATTCCAGGTCTATCTCAGCCGCAGCGGCCTTGGCCTGTTCGATCAGGCTGGCAGGATCGGGAGAGGCAAATTGCAGCAGCACATCCTTGGCTTTCACCTTCGTGCGCTTGCCGCTGGCCATCTCGACCTGATAAGCCTCACCAGCATGCGTCATGATGCTGCCTGCTTTGAAATCACCGGATTCTTCGAAAAATAAATTCATTCAATACTTCTTTATGTTTTAAGACCAAAAAACTCAACACTGAGGCACGGAGACACAGAGGTGGCACTGAGAAAATCTTTGTCATTTACTCGTTCTGTTTTTGCTCTACGTCTCTGCTTGAGATGTCTGCTGTTCTATATTTACTTTGCTTTTATCAGCAAAGCGGGAAATCATTCATATACCTATTTCACTTCCCTCCCCTTCAAGGGGAGGGTTAGGGTGGGGATGGGGTTCGGTTGATTAGCTCCTTACTTCGTTTGCTGAAGAACCCCATCCCCATCCCAACCTTCCCCTTGAAGGGGAAGGGGTTTACACATTGCAGCTTGCGTTTTGGCTGTATCAGTTTGCCACGAACGCCGCTGGATTCCTGCCTTCGCAGGAATGACGACTTTGAGAGTGCAGCTTCAATCGAAACGTGAGTCACGCTAATTGCTCTCTTTCGCGCTCTACTCCCAACTCTTTAATTGCTCTCTGTGCCCTCTTGTGACACCTCTGTGGTGTAGCAGGGATTTCGAACGGCATGCCGTTCGCCTGCGTAACGAAGGCTGCCTGCAAGCAGCCTTTCCCTCCTCGGTGTCTCTGTGTTGAGAGGTCTTAACGCTTTTCAATAATCCTCAAATCCTCAACCCCCGGCAAAAACACTTCCGTCACCTGCAAACACCCGCCCTTGCGCCAGAACAAAGACCGGCGAGCGAGCATGCTGTGCACACCTGCCAGCTCCGGCTGTCTCGCCACGATACGGCGTATCAGCGGGTGGCTCTGTCTTAGCCTGGCGTAATGCAAATCACCGCGGCGCACCAGCGGGTCATTAAACAGGGTGCTGCCCAAAGACTTTTCACCCAGCGCATGAAACAGCGGCCATTCATTGGCAGTGGCACTCAGCGGTACTATCGTATGACCATACACCATGGCCTCGCCATCGCAACGCAAAAACACTTCGCGCTCATGCACCTTCATGGCGCGCGGTAAACCTATCGCAGCGTATTCATCCTGCAGGCACACTGCCTTGTGCTGCGACAAACGCTGCACGCGAAACTGCTGGCACCTGGCCACCAGCCTGGCCGTCAGCGAATCGCGGTTGCTGAGCCAGTCTTCCATCAGCACACTGGTATCGACAGCATTCACATGCGCATACCATTGTGCGGCTTGTGGGCGCTGCATTTGCTTACTTGTCTGCAAAATCGCTTCGTCCAAATCAGGCCCTGCCATCCGCAAAGGCCATCACCTGATCCAGGTAATCAGCAAATTCTGCTATGCCATGATCACTGCCTTCAATCACGAACTGTCTGGCTTGCGGATAGTGAGCGACCATTTCGCGCCAGTCCAATACTTCATCGCCAGTCGCGGCAATCAAAAAATAGCGCTCAGGCTGGCTGATCTGTTCTACGGCCAGGGCACGCAGTTCAGCCATGTATTCTGCCTTGAATTCAAAGACTCTATCGCTATGGTAATAAGTCGTTACACCTACATAGCTTTCCAGGTCGCGCGGTGGCTTGACGGCAGGGTTCAGCAGTATGCCTTTGCAGCCGTATTTTTCTGCCAGCCAGGTCGCATAATAGCCGCCCAGAGATGAGCCTATGATGCAGATGTCTTCTGCCTTGTGCCCGGCCAGCAAGGCCTCAGCCTGTTGTATCGCCAGCGCCGGCGATGGTGACAGGTCGGGGCAGGCTATCTCTTCACTGCGGCCCAGCTTCGCCATATGCGCAAGCATGACACGCGCCTTGTAAGAATCAGGCGATGAGCGAAAGCCGTGCAGGTAGAGAATCATGCTGCAATCGCCCTATTACCAGCTTGACTACCGGCTTCATTACCAGCCTGCTGTGCGCGGTATTGCAGCGCATCCAGCAATTTTTGGTGTATGTCGCCAAAGCCGCCATTACTCATGATGAGTACATGGTCGCCGGCCCTGGCCTTGCTGACGATGTCCTGCACCAATTGATCTATCTTGTGATGGCAGGCGACCTTGTCGCCCAATGGCGCCAGGGCTTCTGCCAGGTCCCAGCCTAAAGCTGATTTGCCATCCGCCTCGCCAAAACCAAATACCAGATCAGCTCGTTCCAGGCTGCCAGGCAAGGCCTGTTTCATGGTGCCCAGCTTCATGGTGTTTGAGCGTGGTTCCAGGACGGCCAGGATGCGGGCATTGCCGACCTTGTGGCGCAATCCTTCAACGGTCGTGGCAACGGCGGTGGGATGATGGGCAAAGTCGTCGATGACGGTGACGCCGTCGGCGACACCGCGCACTTCCATACGGCGCTTGACGCTGACGAACTGGGCCAGGGCTTCTATCGAAATTTCTGGAGTGACACCGACATGGCGGGCGGCAGCAATCGCGGCCAGTGCATTCTGGCGGTTATGTTCGCCGTTCAAATTCCATTGCACCCGGCCTTGCAACTGGTCGTTGAAATAGACATCAAAGTCTTCACCGTCTTGCATGAGCAGACGCCAGGCCTGGTCGTTGCCAAAGAATTCTTGTTCGCTCCAGCAACCGCGCTTCAGGACACGTTCCAGCGAGTCATTGTTGCCATTGACGATAAGGCGGCCTACACCGGGCACGGTGCGCACCAGATGGTGGAACTGGGTTTCTATGGCGGCAACATCGGGGAAGATGTCGGCATGGTCATACTCCAGATTGTTTAGTACAGCTGTCTTGGCATGGTAATGCACGAACTTGCTGCGCTTGTCGAAGAAGGCGGTATCGTATTCGTCAGCCTCGATGACAAAAAAGTCAGAGGCATGGTTGCCCCACAGACGGGCAGAGATACCAAAGTTCAGCGGCACGCCGCCGATCAGAAAACCAGGCGCGTAACCGGCATATTCGAGTATCCAGGCCAACATGGCAGATGTTGTTGTTTTGCCATGAGTACCAGCGACAGCGAGTACCCACTTGTCATGCAGGATATGTTCGCCCATCCATTGTGGGCCAGACACATAGGGCAAGCCACGGTTGAGGATTTCTTCCATCAGCGGGTTGCCACGCGAAACGACATTGCCTATGACATATAAATCCGGTTCCAGTGCTATCTGCTCAGCCTCAAAGCCCTGCGTCAGGCTGATGCCCTGGGATTCGAGCTGGGTGCTCATGGGCGGATAGACATTGGCATCACAGCCCGTCACGGTATGACCTGCTTCTTTTGCCAATACGGCCAGGCCACCCATGAAAGTGCCGCAGATACCTAAAATATGAATATGCATAATTGAACCAAATTCCAGAATCCCGCAATTCTACCTGAGAGAAGGCATGTTCTTGTCACCACTCGTAACAGAAGCTGAAAACCTATGACTACATAGGCAAAAAATTGGCATTTCTCTGGCTTGAGGGGCCTTGTTTTTGGATTTCCCCAAGGTTTCAGTTATGATTACCCCATGATGATCCATACACCGAATGAAGCAGAGAGCCTGCGGGCTGAGATTGCGGCGCTGGCGGCGCGCATGATCGCCGAGGATGGCGCCGACTATGCCTCCGCCAAGCGCAAGGCAGCCAAGCAGTTGCTGGGCAACCATAAAGTCAAGGGCGATGTCCTGCCTGACAATGCCCAGATTGAGCAAGAAGTACGCGAATACAATGAATTGTTCTTTGGCGATACCCAGCCACAGCGCTTATTGCATTTGCGTCAACTCACCCTTGAGCTGATGGAAGAGCTGGAACGCTACAACCCTTATGTCGTAGGTGCGGTACTGAATGGCACGGCTGGCAACCATTCCGACATCCATTTACACCTGTTTGCTGACAATACCAAAGAAGTTGCCATTTACTTATTAAACAAGGATGTGCAGTTCGAAGTTTCTGAAAATTTCAATAACCGCAATGAAAGCATAGAAACCCTGAGTTTCATGTACAAGAATGAAGGCGTACACCTGATCTTGCGCGATCAGGACGATATCCGCAGTGGTCATGGCAAAGCTGCCGAGCGGGCCAATGCCTCAGGCTTGCGTGCCATCATGGCAGAAGCCGGGGCAGAAGAATAAGCCTGGCAACTTGGGATAAACAGTAAAGCGGGATGGCGCTCAGCAATCCAGAGCAATTCTGCACCCGCTCCTGCAGCGATATCGCGCCACTCCCCCCACTAAACACCCTCCTTCAGGGGGTAGCTGAAATACAATAGCGTTTTTTCATTTTCTGCCTGCCATGAGTTACACGCTGACGATTCTCGCTACCCAGACACCGGCCAGCGATGCAGAGACCTACACCTGGCTGAACGACAAGCGGGAAAGCTATTACAACAGTGATGCGGCGGCAGTACCAGTGCTGGTCAAATTTCATGATGCCATTACGCGCCTGTTCCCCTGCCTGTCCAGTTGCACAGATGACGACGCCATGGATGCCTGCCCGTGGTCGGATGGCCCTTTAATCAACAATTTTATTGGCGACATGGGTGTCGTCGGCATTTCGCAGAGACATGAAGAAGTCATCCAGCAGATATTGCGATTTAGCAATACGCTGGGACTGACCGTGATTGATGAGCAAGAAGGCGTAATACACAGGCCGCAGCGCTATCGCATCGTGCCACAGGGTGTCAAAGATGGCATGACTGTGAATGCTGTAGCTGACAAACTGGCCCCCTTGTTCAAACGCACGCCGGCGCAAGTTGCTGACATGCTCGCACAACCAGGCCTAGTGTTGAAAAAAAACCTGACGCAGATTGTCGCCCAAAACTATGTGGCTAGCCTGGCGCAATACGGCTGCGTCTGTATCATGGAGCCAGACATCGTCATCACCAGCGCCACTGTACCTGAAGAAAACCCGCAGCAAGCAGCAGCAACGGCGACGGTGACGCCGGCCGCAGGCACAGACGAAGCAATGCAGCGCTGGATAGCCTATAACAATACGGGCAAAAAGAAAGAAGCGGCTGACAAGCCTGAACCGGAGATCGTTAACTACGACGATATCCGTATTGCTGAACTGGCTGATGGTCAAAAGCAGTTGATTTATGCTGTGGCGCTGAATTTTGCTGTACTCAGCATGAAGAGCGATGTTATCGGTTTTTTCACGATTGCATTTTGCCTGCTGCCCATTGAAGTCATGTTCTTTGCCGGTTATTTAAAACTGGCTGCCAATATGGGTTTCAACAACACCATGAGAAAGCTCATCGCTTACGGCTCCATGGTGCCGCTGGTAAATACCTTTATCTTGCTGGCCATTAATGATGAAGTCAATCGCCAGCTCAAGGATGCTGGCTTGCGGCCAAGTATCCTGGGCCTGTCTGCAAAACAGCGCGCCAGCCTGAATGAGGATATATGCCCCCCGCCTGGCCGCCCGCTAAAATGGGCGATAGGCACGGCAATTTTCATCGCTGCCGTGATAGGCATCGCGCATTGGAGAATCAGCATACCCAAAGATAAGCGCCTGGATTCCAGTTTGCCGTGCGCGATGATGGGTAAATGGGTGTTTACAGGAACCAGCACCCAGAAAATATTGCGCCTGGATAAGGATGGCAACATGCAAAGCAGTGTTGGTATCATGGGCACTTCTCCATACAGCGGCCTGGACGGTACATGGAAGGTACAAGACAAGCACCTGCTGCTGCAAGGTAAAAATGATCGCCCGGAGAAACAAGGCAAGCCTGTCATTCTCAGCAAGGATGGTAAAACCATGACGCTGATCGATGAAGAAAATGAAAAGCAAGACTATATGTTGATCGAAGCTCTGGCACCTTACAACTGTAATCATTAATTGTTGTCGATTGACCTCTTGCCGACCTTGTTACTCTGGCGCAGGCAACCACATCGCTGTAGCCCCGGTTTGTATTTGCATGCCTGACAGTTTTTATGAACTTATGGATTTATTTTCTCTGCCCTGCACTTTTGACATAGGCACAGGAAATAAAGTCAATGGTTCTCGTAAATTGATATTGCGTTTTTCTATGCAAGCTGTTGGCTTAACTTGCTTTAAGTGGATTTACTCAATCGCATTTCAGCCGCTGAATAGCGGAACACAAAGCAAATTTGGCAGAAATAATCCAGGCCCAGTTTTTGTGCTTCATGTTCAGCCTGAGTTCGCCTGTCTTCCTTTTTTACGCTGGACAAGTAAGTAATCAATCTTACTCAGTTTTTTTACAAACAATTATCTTGGGCTAGCTAGCTCCTCAACCGGCACTTCACGCAGGATTTTTCCTGCGATGAATTTGTCCCCGCCCTCTGTCTCGCAGTGATAAGCCCACAAGACTACAGGCTCTTCGGTATTGCCTGAATAACTGACCTGCTCTTCTGGCTCCAGCCACTCTGCACGACCGCCATATTCTTCCCTGAATTGAAAATCGGAAGAAAAATTTCCTGTCGCAGATTTCAGCTTCCATAGTTTGTCTTTCAAGATATAACTGCCAAACCTCAGCACCCTGATTTTTTCTTTGGAAATATTGCGCAAGACAATTACATATCTGGTTTCGCCATCTTGAGTGAATTTGCTCTTGGCAAAGTTAATGTTAAGGAATTTGACGCCGTTGACAAGTGCGCTGACGGCGAGTGAAGTCTTGATGATATTTACAGGAGCAAACTGTCTGTGTACGCCAAAGGGTAGCAATGCAGCGAGAATATCGCTGATGCCTTCTGCCTCTTTCAGTTCGCCGTAAGAATTGCAAGCATAAAAACTTTGAATGCGATGCAGTTGCATAGACACTTTTACATTCACAGCAAATTGGGAGGCATAATTATCATCCAGACTGACCCAGCCATCTTCTATCTGCTTGACCCTGGCCCATTGCAACTCGCCATCCGTAGTTGTCGGGATAAAAATTGAATAGTCAGGGTGCGCCTCGTAAATAGATAGCAAGCGCTGTGCCGTTTTTGACAAACTGCGAGGATTCATCGCCAAATTCATCGTATAAAAACCGAGTATGGAATCACCACTCTCAGGTTCATTCTGGAATTGCTTGACTACCTTGGTCCAGGGAAAGGCAATATTCCCATTTTCCAGCCGGATACCTGGACTGCCATAATGTTTTATCCACTTACCACCCAGATTGCGTCTTAAACATTCGCCTAAAAAACATCCTATCAATTGCCATAACATGCCGATGAGATTGTCATTTCCCAATTTGCGCAGATAATTAATATAGTCATCTGTCCAGCGCACACTTTCAAGCTCATAGCTGAGATCGATTTGCTTGTGCTCCTTGCAAATCTCGCGAAACGATTCAGCCCTGTCAATGGCCCAGGCCTGGAACTTGGCCACCCCCAGTTCCAATACCTTGAGCTCTTCAATATCTGTTTTGATTTCTACCCAACGCATGTTTTGCCGGCGGTAGAGTGATGTACTGATCAGTTCCGAGGTATGACTGATATCCCTGCTGATCACCTCCCTGAGCAGAGCTATGCCTGCTTCAGACTGGCTGTCACAAAAAGCCAAGGCGTCGCGCCGGGGGATGGCGATGATAAAGCCATTATTGACACAGTTCGATAATTCGCTATCCCAGAGATCGTCCAGCAGCATAGAACTTGCTACAAAACGCATGTCGGCAAAAACGCCGTATAGCGGTGCGCTGTCATGCAAGCCAAAAGTCCGGTCTATCCTTTGCTTGAGGTTGGACATTGCGGACTGGTGCAGTGTCGCCAGGGTCCATCGTTCTGCCCGCAAATGCTGCTCTTTAATAAAAACATAGCCGTTATTATCTTCGACCAGATAGGCAATCCCCAGGCCATTTCCCAGGTCCTGGATACAAGCGCCATGGGTATCTTCACTGTCATGTTCGCCGCTTTTAATGACACCCGCTTCTACTACCTGTACATAAGCAATGGCTCTGCTACAAAATGAATTCATTTACTTTATCCGGAATAATTAGCCAGGCTATTTTTCTGTTTTTTTGTTTGGCTCTTTGTTTGCCGTTTATAGCGCTGCTGGTATAGCCGTTATTTATAGGTGCGCAAACCACCACGACTTTTTTACCGTGCCGCCGCCCTGAACCTTGCCACCCTGTCTTCAGTCGCCGGATGGCTGGACATGTATTGGGTGATACGTTTGGTGGTGGATTCTTGTGCGGCTTCACGCTTGTGCATTTTCTCCATGCGTTCCAGCGCATCCGCCAGGCGGGCGGGTGACAAGCCTGTTTCCTTCATGCGCCTGATCGCATAGTCGTCGGCTTCGGTTTCCATTTCACGCGAAAATTCCATATTCACGACCCCGGCAGACGCCAGGCTGACAACGGAACTGAAATCAGAAAACAGGCTGCCCGCAATCACAGTCACCATGGCGTCACGCACCAGGCGGCGCATGCCATGATTTCCTTCGACGTGGCCGATCTCATGCGCCAGCACGCCCGCCAGTTCTTCGGCCCCTGCCGGACTCAGGCCACGGTCCTTACTGGTACTGAGCATCTCTATCATGGCGTCCGTAACGACTATGGTGCCGCCTGGCAGGGCAAAGGCGTTGGCACCGATATTCGGGGCATTCCTGATTTCCAGCCGCATGGGTATGCGGCCATGTTCGGGCATGACACGCTCTATCGCTTCCTTGGCCTGGGCTATGCGTTGATCACTTAAATGGCTGCGGCTCAGCACGGATTTGTCCAGCAGTTTCATGACTTCGTCGCCAAGGGCCTGTTCATACTTGCCAGGCAGGCGCGCAGCGATCTTATCAGCCAGCAAAGGCACACCCCATTCACGCGCTGCCAGCAGCAAGGCCGCCATGACGATGATTGCTGCCAGCGCCCATTTCCATTGTCTTTGCCAGCGCTGCACCAGGCTGGGCCGGTAATCAAGAAAATCCAGCAGGGTTTGCTGGTCTGCCCTGTCATGGATTTCGCAATGGCTGCCGTCTGAAAAACTGAGTATGCAGGGCGCATGTTCAAAGGGCTCTGACACCTGCAATCTCTTTTTCCTGACGGGATATTGCTTGCCATCAAAAATGACATTCACAATATCTTGTTGCAAATCCAGCTGGATGGGTTGTATCCGGCTCTGGTGATGGTCGAAATAATTGGCTTTAATCATGTGGCAATTACCAGGATAAATCAAAGCCAAACATGTCGGCAGAACTGTCGCCAGTGGCTTGCGTCTGCCCGGCTCTGCTGATGGCTTGCACCTGATCCAGTTCTTCTGCCAGCAGACGTACATACGCAAGGCGAAAGCGATACACGGCCACGACAGCAAATGGCCGGTACAAGCCAAGGCTGAACAAGGTGAAGAAAAAATTTTTCACCTGCAAGCGCCAGTAAGGCCAGTATGGCAGTGAAGAGTCTATGTCTATACCTGGGAAGCTGGTGTTGTCCCAGGATTTATTCCAAGCAACGGCCTGTATATAGCTCAGGCACCCGATTGCGGCCAGCACCGCAGCCAGCATCATGAGAAATCCTATGACCAGAAAAAAAACGTCTTTGGTACTACGGATGTATTGCAACAGGCTGCCACCATTTTTTTCTATGATGACGGCAACTATGCCACTCAGAAAAATGCCGACAATCAGGGAACAAAACAGTGCCAGCAATACGCCGACATAACTCCAGCTAAAGGCCCCGCTTTTCATGTCGCAACTGGCGCGCAAATTACCGTAGCTGATATTGTCATGCTGGTAGATACGCATTCTGGCATGCAGCCAGGGCCAGAAAATGTAACCCAGGAAAGCGAAGAATGCCATATAGCTTTCTTCAGGAAACAGCGCACCAAACAAGCCAGGCAAGAGGATCACGAGAGCAACCGGTGCATAGGCCGCATAGGCATCCTGTACCGAGCCATGAAATTGGAAACGCAAGCCTCGGTAACTGGTCTGGTGCAAGCGAAAACGCAAGGCGCTGCGCATCATGAAAGGCAGACCCAGCACGAATATGACGAAAAACAGCAATGCCAGGTTCTTTGACAAGGTGAACAGATAGTGATAACAGAACAGTAAAACCACGGCAACAAGACGGCCACGCAAGATGGTTTTTGCCTCACCATGAAAATTGAAACTGGCACCGGCGAGACTGGTATTGCGGTCAAAATATTCCAGCCGTCTGACCTTGGCCCAGGCCGAATAAATACCCAGCGTTGCCAGACTCAGGCAAAGATTGACTACCCAGATACGAAAATACTCTTTGCCAGTGCCGCTGAAGCTGAGTTGATACCAGTCAGGCATGCGTGGCTGTTCAGACTTGCTGGCAATGGCTGCGGCTGTGGCGGGCGCCTCAGGCAAGGGATCGATGTCTAAGTCGTTCGTCCATTCCTGGTATTCGACAAGGGGGACGGTGGATAGCCAGACTTCGGCTTCTTGATGGATTTGCATTGCTGAACGTGGGTGTAGTGTTTATCTGTGATCAGATGCAAATAGATTTTTCCAGCTTCGCTGTATCGAGTATATGGATCAGGATATATTGATGAGTATGGTTTTATCAGTCTATCGGTGTCAAGGACATCAAGGATAAAACACACCTACGTGAAAACCCGCAGGTTTAAGTACAGGCAGCTCAAAATACAGCTTGATGCTTTGTTCGCCTCCAGCAGCAAAGCCTTTTGCCAGCTTGTCTTTTTCGGTCAGATAGTCTGCCGGGGTAAAAGCGCGCTGCAACAGGGGCTTGTCTTTGACGTCGTTCAAGACCAGTTCTATATTTGGCCAGGTCTGCGCAACGTCGCTCTGGTTCTGGATTTGCATGACCAGCATGAAGACATTACGCTCTGGTGCCAGGTTTTGCAATTCATTTGAATCAACGGCAATTTTTTCTATCTGTGCAGGCAAAGTCACCTGGCAATTCAGGTATTTGCATGCCTGCAGCAACCAGGGTTTGGTTTCTGGCATGCGGACAGCGAGCTGGTTACGGAAGATATAGGCAGACTGGCCCAGCAATAAAGGTAGCAGCAAGCCAACCATCAGGCCCAGCATGATGTTGGCCATGCGTTTGCGGGAACGCTGTTTTTCTGCCTGGATCACAAAATTGGGTTTGGCCGGCTCTTCTTCAGGATCACTGCTGGAGTCTTCATTGGCGGCGGCCTGCTGCGCGAGCGCGGCTTCGGCCTCGCCTATGTAGGCTTCGCCTTGTATGCCATCGACAGTATTGCCGGTGGTAGCCGTTGCAACCTCATCATTGATGGACACAGCATCATCTGGTGCGGCCACATCGGCATGATCTTTGTGGCGCCAGACCTTGCTGGCACTATGTGCATCGGCTATTTCAGTGGCCGGGAATTCTGGCAGTTTTTCTTTGCCGTCCGCCGCGTCTTCTGCACCTTCGCTGACTGACCAGTCGGCAGTTGGCGGGTCCATGAGGGCGGCACGGGTTTCCAGTTCCATGCGGGACAAATCAGCTTCCTGCACTTCTTCAGATGGCAACAAAAAGCCACCATCACCGAGGTCAAAATCAAGAGCAGATGAGCTAGTGATGACAGGTTCTTTTTTTAAACCTGCCGGTTCAGGGTCTGCCTTGAGCTGGCTGAGTGGGTCCAGCACAGGTTCAAGCTTTTGCGGCTCTGCGGTGGTGGGCGCCGTGCTGACTGGAGTAACAGCGGCAGGAGTAACAGCGGCGGGAGTAAGCACGGCGGGCCTGGTTGCCGGAGGAATATCCCTGGGCATGTCAAAAGCTTCTGCCTCAAATTCCAGCTCGGCCTTGCTGATGGCGGCCAGCACTTTTGTTGCGGGCCTGGCAGTAGCGCTGCTTGCTGGCTTGCCGACAGCTGCGGGCCTTTCTGGTGGCACCAGACTGTCTGACAAGAGCATGTCTTCTTGCGGCAACGCATCGGGCGGGAAGAAGCGGCCCACAGGAGTGACGGGAGACGGCGGCACTATACGCGTCTGCTCGAAATTGGGCTCAGGTTCTATCAGGGACGACAGATGTTCTGCCGGCACTGGCTTGGCGTCCTGCTTGAGTTCCGGCTTGGATTCTGGCTTGCTTTCTGCCACAACTTCGCTTGCCGTGGCAGACGTGACTGGTTTTGCTGCTGGCGCTGGCACCGATGCACTGACTTGCGGCCTGACAGGTGCAACAGGTTTGTCAGGTGCTGCTGGTGTGACTGGTGTGGCTGGTGTGACTGATGCAGCACTGGCCGCCGCTGGCACGGTGGCTACCGTTGGTGTCGCCTGAGTTGCGACACTCGTCATAGTTGCTGGTCTGGCAGGCGTTGGAGAAGGTACCGGTGCCGGTACAGGTTTTTGCCCATCGCCAGGTAACAGGTTTTCTACCGCATTAAAAGTTTGCTGGCATGAGCCACAACGCACCAGGCCCGCATGCAATTTCAACTGATCATTGGCTACCTTGAAGGCAGTCTGACAGTGGGGGCAGCGGGTCGCCAGTGCCATAGTCGCCTCAGTTAGCCAAAGAGCCTGACAACGCGACCCAGCCTTCATGCTCAGCCCAGACGGTGAGCTTGATGAAAGGTTCGTATGCTGCTGCCACTTCTTCGGCCTGCCTTGCCAGCACGCCCGAGAGTATCAGCGAGCCGCCAGGGGCTACACGACCCGCCAGCATTGGGGCCATCAACTTCAATGGGCTGGACAAGATATTTGCCACGACCACATCAAATTTCTGCGATGCCGGATGAGCCGCACCAAAACCTTCTGGCAGCGCATATTCAATCTGGCAGCTATTACGCTCAGCATTGAAGTTCGCAGACTCAATTGCTTGCGGATCAATATCCACACCAATGACGCTGGCGGCACCCAGCTTGCTGGCGACCATGGCCAGGATGCCGGAACCACAGCCATAATCGAGTACAGACAAATCCTTTGGCGCGTGCGCTTCCAGCCATTCCATGCACAGCTTGGTGGTTGGGTGACTGCCAGTACCGAAGGCGAGACCAGGATCAAGTTCCAGGATCAAAGCATCAGGATCAGGCGCGTCATGCCAGCTAGGCACGACCCAGATATTCTTGCCGATATGAATAGGGGCAAACTGCGATTGCGTCAGGCGCACCCAGTCTTGCTCTTCGACATTACGGGTGATGTAGGCTGGCACGACAGTAAGGCCAATCGCAGCGGCAGCTTCAGCCACCAGTTCTGCGTGATCGGCGTCGATATCAGCGAGGGCAACCACGCGGCTGCGGTCCCACGCGGCTTCATCAGGCTCCATGCCTGGCTCGCCGAACAGCGGACGTTCAGCATCCGTACCTTCATCGGCATCTTCCACGGACACCGACAAGGCCCCCGCATCCATCAAAGCATCAGACAAAGCCTCAGCCTGCTCACGCGCTACTTCTATGACTATTTCTATCCAGCCCATATTGCTACTTTCTTACGTTCTATATACAGCGTTATTACTTCCAGAAACTTCAAAGTACTTCAAAACCAAAAGGCTCACCACAGAGGAAGGAAAGGCAGCCTGCATGCTGCCTTCGTTTCGCAGGCGAACAGCATTGCCGTTCGAAACCCCTGCTACACCACCGAGGCACAGAGAAAATCAAGAGAAACAAATTCCTCATCGACAATGCGTGCATAAACATGGATATGCGGTATGAGTTTAATTTAATGCATTAAAACTTCTCAATAGCAAAAAGCTTACCACAGAGCCTCCGTAACAAAGCCAAAAGCACAGGGAAAAACTTGTGTTTTCTCTGTGCTTCTTTTTCAACTTCGTAGGTTGGGCTACGTTTTACCAGCCCAACACTGCGCCTTCGATTAACGTCTGCACAGAATCAGATGCTGAGTGTTGGGCTGGTAATGCGTAGCCCAACCTACAGAACTCCAGCGCTTTCCTCCGTGTCTCTGTGCTTAGAGGTCGTTACTTCGATTACTTACTTTTTTTAGACAACTCCGGCATGTCCGCCAATTTATGTTCAAGGTAATGAATATTCGTACCACCTTCAATAAATCGCGCATCTATCATCAGTTCGCGGTGCAGCGGGATATTGGTTTGTATGCCCTCCACCACCATCTCTGACAAAGCGATCTGCATGCGTCGGATAGCCTGTTCGCGGGTTTCGCCATAGGCAATGACCTTGCCTATCATGGAATCATAATTTGGCGGCACGAAATAACCTGCGTAGGCATGCGAATCCACCCGTATACCAGGGCCACCCGGTGTATGCCAGGAGGTGATGCGGCCTGGCGAAGGGATGAACTTGAACGGGTCTTCGGCATTGATACGGCACTCAATGGCATGGCCCTTGAGCATGATATCGGTTTGCTTGAAGCGCAGTTTTTCATTGAAGGCAATACGGATTTGCTCTTGCACGATATCAACACCAGTAATCATTTCTGTCACTGGATGCTCAACCTGCACGCGGGTATTCATTTCTATGAAATAGAATTCGCCGTTTTCGTACAAGAATTCAAAGGTACCAGCGCCACGGTAACCGATCTTGCGGCAGGCGGCAGCGCAGCGGTCACCGATTTTTTCTATGATCTTGCGTGGGATGCCTGGTGCAGGTGCTTCTTCGATGACTTTTTGATGGCGGCGCTGCATGGAGCAATCACGCTCACCGAGCCAGATGGCATTGCCATGCTGGTCAGCAAGGATCTGGATTTCCACGTGACGTGGGTCTTCCAGAAACTTTTCCATATACACTTCTGGATTACCAAATGCTGCACCGGCCTCTGACTTGGTCATGGTGACTGCATTGAGCAAAGCTGCCTCAGTATGCACCACGCGCATGCCACGGCCACCACCACCGCCAGCGGCTTTGATGATGACAGGGTAACCAACCTTGCGGGCTGTTTGCACGATGACTTTAGGGTCGTCTGGCAATGCGCCTTCAGAGCCTGGTACACACGGCACACCAGCCTTGATCATGGCGTGCTTGGCCGATACCTTGTCACCCATCATCCGTATGGATTCAGCACGCGGGCCGATGAAGACAAAACCGGATTGCTCTACACGTTCAGCAAAGTCGGCGTTTTCAGACAAAAAACCATAACCGGGGTGGATGGCCTGGGCATCAGTCACTTCAGCTGCGCTGATGATGGCTGGCATGCTCAGGTAACTTAAATTCGACGGAGCAGGGCCTATGCAAACAGATTCGTCGGCCAGCTTCACATATTTTGCTTCGCGGTCAGCCTCAGAGTGCACGACCACGGTTTTGATACCCATCTCGCGGCAGGCGCGCTGGATACGTAGCGCGATTTCACCACGATTGGCGATAAGAATTTTTTCAAACATGATTTAACTTTGCGGTGGCAATGGTTGCAATTGCGTGAGCAGAAAACCTGTCCGGTATGATCGCCCTCAACACGGGCAGCGGACTTCAGTTCGCGCACGCGCGCCTGGATCAGCCAATCACGAACAGCGGCTGGCCGTATTCAACAGGCTGACCATTTTCAACCAGAATCTGTTTGATCGTGCCTGTGAAATCGCTTTCGATTTCATTCAGCAATTTCATTGCTTCGATAATGCAAAGAGTGTCGCCAGCATTGACGCTCTTGCCGATATCAGCAAAAGGAGCGGCACCTGGGGAAGACGAGCGGTAGAAAGTACCGACCATAGGAGATTTAACAATATGACCATCTGGCACCACTGGTGCTGCTGCAACAGGAGCGGCAGCGGCTGGAGCAGCGGCAGGCATCATCTGGTGCTGGGGTTGCTGCATCATGACTACCTGGTTTTGCGGCATCGCAGAAGATTTGACGATGCGGACTTTGCCTTCACCTTCAGTTACTTCGAGTTCAGCGATATCTGATTCTGCTACGAGGTCGATCAGGGTCTTGAGTTTTCTTAAATCCATGTGGAATCCCCTTGAAAAAAGTGGTTCTGAATTAATTGGGACGCGCAATGCTGAGCAGGAAAACAGCTCTACAATTGCCGCCGAAGTTTGGATTATATACGAAATAAGCTGGCATTATCAGCAAATTACGCGAAGATGCGAGAATTTAAATATTTTTCAGGGAAAAGTCAATCGCCAGGCGGTAACCTTCAGTACCGAGGCCGCAGATGACGCCTTTGGCAATTGCAGACAAGTATGAATGATGTCTGAAGGCTTCTCTTTGATGTACATTCGATATATGTACTTCTATAAACGGGATCGCCACGCCAGCAAGCGCATCCCTCAGGGCAACACTGGTATGCGTCAGGCCGCCCGGGTTGATGATAATAGCATCGACTTGCTCATTGCGGGCAGCATGGATGCGGTCAATTAATGCGCCTTCATGATTACTTTGAAAAAATGACAACTCTGCGCCAGCTGTTTTTGCCTGTTCCTGCGCTGCAGCCTCTATCGCGGCCAAGGTAGTGGCGCCATAGGTAGCAGGCTCGCGGGTACCGAGCAGATTCAGATTGGGGCCATTCAGCAGCAATAGTTTGCGCGCCATAGTCACTTACAATTTGACGAAGATGGCCGCATTTTGCCGCTAATCGACGCAGATTGGCAAGGAAAAACGACGCTTCTTTTATTTTTCCAAAGAATATTTGGCAATATCGGTATGCAATTCATCCATTTTCAGGCGACCAAGATAGGATTTTACGACCTTGCCTTCCGCATTAATCAATACGGTAAAGGGCAAGCCGCCACCGGTATTACCCAATTGACGCGATAACTCAGAACCTTCCATGCCCGTAGAAAACAAGGGATAGCTGATTTTATATTTTTTTGCAAAATCAGCAATATTTGTTGGACTATCTATACCCAAACCCAAAATCTGTATGGACTTGCCTTTGTATCCATCTTGCATGGCAGACAACTCAGGCATTTCCTGCACACAAGGCGCGCACCAGGTCGCCCAAAAATTCACGACCAGGAACTTACCCTGCCATTCCACCATGGATTGCGGTTTACCTTCGCTATCCTTGAACTGCTGCGCCATCAATTGCGCGACCGACTTATCGGCAGGTGGCTTGGGCGTGGTCTGGCGGTTGCCCGCGTAGATACCCAAACCCGCAAACAGCAAACCCAGCGCGACTGCCAGGCCAACAAACTTCTTATTCATAAATACACACTCACATAAATCCAAAATCACGGCTCAAGGCAGGGATATTAGCCTAGCTGGGAGATTTATGCTGCATAAGTAAGTGATGCGGGATAGATGGTGAACCGTCATCAGGCCCCCTTCCCCGAAACTCTATTATGCGTTTGACATTAAAGAATGAATAAATCAGACCTGCAGGACTCTATTTACCTCAACCACATCTACAGGAATATCCGTTTAATGAGAGAGCAGGACACCATGCCTTGCACAATGCCCCTGCTCCTCCCTCCCAAAGTCTGACACGGCTTGCCTACCCTTCCATATCCATCAAAAAGATAGACTCCGACCAGGTTACAGCATCAAGCTCACGCACTGTTTTGCGTAGCTGGGCTTCCAGCCTGGCACTGGCAGCAGGGTTTGCTGACACACCGAGCAATTGCGCAGTATCTGCACTTGTCCTGCCACTAGCCTGCAACCCTGCCCACTGCTCTTGCGATTGCAGCAGACGTTCCACCATTTCTGGTTCGGCCATGATGCTGAAGAAGAGTTTGATGACTTGCTGTGCGCTGAGCTGGTCTTTGCAGTCTTCCCAGATTGCCAGTTCCAGCCATTCGATGACAGCTTCACCCAGCTGTATCTGTCTGAGCCCGGCAAAACTGTCTGGCCACAATTGCTCGTCGAAGTATCTGAGCAAGAGAGTCAGGCCCAGCGGTGTCAGCCCCTGATAATGCATGTCACGGCGGATTACCCTGTCTGCCCCAACAGCGCTGGCGTATTCAAAAAACGCTTGCATTGCCTCTGCATCAAGTACCAACCATTTTGCGACAGGCGATGGCAGATTACTGGCGTCCATGTAGCGGTCGCCCGATTCACCAGCCATGTCCAGAGCGGCCCGTTTCGACAATTTCCAGGTCGCCAGCCTGCTTCGCAGGTCCGGCGGCGCAGCAGCCACAGGTGCTGCCAGCATGGATAAGGAATAGGCCGCACCACCGGCGGCAGCGGGCGCAGCCATGACCGGCGCGGAGCAAACACCGCCCGCGATAGCCCCCAGCCCACCCCAGCCTGCCGGCAACATATGCGCTACCTGCATCAGGGCAGGCATATCCAGTGGCTTCTCATCTTCGGCTCTTTCCTCGACGATCAGGAAACTGGTTTCTGTGGAGATCAATTGATATTGCACCGCCAGTTCCTGCACGACCGATACCTGCTCCGCCAAGCCTTGCATGCCGGACAAATAAGTCGCTGCAGCCACGCGTGACAAGCTGGTTTCAGCCTGCAAGTCAGCTGTCAATGCAAGGCTGCCCAATTCGACTTCTTCAACCTGCCCTGACAAGCGGCCAAAAAGCTTCATCTGACCCTGAGGCTTTTCTGGCAAAAGGTAAAACATGTTCAGGGTTTCACCTTTGAAGACACTTGCTGGCATAGCCGTGGACCACAGTGGTTGACCGGCAAAGCCGGTGTCGATGCGGATATCCTGCCAGACTGGCGAGCGCAATTTCATGAACATGCGCAGGATGGCGGGTGCCACGTCTTCGCCCGGCGCCACATATTCACAAGAGCCACCACTGGCCCTGGCCAGACGTTCCAGATGCACTTCTGCCGGGCTGGAACCTATACCAACAATAAACACCCTTTGCCCGGCAGCACGGGCACTGCTGATGAGGCTATCGACGCTGTCGATTTCTCCATCGGTAATCATCAGCACATCGCTGCGCCCACTGCTCTGAATGGCAAAGGTAGATTCCAGCGCCAATGCCATCTCGGTACCACCAAGGCTGGCATCAAGCTCATCTACCCAGCGCAGCGCTGCTGCCTTGCTGGGTTTGGCAAACTTCCACATCGCCGGCGAACGGTGCTGCACTTCACTACCAAAGCGTGACAGGGAAATATGATCCCCGGCACTGAGTTGTTCGACTATCTCTTTCAGGGCCGTGCGTGCCGCCCTGATGCTGTCTCCATTCATGGAACCAGAACAATCAACCAGCAGCTTGACGGCCACATCAGTCATGTCAGCAGCCGCAATTTGCGGGCAAAAACTGGCCAGCAAAGCGACATGCTCAGGCTGATGATAGTCCCATCCCAGGACGCTGAAAGCCTGCTGGCTGAACTGGTCCAGGCACAGCACAAAGTCGCGGTCGAGATTACCCTTGCGTGACAGGCTGACTATCGTACCGCCATCGCCAGGCATGACGCTGATGGGATGGCTGGGCGAGGCAATACGCGCACCCGCCACCGCAGCCGCCAGGCGCAAGCTGATCTCAAACGGATACTCGACCCGTATATCATGCCTGGGGGTTGTAAGGCGCTCAAACAGGTTTTGCTTTTTGGTCGCAACTGCCTCTGTCATTTCATAGCGTGGCGCAATCACTGTTGGCACACAAATGCGCAAGGCATTCATGCCATCCATCTCGGCAAAGCGCAGGCTTTGCGCGTAATGCATGCTCAGCGTGCACGCTTCACCCGGCGCCAGGTTGCCTATGCTGAGGCTATAACTGCGGTCACCATTTTCTTGCAACATGAAAGCCGTATTGCCTTCAGAGATGGCTTCTTCATAATCGATCTCAGCTTTTTTCCTGGGTACGACAGCGCCGGATAGCTTCTTGCCATCCAGCTCGACTTCTATATCCAGCAAAACTGCATCCACAGGCAAAGGGAAGGTATATAACACCTCCACATGTTCTTTGTCCGATGGATTGATAAAACTTTGGGTAAGCTGCATGTCCAGTAGCATGCCTTGTATGACACCCGTCGCCCTGACCTTGGTCAAGGCCATTGCCTGTCCCTGGCTGGATTGTATTGTGGCCGTATTTTGGTTAAACATATTCATCCTCTCTGTGCTAGCCATTCGCATTGATGTGTGTTGTTATGCGTGCTGTCATGCGTCCTGGTTGTTTTTCATACGCTCTGCCAATTCGATAGCCTGCCTGACGAATTCCCTGAGCTGCTCCGGGGTCCAGCCTGCTTTGCCGGCATCGATCACCAGCTCCACCCCCTGCGCTACCGTCAAATGTGTACAGACAGAAATTGACCCGATTTGCTGTTGTTTCATCTCTACCGGGGCAGGTGCGCCGTGCAGCAATTCACGTATGCGCTCCAGTGAGACCCCCGCTGAACTCCACTTCTTGATCAGCAACAATTGTTCGAGATGCTGCGCTCCATAGCGCGCCGCCCGCGTCCCGCCTTCAGGCTTGCTGACCAGACCTATCTGCATGTAGTAACGCACAGTGCGTACTGACATCTCTGCCATCAAACAGAGTTCAGGGAGCAGATAGCTGCTGTCTTTTTTATCAGAAGTAGTATTCATACAGTACTTTATAACAGTTAAACTGTAATTATTCAAGTTTACTTTTTTGGAAAATGTTTGGCGCCCGATCAATCCAGGGATTGAATCAGTATAAAATCAACAACCATGAAAGAATTAATCAAGCAAAACACAGGACTCAACTTGCCACTTAAATCTCCAGGAGCAGAACAGTTTAAAAAGAGGGCTATACCTCTCTCCTTGTTACTGGGTATATTTTCTGCTGCAATCTGTTATATTTTTTTGCTGTTGCAACTGACTGTCATGTCAGGCACCAACAACATCAGCAAGCAACTGGTGGTGATTGCCAACTCCCCTCAGGTTTCAGCAACTTTGAATTTGTCACCCAATTGCAGTGTCTGGACTTTGCAAGCATTAAGGCTTGAATGTGGTGAAGTTCAAGTGGCAGAAGAATATGTCAACAAGGGACAACTCCCTCAATTGATAGCTACACTGACAAATCCTTGTGAAAGCATGCAGGGCCTGACAGAAGCAGACCAGTACGAAGCACGCCGCTACTTTCAATGCGATGGAAATCTCATTCCCTACAAGGCAACGGTCAGCATCGTCAAAATCACTACCACGCACCCTGAATCAGGAACAAGTGTCAACAAGAAAGAAAAAGTTGGCGAAATTGTGATCAACAAGTTTTAGCTTGCTGTAGAAGCGATAGATTCCAGCCACGCACACCTGAATTACCCTGATATGCCCCGACTGAAATGTGACAGGCATGATAAAGAAAAAGGCTTGCAAGTTTATACCTGCAAGCCTTTTTGTAATCTCAACACTGAATCTAATGCGCCCCACCTGCATCCACAGGTACCGCCGATTTTTTTGGTTTGGTCAGCCACACCAGACCTATCAGGCCAATGAACATGTAAGCCGACATCCAGAAAATATCCGTCGCGGCCATGGTGCTGGCCTGTACGCTGATGGTGCGGTCTATGATGGCATAGGCACCTTGTTCTGGTATGCCTTGCTGCATCAGGCTCTGCACGGTTTGCACAAAGGTCGGAAAGCTGCTGCCAGTGTTTTCTGCAATCTGGGCATGGTGCAGGGTGCTGCGGCTGTCCCAGATGGTGGTCATGATGGAGGCTCCCATGCCGCCGCACATGATACGCACAAAGTTCGACAAGCCCGATGCCGCCGGGATTTTATCCGGTGGCTGGCCTGACAGGATAATCGAAGTAAGCGGGATGAAGAACATCGACATCGCTGCACCCTGTATCAACGTAGGGATCAGCAGGGTATAAGTATCCACCTCGGTATTGAAACGCGAGCGCAGGAAGAACACTAGCGCAAACCCCATGAAGGCAGCAGACGCAACCTTTCTGGCATCCACCTTGGGCAATATCTTGCCTATGATGGGTGACAGAATAATCGCGAAGATGCCAACTGGTGCCATGACCTTGCCCGCCTCAGTAGCGGTGTAAGCCAGCTGCGTCTGCAACCATAATGGCATGATGACCAGGCTGCCAAAGAACAGGCCATAACCTATCGAAATCGCCACCACACCGGCACTGAAATTACGTCCCTTGAACAGCGACAGATCAACCACGGGATGGTCTTGCCCCAGTTCCCACACGACAAAATAAATCAGACCGATGACAGCAATCACAGTCAGCAGGATGATCTCGCCAGAATTGAACCAGTCCAGCTCCTTACCCTTGTCGAGCATGATTTGCAAAGCGCCCACCCAAACCACCAGCAAGAACAAACCAACCTTGTCGATAGGCAGGCTCTTGATGGCAGATTCGCGTTTGCGGTAGATGGACCAGGTAGCCCAGGCAGTAAACAATCCTACCGGAATGTTGATATAGAAAATCCAGGGCCAGGAATAATTATCTGATATCCAGCCACCCAGCAAAGGCCCCATGATGGGCGCGACGAGAGTGGTCATCCCCCATAGCGCCAGCGCCATGGAGCTTTTGGCGGGCGGGTAACTACCCAGCAACAAGGCCTGTGACAGCGGGATCATGGGGCCGGCAACTGCGCCCTGCAAGATACGCGCAGCAATCAAAATCTCGATATTCGGTGCCATACCGCACAGCCACGATGAAATGACGAACAGCAGGATAGATGACAGAAACAACCTGACCTGGCCAAAGTGCGTAGTCAGCCAGCCTGTCAGCGGTACAGAGATCGCATTCGCTACCGCAAACGAGGTGATAACCCAGGTGCCTTGCTGCGGGGAGACACCAAGGTTACCGGAGATGGCCGGTATCGACACATTGGCAATCGATGAATCCAGCACATTCATGAACACCGCCAGCGACAGGGCCAGCGTGCCCATTGCCAGTTGCCCACCTTTCAGTGGCGGATGCGGTGCCTGTGGACGTGGGGGCGCGCTCATTACATACCCTTGGTTTTAGAATTGACCGCAGTTGCCATGGCAGCAGTCTTGCTGTCTTTACTTGCTGGCAGATTCGCTGCGATAATCTCGGCGATGCGCTTGTCAGCATCTTGACCATTTTGTTCAAACACAGCAGTCTGGTAAGCAGGTGCGGTGCGCGCGGCAGCAGTCACAGGTGCGCCCTGCTGTTGCGAAATATTAACCTTTACCTGCATGGAGACACCGATACGCAAAGGATGGGTTTCCAGCTCTTTAGGGTCGAGGCTGATACGCACTGGTACGCGTTGCACCACCTTGATCCAGTTACCGCTGGCATTTTGTGCTGGCAGCAAGGCAAAGGCAGAACCCGTACCTGCTGACATACCGAGCACCTTGCCGTGATAGCTAATATCACTGCCATACAGGTCTGAATGCAATTCCACATCCTGGCCTATGCGCATGTGAGCGAGTTGCACCTCCTTGAAATTAGCATCCACCCACAAGGTATTCAAAGGCACAATGGACAGTAAAGGTGAACCGGGAGCGATGCGCTGACCGACTTGCACGGCACGTTTGGCGACAAAGCCATTCATGGGTGCTGGCAGGCTGGTGCGGCTCAGGGCCAGCAGGGTTTCACGTACACGGGCAGCAGCACGCAAGACATTCGGGTGCTGGGTGACGGTGGTATTTTCTGTCAGTGTGCGGTTGGATGTCAGTTGTTCATTCGCAGCTTGCAATGCGGCTTCTGCACTCTTGACGGCATTGCGCGCATGTTCCAGTTCTTCGGCAGAGACTGCGCCAGTGCTCAGCAATTGATTACGGCGTGCCAGGTCAGATTTGGCTCTTTCTACTTCGCTACTGCGCAGGCTGACATTGGCTTGCAGGCTACCATTATTGGCAAACAATACGCGCACTTCGCGCACGGTTTGTGCCAACTGGGCTTCGGCCTGATCGACGGCCACTTTGGCATCGGTCTTGTCGAGTTCGACCAGTGGCTTACCTGCCTGTACCACGTCAGTATCGTCAGCATGGATGGCAACCACAGTACCGGCAACTTGCGATGTCACTTGCACGACATTGCCGGCCGCATAGGCATCTTCAGTATGTTCAAAATTGCGGCCTACTGTGTACCACCATGTCGCATAGGCTGCAATAGCCACCAATACGATGAGGGTAATGATAATCAGCAGCACGCGCCGCTTGCCGCTTTTATCTGGTGCATATTCAGGCTGAGCAGGTACGCTGACGGTTTTGTTTTGATCTGGGGCGTTCATAACGCAGCCTCCGGTGTGTTTTTAACTAGTGATTGAGTGACGGTTTGATTGGTGCTGGCGGCAGTAACATTGGTCGCAGGCAAGGCCTTGCTCTCATATCCACCGCCCAATGCCTTGATCAGGTTGATGCGTGCTTCGGTATGGCGCACTGCCAGATCCAGCGAGAGTTTTTGTTGCGACAGCACGGCACTTTCAGCAGCCAGCACTGGCAGCTTGTTGGCAGTGCCCGCTTTTTGTCTTTGCTGCGCCAGTTGCAGGCCAACGCGGGCAGCCTGCTCGGCGGCTTGCTGCTCAGCCAATTGTGACTGACTGGCCTGTAATATCTGCACCTGGTCAGCGACTTCATGCAGGGCATCCGTGAGGCTCTGGTTATACGTCGCCACCGCCACATCATAAGCGGCGACCTTGCCTTTTAATTGCGCACGCAGGCGGCCACCTTCGAATATCGGCAAGCGTATGGCCGGGCCTGCACCTATGATGCCGCTGCCACTATTGGCCAGATTGGAGAGACCCAGGCTGGACAAACCAACGAAGCCAACGATATTGATGTTGGGATAGAACTGGGTCTTGGCGACATCAATGTCACCCTGCCCTGCTTCTACGCGCCAGCGCGCCGAGACGATATCAGGACGACGGCCCAGTAATTCCAGTGGCAAATTACCCGGCAAAGCGACATCTGCCACAGGCGCGAATTTTGGTGTGGCAATCAGCTTGCCTTCCTCCGGACCCAGGCCCTGCAAGGCAGCGATCTGGTTACGCGTCAGCGCCATCGCTTCCTGCCACTGGGCGATGTCGTTTTTAAGGCCAGACAATTGCACCAGGTTTTGCTGCACTTCTACTTTAGTGTCAAGACCAGCCTTGACACGTTGCTGCGTCAGGCTATCAAACTGTTCACGCACAGCCAGTTGCTGCTTGCTGAGTTCCAACTGTGCATTCTGGCGTGCCAGTTGTAACCAGGTACGGGCGATGGCATTGCTGAGCATCAGGCGCACGCTTTGCGCTTCGGCTTCTGCCACTTTTTCCTGCGACAATGCACCACGCATTTCGGCACTGTGCTTGCCCCAGAAGTCCAGTTCATAAGTGGCATTGAAACTGATCTGGTTATTTGTATTGTATGTACCTGCCAGTGGCGGCGGCACCAGGCCATGCTCGGTAAAGCGCTGGTAAGTGCTATCGACACTCAGATTAGCCGATGGCAATTTGTTGGCACCTACGAAAGCAGTAGCAGCCTGCGCTGCCTGCAAACGCGCAGCAGCAGCCTGGAGGCTGGGGTGGTTGGCCAGCGCACGGTCTATCAATGCCTGCAACTCTGCGCCACCTATACTGCTTGCCCATTGCAAATCCGGCCAGGCAGCATTGCCGCCCTGGTCAGGGAAGGCACCCGCTTGCGCCGTCAGTGTCTTGAGTTGCGCCTGGCTTTGTATGCCCTGATAACTGACGCAAGCCGACAGCAGGCACAATGCAGAGGCACTGAGCAGCAGGCGCAGGCTGGATGCGGCCGTAGCTGGTTTGAAAAGAGATTTTTTCATATGGATGATGTCAAAAAACGATGTCAAAAATGATGACTAAAATTGGCTAACGAATTTATTGCCCAAGCAACTAATTATTCTTTGCCATCCATGCTTCAAGGGTAGATCTGTTGGCCAGCAATTTGCGCAAGAGATACTTGAGAAAACTGATTTCTTCAGGAGCAAACCCGGTAAAACCCACATCCAGTACTTCTGAATACACGGCGGGCAATTGCGCCGCCAGTTGCTTGCCGCTACTGGTCAGCGCGAGCTTGAACAGGCGCTTGTCATTCTCATCGACGATGCGCTGCACATAACCCTTGCTTTCAAGTTTGTCCAGCGTGCGTTTCATAGCGGCAGAATCAATAAACAACTCGCGCGCCAGGTCAGCCGCGGTATGGCAACTCCCCATGGACAGCATCATGAATACACTGCCCTGGGCATGGGTAATATCCAGGCGACGCAGGGATTCATCAATGGCACGTGACAACATGGTGCGGGATCGGGCAAGCAAGTAACCCACGCTTTCTTCAACCTGATGAGCAAAAAACTCTGAATTTTGATTTTCGGGATTCATGGAAGCAACAATATTCATTGACTAGTCAACAGTTTATACCAGTTTAAAATTTTTTGCAGAGCTGCATGGAAATTGATTGCAGCAACAAATAAATATGTCGCTGTCATAGGAGAAATTGACCGAAATTGGCCCAAAAATAGGGATAAGAATGGAGTAGTTCTCTTTCTGCGTCACAAAAAATAACAATCGCGGCACAAGTAATAGCATGCTGATAGCATGCAATACGGAAATAGGCTTGCTGGCAAAAAACAGAGAGAGTCACGGCACAGAATTGAAGAAAATCATATCTGATTGCTAATGCGCTCTATAATCAATCTCTATAATAATTATCTATTTTGCACTGATTTTGCCGATTAAGATAATGAGACTCTTGTCACTTATTGCAGGTGGCCTTAAACAATGATGGAAGGTGCCTCTTCATGACAACCATGACAGCCATAATTACCGAGCGCCCAACCCAGGCATTATTTTATGACGGCGTCCGTTTGAAGAAAAAACTTTGGGCAAAGTTATTTCGCAGTTCCACTTGTTCCGTGAGTATCTCCCCCAGGCCAGGGCTGCGACGAAAACATTTACTTCTGCCCAGGACGGTGTTGTCCGCATCAATAGTTACCGTCAACTCGATGAATACCCGCTGGTAGTTTCTGCCGCCCTGTCACGCAACGAAGTATTGGCGGACTGGAAATCTAACGCCATTATTTACGCCATAGGTGTGAGCTGTCTGATCATCGTACTGGCATTCATAAGCTCACGCCTGATACGACAGATCGCATTGCGTATGCAGGCAGAAGCCGAGCTGGTCAGGGCACGCAACTCTCTCGAACAATTAAACCGGACACTGGAAAAACTCACCATGCAGGATGGACTGACGGGTCTGGCCAACCGGCGTCAGTTTGATATTGCCCTGAGAGATGAATTCAGCCGCGCCATGCGCAATGCCAGTTCCCTGGCTTTGATCATGATCGATGTAGATTGCTTCAAACAATATAACGACATCTACGGCCACGCAGCCGGTGATGAATGCCTGCGCGCGATCAGTAAAGTAGTGGCCGCCGGTAAACACAGGCCAGGGAACTTGAGCACACGGTATGCCGGTGAAGAAATGGTCGTTTTATTGCCAGGCACCGATGTTGCAGGTGCCATGAAGGTCGCTGAAAGCATCAGACAGGCAATTTACCCGCTGGAACTCAAGCACTCAGGCAATGCCACCGGCGTAGTCACCATCAGCGCTGGCATCGATGCCTTTGTCCCCGTCAGGGAAAACAATCAACCACTGGAATTGATAGAGGCGGCCGACAAAGCACTGTATTACGCCAAGTCTCGGGGCGCAATTGCATACGCGTCAGCAACGGACATCCAGTCTGAGCTAGTCCTTGCGACCTGAGACTGTGCGGTTTCAAGACTTCACCTTCCTGCGCCAGATCGTGTAATAGATCAGCCAGACCGGCATGATGAGCGCATTTGAAATCAGGAAGGCAAGACCAGGACTTTCCATATCACCATTGATGCTCAGGCCTATCGCAAATAACTCTGCATAGACTAGCGGCCCGACAACAAACAGGGCAAACCAGGTTTTCTTGACCCAGCTTTTTTGGCTGCTGCTGATACTGGCAATTGCGCGGGCTTCGTCTATTGATGCCTGGAAGGGATCATTTGGGCGATAGACGTATTGCGCCTCTTCCAGGGGCTCGGGTGTGTCCGGCTTGTCTGCTGTGACTGGCGCAGCAGCTGGGTCGGCAGAGAAGGAACTGCCTTTGGGCAGCTCCAGGTAAAAATCGCCTGCTTTAAAGCGTTGTGGTGTTTCGCTCATGGTGCGATGTGGTACAAATCTGTACTGAAAAAGAATGTCCACATCTTACACGCGTGCGCAGCAAATTTAAATCCTCAACATACATTGCTGCGCAAACCAAAAACAAAACGACTCACTAGCGCATCAGGCAGTCAGCTTCAGTTGCAGACTGGTCGCAGTGTAAGTCGGCGTCGCAGTAAATCCATCCACCGTGATGCTGGTGAACTTGCCTTTCAGGCTGCCTGCATTGATAACGGTAAGGGTGTCGCCAACGCCGGGTTTGTAGCCATTCTGGAAGCGTATGCGCAAGCTGCCGCCAGCGATGGTGACTGTGCTGCCAACCTGCATCTGGCTTTGCGCGCTGCGCAGGTTGATCTCCAGTGTGCCGCTGGCTAACTGCGTGTATTTGCCTGCGATTGCCAGATTGCCTGCAGTATTGACGATGACGCCAGCGCCGCTATACACATCGCCATTACCAAAGGCCGTGGCTGAATTGGCTTCGATTGTACCGGCATCAATTTGCGTGCCACCGGTCCAGCTATTATTGCCTGCCAGCTTCAATGTGCCGCTACCGAGTTTGCTGAGTTTGCCGTTGCCATTGATGTCATTGCGCCAGATATCCATGATATTGAAACCACCTTTGGTGGCATCCATGTTGACAATGACATTGCCAACAAAACTGCCATAACCATCAGCGGCAGCAAACAGGTTAAGCCTGCCCCAGCCTTCAGCATCATCCATGACGGGGTAACCAGACGCCATGGCCGTGGTTTTCAAGACCACGCGCCGTTGTACATCGCTCAAATAAGGCAAGCGGGTTTCCAGCAAGACTTCTGCCCCCTTGGGTACGACAGGGGCAGCATTAGTGGCCGCAATCGGCGCAAAGCCATAGGTCATGCGGCGCAGGTAGTTGGCCTTGTTGCTGGCATAGTCAGCAAAACGGTCTGTCGTTGCAGTGGCAGAATGAGCATAGGCATTGAAGCTGTCTGCCGTGGTATTGGTTTGCGTCATCAGCGTGGCGTGAGCCTGTGCATAAGCTGCGGTTTTCTTCGCTGTATTGGCAGCATCATACAAGTTAGCGGCGGCTACGGCCTGTGCCTGTATGCGGCCACTCATGACGTCGAGTGGTGAATGCATGCCTGCCATGATGCGGTTTTCACCGAGTTCCAGGCCACGGCTCAACAATTCCTGAAAACGCTCGGGCACCATATAAGCCATGGCAATGACGTCGCGGGTCGCTTCTGCCGAGTGGCCGCTGGTGAAACCACCATCGGTTGCTGGTGTCGTGCTCTTGGCTGGTACCAGTGATGGCACGACGATGACCTGGCTGCTCCAGCGGTAAGGGCGGGCATATTTATAAAAGCGCTTGGCCGGTTCGGTGGAGCCGTTATTACCTATCAGCGACAACAGATCGACGGCATTGCCAAAGCTGGTATTGGCCGTGCCACCCACACCTGTATTATTGCCGCTGTCATTGTATAAAACCGTGCCTGCATCAGCCGGGATGGCAGTGATGCTGGTAGTCTGCTGGGCTGCACTACGCCATGCGGCTGTCAGTGGTCCCAGGCCATCGGTCACGCTATAGCCTTTGCCGCGACGGTCATCGAGGTAGGCAGCCAGCTCCTGTTCAGGCGTGCGTTTGCCAGTCAGGTTCGCAACGTAACTGATGTTGGCATCATGCACTGCTCGGTTCAGGATAGTGCCATCTGGCGTGCCGTCATTTGGCACACCTGTCCATTTGGAAGTGACTACTGCCGGGAAATTATCTACCGCAGGTGCGGTCACACCAGCATCCACGATCAGGGTCAGTGGCTGCCAGATGGCGAGAAAGCCAGACAATACGCGCACACCCGCATTGGTTTCCAGCGTCGCATATCTGGCGTCCCCGCGCTGGTTGCTGGCGACATTATCGACAAAGGCGGGCACACCGGCAGGCACCGGTGCGCTATCAACCGTGCCAGGATCAGCAGGCGGTGCCGGTATCACCAGCGGACCTTCGATGACGACGGTATCGGTCGCCACGGTGTTCGAGCCGCCACCACAAGCCATAAGAGTAAGTGCGGTGCTGATCATTAAAGCCAGCGGCAGGCGTTTCAAGCAGTGTTTCAAGCGATAAGCAGAGGTCATGATGCAGGTCTGATCTGAAGTGGAAAAGTCCGGCGATCATAAAGTATGCACATGACTGTTGTATGACAACCGATCACAAAGCACATGAAATTTGCCAAGCCTCATCAGAAAAACATGATTATTTAGCCGCTTCACTGGTATTTACATGGCAATGTTGTAGGATGACCACCTTGCAAATAACATGCCCGACATCATGTCTTACCGCTTTACCGCGACCTTGCTCGCTTTGATCTGCTGTTTCTGCCAGCCTGATAGCCGGGCGCAATCTGCAGCACCTGTGCCCGCATTGAAAGACAATGCCAGGTTTCCCATCGGAGTCGCATTGAATGTGGGCAATGAACCTGGTGATATGGCCGACATCAGGGAAAGTGCTGCACTCATCAATGCGCAGTTCAACAGCATCGTCGCAGAAAATGGAATGAAAATGCGCTTCCTGCACCCCGCCATTGATACCTATGATTTTGCAGCGGCGGATGCGCTGGCAGACTATGCCAGCGCACATGGCATGATATTGCATGGCCATACCCTGATCTGGCACCATGATTACCAGCTACCTGTCTGGATGAAAAACTATCAGGGTGACTGGCAAGCGATGCTGCGCGAGCATATACAGCAAATTTGCAGGCATTTTGCAGGCAAGGTCAAGAGCTGGGATGTCGTCAATGAAGCGATAGATAACAAGCATCCCAAACAATACCGTGCCACCCTCTTTCTTGAAAAACTGGGCCCCGCCTACATAGAACAGGCCTTCATCGCCGCCCATGAAGCCGACCCTGCCGCAGTGCTGTACTACAACGACTTTAACATGGAGAGCAAGTCCGACAAATTGCAGTTCATGCTGGATATGGTGGATGACTTCCAGCGCCGTCACATCCCCTTGCATGGCATAGGTTTTCAGATGCATGTTAGTATCGATAGCCCGGATATCGCGCAGATCAAAACTGCACTGCAGGCGGTGGCTGCACGTGGCCTGCAGGTACGTATTTCAGAACTCGATGTCAGCCTGAATCAACAACAGAAGGCAGCCAGTCTTGACCCGGCACGGGCACAACTGCAAAAAGCCAGGTACCGGGACATCGTCAGCGCTTACCTGCAAAGCGTGCCGCCTACCCAGCGCGGCGGTATCACCTTCTGGGGTTTGCTGGACAAGGACTCATGGTTGCTGGACAACAAACCTTATCCGGACTGGCCGCTGCTGTTTGACGACAAAGGACAGGCCAAACCAGCGTACTTTGGCGTACTGGAGGGTTTGCAGGAGTAACAATGGCCGGGGCATGATGCCATCTGCTTTTCATATCTGTCTCCTGCTCAAAAATTCTATTCTCCAGGTATGACGCAAGGCTCAGGTAATTTTTTGAAACAGTTTCGTGATTGTTAAATCAGGTCGCATCCCGTATCTTTGCTGGATCTTCTCTCATCACTGATTGCCATGACACCATCCCGCCTTGCCCTTGCTGTAAGCACCTGCCTTTTCATCAGCGCCAGCCCGGCGTGGGCGGCTGACCTCGCCTATAAAAAACTCTCAGGCACAAGCTTTGAACTGGTGCTCAGCAGTGACACCAGCCTGACAGTAGATCAGGCGCAAGCCATGATGGCCGAACCTGCGACCAAACTATGCAATGGCAAAATACCAGAATTTGGCAAATACAAATTCAACCGCGATGAACCCCTGGCGGGCCAGGTTGCAGAGGGCAAGACCAGCTTCAGCATGGTACAAATATTGAATTGCGTGGCCGACATCCCGGAACGCCCCAAACTGGCCAGCAGCAAACTCAGTGAAGATGACATCGCCAGGTTCAAGATAGAAGGCAAAAAACTCAGCAATGCCTATATGTCAGCCATCGACAATGGCTACTATGAAGTTGCCTACAATATGCTGAGCAAGGGTTTGAAGAACACCAGCACGCTGGAAGAATGGCAAACCCGCATCTCAGCCTACCAGACGCAAATAGGCAAACAAGTGAGCCGTGACCTCTGGCGCATCACCGTCTATGACAACCCTGCCAATGCACAACAGGCTGGCACCTATATCGCCGTCGATTATGAAACCAGGCAAAGCATCGCCCCCGTCACCTGTGGCTACCTGATGTGGTTCCAGCCCGCCGGTGCCAAAAATAATTTCACTCTCATGCGTGAAGAATATGGGCACATCCCTGAAGACATCCTGAAAGCGACAGCGGCCGGTGATGTAGTCAAGTTGCGCAAGCAGATGGGGTGCAAAATTTAGCATGAAATCATGATAAGAACCGCGCATCTGGAAAACCTGATTCTTCAAGAACTGCATTGCTATTACCACGCGAATGTAGTTGTTTGGAGCAAAGAGGGATTTTCTTCACTCGCAGAACAAACAGCTTTCAGGTTGCATGATGGTGCCCCAAAAGAAATGGATGCACTGATTTCTTTACTTGACGAAGTAAGATCAAATCGTCAGCATGTATTTCTGGATTTTCTGATTGAAGAAACCTGGATAGAATGGCGGGAAGATTCATCTTGGCACTGCCTTCAGATACACTTGAAAAAAATGACTCAACATCTGAAGCGACTCATCAATGCTTCATAAATAGCAATCCTTACTTTGCTTTTAAGAAGCGTCGAAAACAAAGCACAAATACAAAAAATGAAATTCAACCTCCGCCGCCGCGACCTGTATGCCGTCAGTATCGTTTCATTTGCGGACGTAATCATCTCTGCCTGCCTGGGCAGATTGCTGCCTGCGCTTGCATTTGCAGTCTTGGCGCTGGTATTCTTTTTCTGGGCCAGAAAAGCGTGAGCATATCGTTGGCACTGGCATGGCTAATACTGATTGGTATCTGCGGCGCAGCCGTATATATACAATTATTTGTTAAAAACTGGAGCTCTGTTGCCCGCTGGTTTGGTGTTGCGACTTTGTGGATGTTTTTATCAAGAGGCTTTTTCGAGATCATTTATTGCGGTGACCTGCTATCCAATGCTTGTGCTCTCACGCTCATCTGGACTTCGCTTTTTTTCATTGCGCCTGTTGCCTATATAAAAATCTGCGGTGACAAGATTCGCTTAAAGAATATGCAGCTAGTCCTGTATCTGGCAGGCGCCACTGGGATATTGCTGCCTGTGCTATTCATACAACTGACAAAATTCAGCACATCGGTTTGCTGAGCTTTTCTTCAATTCTGCTATGACGCAGCTTTATCATTATGTAGGCCCCGTAGAAATTGCCACCGCAGTTGCAGCCATCCCCATAGGTTTTGCGATACGCCAGTTGCAGGATGTCATGCGCTGGGTAAAGGAAACTGAACAACATATCAACCGTGACGGGAGCATAATTGCGACCTTCACCATTGACCAGCATGGCACCCTGCACCTCGCTGACCGGCACAGCGAACATGTCGCTTGCGCCGGTGGCAACCCGGTATTGTCTGCTGGTGAAATCACTTTTGTCATCAATGGAGAAAAGCTCGAAGTAAGTGCCATCACCAATCAATCCACTGGCTATTGCCCGCAAACCTCGTCATGGCCGGATGTGGCAAACGCCTTGCAATTCGCAGGCCTCGCTGCGCCCGGACATTTCAGCAGCCACTATGAATTTCGCCGTTGCAGACTATGCCAGGCTATCAACATCATCAAGGACGATGTGCTTGAATGTTCGCTTTGTGAAGCTGCATTGCCTCAGGATTGGAATTTTTGAAATTATTTAGCAACCTCAGTAATTGTAGATACGATGAGTGAATCGTAATCGTACGCTTGCAAGGCTTTGAAGCCACAACGATCTCAATAATGTGGCGCCAGATAACTTCAATATTACCTTGATATTGTTTTTAATTTTGCTGATAAGTTTTTGCTACAGTAGCTTCAAACCTGCCCCTCCCCGGCCAGCCTGTTAAGCCTGAACCACTCAGCAAATCCCAGATCTTCCAAAGCATAGATACCGCGCGATTGTTTCCAGACCAGGTTTTTTTCGCGCAAGCCATCGATGGCTGTTTGCACCGTTGCCTTGGATAAGCGTCTGGTTTTGGTGATGGCCATATAGGCCGCCATGGACTCATCAGAAAACGGTATCCACTGTTCGCCCTTGTTGATGAGTACGCTGAGCACGGCTTTCTGTATTGTAGTCAGGGCATCGAACTCGCTGGCGAATTCTTCCCACAGGCGGTTATTGATTTTGCGGGCACCGTCTTCAAGTATCTCGGACAGGCTTTGTGCCTGGCCTTCCAGCGCGATGTGGGCGATCAGGTCGCGCAGCATTTCTGGTCTGTGGCCAAGCAACTGAAAGGCGGCCCACACACTCTCGGCGCGCAGCTTGTTACCCCTGGCCAGATTGCCATTTGCCCATTTGGTGAAGGCATCGGTGTATGACTTGTTGAGCAAGGGAAAAGCCGTGATGCTGGAACCAAAGAAAGGCTGGGTGCGGTTCAACACGAGGTGAGCCAGTTTGTCACGGTTGGAACCGGTGAACACCAGCATCAATGCGGGCAGCTCAGCACTGAAGTTCAGGGTGTCGCGTGCTGACTTGAGTGCAAACATGGCATTCAGGCCTGCTGTCGTACTCAGTGCATGCTGGGCTTCATCGACGATGAGCACTATTGGTTTTTTAACCTGGTGACTGAGTTCGGCAATCACATCTGAGAGCGTGACATTGTCTGGCAAACCCGGCTGATTGATATCAATGGTCAGCGTGCCCATGACATTGACTTTGGACAGGCCCACGGCCTTGGCCGCCTTGCTGATGATGCCTATGGTGTCAGCCAAATGTTTTTTGATGGCCTCGGTAATGATGAGGGCGGGGTCACGTTCTTTGTTGGCCCACAAATCCACATACACTGGCAGCCAGCCGCGCTGGCTGATCTCTGGCACCAGGTCTTCGCGCAGGAAGGTGCTCTTGCCGACACGCCTTGGGGCCGCCAGGAACAGACCTGAACGTGCATCACTCAAGCCTTTGCCCTGCAATCTGTTGCAAAGATCCTGTGCCAGCTCAGGGCGGCGAAAAGTGAAGGATAGACTCATGGCTGATACCCTTTATTTGCTTTATTTAATCTTTATTATGCGTAATTATGTTAATTTACATAAATTATGTACTCAAACATAATAAAGCATAAATTACTGCAAATGCAAGACAATTTCGTATTTAGACGCAGTTCCGCACAATCGGAGGGAGCGCCATCCGCACCAACTATGGCCAAAACTTCAAGTACAATGGTAACCCCGCTGCAAAAATCACGTTCATACACTCGCTGAAATTGAGCTTCAGTCAAATGAAAATACCCCTGCCCTCCGTACTAGCACTTGACCTTGAAGGCACGCTGATTTCCAACGCCATGAGCCAGATACCACGCCCTGGCCTTTATGCTTTTCTCGAACGCTGCGCTGTATTATTTCCACGCCTGGTCATGTTCACGACAGTAAAAGAAGACAAGTTCAGGCAAATCGCCCGCTTGCTGGTAGAAGAAGGCATGGCACCAGCCTGGTATGCAGACATGGAGTATGTGCATTGGCATGGCGAAACCAAGAATCTGGAATTTGTACCTGATGCATCAGTCAGCGATATCATCCTGGTGGATGACTTTGAAATCTATGTCCATCCGGGCCAGGAGGCGCAATGGATGCAGATAGCGTATTTTGACTATCCCTATTCTGAAGACGACAGGGGTCTATTTGTGATGCTGGAAAAGCTGGAGCCGCTTTCTAACAGAGCTTGATTGTGGAAAGAAAGTCCTTGCCATGTTAAGTGAATAACACTACAACGCTGCTGTCGCCTGACAGACAGCGTACCATGCCTATCTGCCATCCCGCAATGTATGCCACATCATGTACACACCAATGACAATGATTCCCAGGCCAAGCAGACTGACTCCTGTATGCTGACCGAACAGCATAATCACCTGATGCTCGAATGCACAGCCCCTCCTGCAAGACAACTTCACGCTATCTGGGGCATAGAGCATGGCCACGCCAGTCAGCACAGCGATCAGGCCCAATATGGTAAATCCTGGCTTCATGAACACATTCATTTGATCAATCTCCTGTGCTGCGACTGTTCAACAAGCATGATCTTCCTCTCGCAACAATTGATGCTTCACATAAAAGAAGCTCTCATACAACAACGACTTCGCTTTTGAGCGCCAACTGATATAACGACTGGTCGGTGTAGCAGCAGAAATGGCATGGAGTTGCAGTTCATTCGCCATCGTCATCGCCCGCTTCATGTGCAAAGGGTCACTGACTATCATTACATTCTTTAATTGATGCGCGCGCATGGGCTTGCAGGCCTGCACCAGATTTTGGTAGGTATTTTTCGATACCTCTTCTGTCAAAATATTTTCAGCAGGAACACCCTCGGCAATCGCATATTGGCGGGCAGCGGCTGATTCAGAGAGAGTGTCGCCTTCACTCACACCACCTGTAAAAATCAGATACTGCACCTGACCGTTTTTGTACAGGTGTATGCCATGCTTGATGCGTTCTGCAAATACGGGCGAGGGCCTGTCTTTCCATACCGATGCGCCTAAAATGATCGCTGCATCAGCCTTGATTTTTTCAGGCGTGGCAGATTGTTGCGCTAGCATTGCAGGATAAAGAGCAATGCTCAGCATGACCTGAATAAAGCCAGCCAGCGCGATGATCAATGCCAGCAACAGAACATACTTGATACGGAAGTAGCGGTGCAAACCAGAAAAATGAAGCTTCACGCTGGCCTGCTACTTTCTTAACACGCGCCAGGGCTTGCTGGTATTTGGATCGACGGGCACACGTTTTTCATTACTAGCATAATCGTCTTCAAATACTACCCATGCATCTCCACGCCTGACCAGATACCAGAACGGCAGCTTGCGGCCTTCAACACGCAATGGCGTGCCATACAAATCCAGCTCAGACAAATCCAGGGACAATCTGGCTTTATCCGGTTTGCCATTGATGCTGAGCTTGCCGTCTGCGAAACACCATTGCTCTTTTTCTTCGCTGACAAAGCAGCCTTGTATGATGCGTGCCAGATAAAGGTCGGCCTGGTTCTGCTCAGGTGTGCCCAGGCGTTGATAAGGCCCCTGCTCTGCCCTGTGCTTGCCGTCACCCACTAACCAGATTCTATCGCCTGCTACGCGCAGGCAATATGCAGTCTCGTCACCCTCATGCCAGGCCAGGTTCTGTTTGATGAGTCCGTCCCTGATTGTGAGCGCAACTTGCTGGCTGTCAGTGGCTTTCATGGCCCCTGTCCAGTTGCCATGCTTTTTCAACAGACTTACGAAATGATCGGTAGTCCAGTAACCATCGAATTTGCTCAGAGCAGTGTCGCCTGTGCAGATTTTAGTTGATGCTGCCGTGGCAGCAGATGCGCATAACAGCAGCAGGGGAAATAACAATAAGGCAGTAAATCTGGGAAATGTGAATTGCATATAATGCCTGCTCTTTTGCTATCAATAAGAATTGAATATTTTACCAGAGCAGGCAGATGAGTCCTGACTAAAGCTACACGGATCATTGCGCCTATTTGACGAGATTAGCCGTCATCGCAATATCAAAATCCTGCTGTTTGTCTGGCGTTTCTTTTTGCAGCTTCGCTTGCTGGCCCAGGCCGGTGATCAGTTTTGGCTTGGCGATCACTTCATCGCCTTTTTTGACGATCATGTCTATGACGACCGAATTTTTATATTTGTCTGCAGGTGCTGGAGTAAGCGTAAAACTGAAGTCCCATTTTGCCTGACCGTCTTCAGACTGAATGCCGATGGCGGCTGGCGTACCTTGCTTGACTACAACACGGGGGGAGCTTTTTATACCAGCAACCTTGATATCCATCGCCACGGAATAACTGCCCACTTCTGACTTGTCCGCGTCCTGGCCAGTCTGTATGGGTGCGGCAACACTGCTCACTGGTGTCGCAGCCCAGGCACTGTAGGCACTAACACTGCACAGGCAGCTCAATACTGCGTAGGCGAGAACACGTTTCAATTTACTTGGATTGTTCTGTTGCAATTGCATGATTCTCTCCTTTAAGGGATGACGAGAAGGCCAATGGCAGGCCAGGGCGCTGGGGGTGAGACTTAACTGGGTTTTGAGCATGGCTTCGGCATAGGTGCGCCTGGCCTGTGGCTCTTGCGCAATCACGCTGGCATCGCAGGCCAGCTCCTGGTCGAGGCGAAAGCAGCGGGCAGCGACATGCACGAGCGGGTTGAACCAGAACAGGCATTGCAGCAACGCAAACAGGATATTGGCAATGACATCACCACGGCCTTTGTGCACCAGTTCATGGCGGATGATGAGTGCCCGCTCTGCTTCGCTGTAACGTTCATAAAAATCGGCGGGGACGATGATCTTCGGCCTGAAGCAGCCTGTCAGCGCCGGGCCGGTATCAACATCGCTGGCGAGATAGACACCCTCGCTCTCGGTCAGTTTGCCCAGCCTGCGCAAAAAATGCAGGTGCTGCATGCCAAGCAGGCCCAGCAGACACAGGCTGCCTATGAGCCATACACTGACAAGAATTATTGGCCAGGTGCTGGCAGGCTGTATCTCCAGTAAAGTTGTGCCGGAGATGAGCTGGTTTGCGGGTGCCATCGACTTATCAGCGAAGTCCAGAAATTGCCGGTGCGGCAAAAACATGGCGAGCAGGGAGAGTGGCAAGACCGCCCAGAGCTGGTAGGCAATACTGGCACCTGCCAGTTTGCGCAAAGGGTTTCTGACCAGCAGAATGAGCACGGTCAGGCCGCTGATGACGAGGCAGGCGAGTATTGCTGGCTGCAAGAAATTACTGATCATCACCGAGCTCCTTGATGAGACGTTTGAGTTCAGCGATATCCTGCTTCGATAATTTCTTTTGTTCGCTGAAGTGCGCCACCAGTGGTGCGATGCGGCCATTGAACATGCGGTCAAGAAAACCCTTGCTCTCTGACATCAGCCATTGTTCACGCTGCAGGATGGGCGAATACAGAAAACGTCTGCCATCCTTCTCGGCAGCGATCGCCCCCTTTTTGAGCAAGCGGTTCAGCAGGGTTTTGACGGTGGCTTCCTGCCAATCCTGTTGCTGTGCCAAAGCGGCGCTGACCAATTCGGCTGACTGAGGATGCTGTTTCCACAGGGTTTCCATGACCAGCGATTCTGCTTCGCTGATGGCGATGTTTTTCATTGCTGGCTCCAGAGTGAAATTAGCATGAGACAATCATTTACAGATGTAATCGACAATGAATGATTACACGCGTAATCAATGAAGTCAACAAAAAAATGCAGCTCGCTGGTTTGCGCAATCCACTGATTTTTGTCACGCACCTGCAAACCACGCTTGCACAGCACAACTTTGCATCGCATAATTGGTCTTACCAATTTAAATTTGGTCAACCAAAACCTAAGGCAATACATGATGACAAGAAAAACTGGACTATTGCCCCAACTGCTGGCTGCCTGTCTGCTGGCACCCGTTTTGACTATACCGGCGCATGCCCAACATGCTGCCCATGCCGACCGGGCGCAATACCAGAACCCCATCATCCACGCCGATTATTCCGACCCCGATGTCATCCGTGTAGGCAAGCACTATTACATGACGGCATCAAGCTTCAATAGTGCACCCGGCCTGCCTTTGCTGGAATCGGCAGACATGGTGCACTGGCAACTGGTGGGGCATGCCCTGCCCCAGCAATTGCCACTCGCGGATTTTGCCCGACCACAGCATGGCAAGGGAGTGTGGGCGCCCTGTTTGCGTTATCACGACCAGCGCTTCTGGATTTTTTATCCTGACCCTGACCAGGGCATTTATGTGATGACGGCAGACAATTTCAGTGGCCCCTGGACTACGCCCCACCTGCTGCTGGCAGGCAAGGGCATCATTGATCCCACGCCCTTGTGGGATGAGGATGGTCAGGCTTATCTGCTACACGCCTGGGCAAAAAGCCGCGCAGGCATCAACAATATGCTGAGCCTGCGCCGCATGAACAAGGAGGCGACACAGATACTGGATACCGAAGGCAAGGTCGTTATCGATGGCAACAAGCTGCCTGGCTACAAGACGCTGGAAGGCCCTAAACTCTACAAACATCAAGGCTACTACTATGTATTCGCCCCGGCTGGTGGCGTGGAAGAAGGCTGGCAATCGGTATTCCGCTCACGCCATATCGAGGGCCCTTATGAAGACAAGATCGTTATGGCGCAAGGCAAGTCAGCCACCAATGGCCCGCATCAGGGAGCCTGGGTACAGACACCAGCAGGCACTGACTGGTTTTACCACTTCCAGGACAAGCGCGCCTATGGCCGCATCGTGCACCTGCAACCCATGCACTGGAAAGATGGCTGGCCCGTCATCGGTGACGATGTCAACAATACCGGAACAGGTGAACCCGTGCTCAGACATGCGATGCCAGTAGCAGGCACTTTCCAGCAAGTGCAGCCCGCGACTACCGATGAATTCAAGGACAGCAAGCTGGGCTTACAATGGCAATGGAATGCCAACTGGAAACCAGCATGGTATTCATTGACAGCCAGGCCACAGCACCTGCGCCTGCACACTCAAGCTGACAGCAGCTATGCAGAACGCAACAACCTGTGGGACGTGCCCTCCTTGCTATTGCAAAAACTGCCTGCCGAACAATTCACGGTAGATACCAGACTGGATGTGAATCATCTGCAAAACGGCAGCAGCACTGGCCTCATCATGTATGGTTTCAACTATGCCTGGTTGGGCGTGCGCCAGCAAGACAAGGCAAGACAGTTACTCTTATCGACTTGCGACAAGACAGAAGCAAAATGCGCAGAAGTGATACGCGCCAGCCTGCCATTAAACAGCAGCACTGTCTATTTGCGCATGGTGGTGCAGGCAGGTGGCAAAACGCAATTCTATTACAGCACCGACAATCAGCAATTTAATGCGATTGGCGATGAGTTCAATGCAACGATGGGCCGCTGGGTTGGTGCACAGATGGGTTTGTTCAGCGTGCGGCCAGATGTATCACCTTCTGCTGACGATGATTATGTCGATGTGGATTATTTCAGGGTGGCGATAAACAAGCAGTTACCATAATTCAAACGCCCGGACGGTGCGTCTTGACGCACCGGTTCTGGCTTTGATGTCGTCCACAACTGATCCCCTGATGCCGCTCAACGACAAATCCTTGTCATGGCGCAAATATATCCCCACCTGACTCCAGCAAAACCTGATATTGAGGTAAAGTTCATCCTGCACGCAGCGCAAATCTCAACTGCGTGACAAAATAGAAAGAGATGTCGCCGGGCAAAGACCATTGCCACGTATGCTGACATCCGATAACAGAGACAAACCACCGTAAAACGAATTCATCATGCGTATTTTGCTAGCAGAAGACGACAGTGTACTGGCCGACGGTCTGACCCGCTCGCTCAGGCAATCCGGCTATGCCACTGATTGTGTCAATGATGGGGAAGCGGCAGATACTGCGCTGACTACCCAGGACTTTGATTTGCTGATCCTTGATCTGGGCTTGCCCAAATTGAGCGGACCAGAAGTATTGCGCCGCTTGCGGGCGCGTAATTCGCGTTTGCCGGTGCTGATACTGACAGCGGCAGATTCGGTCGAACAAAGGGTCAAGGGACTGGACCTGGGCGCAGATGATTACATGGCCAAGCCCTTTGCCCTGTCTGAACTCGAAGCACGAGTGCGAGCACTGACGCGGCGTGGTGCAGGTGGCGGGCCTACCGTCATCAAGCATGGGCCGCTGACTTATGACCAGGTCGGGCGTATTGCTTATATTCATGAACAGATGCTGGACTTGTCTGCGCGTGAGCTGGGCTTGCTGGAAGTACTGTTGCAGCGTACCGGGCGGCTGGTATCGAAGGAACAGCTGGTCGATCATCTGTGCGAATGGGGTGAAGAAGTCAGCAACAATGCCATCGAAGTCTATGTGCACCGCCTGCGCAAAAAAATAGAGGTAGATGGTGTGCGTATTGCGACAGTGCGCGGTCTCGGTTATTGCCTGGAAAAATTCTTCGTCCCTGCTGCGCCCACAGTCACGGCCACACCTACTGCTACCGCCAGCACTGAACAAAAATGAGTCAACAGCCAGGCAAGGACGACAGCGACGCAGCAGCGCCTGACAGCCTGGCTGGCAAGCAGCCCGAAGAAAAAACGCAACGTTCCCTGTTTGGCGAAATCCTTGACTGGATGCTGGCACCGCTCTTGCTGTTATGGCCGATGAGCATTGCCATCACCTACCTGGTGGCAAAATCCATCGCCAACCAGCCCTTTGACCGCGCGCTCGAAGATAATGTGCTAGTACTGTCACAGCAGGTCAAAGAGATAGACGGCAAGGTCGTGACCCAGCTCAGCAATCCTGCAAGAGATATCTTGCGGGCAGATGATCTCGACAATATCTATTTTCAGATCAAGGTCAGCAAAGACCAGCTCATTGATGGTGACCGTGACCTTCCCGCTCCCATTGAAGAAGACAAACCGACCATAGGTACAGTCCAGTTCAGGAACGCCGTCTTGCGCGGCATAGATATACGCATTGCCTATAGTTATATCGACCTCAACAAGACAGGCAAACCCGGTCCGAATACAGACCCGCATTTAGCCTTGGTACAGGTCGCCGAGACACTGGAAAAACGCGCCCTGCTGGCCAATGAAATCATCAAGGGCGTGATCCTGCCGCAGTTCATCATCTTGCCGATTGCTCTGGCGCTGGTCTGGTTTGCATTGAGCCGCGGCCTGTCACCTCTGGCAGAACTGCAGCAGCGCATACGCGCGCGCAGGCCAGATGACCTCAGCCCCATTGATTCACGCCATGTGCCGGAAGAAATCACACCACTCGTCAAATCACTCAATGAAATGCTGGAAAGGCTGGCACAAACCATCGCCATCCAGAAACGCTTTATCGCTGATGCCGCCCACCAGATGAAGACGCCACTGGCCGGTTTGCGCATGCAGTCAGAGCTGGCCTTGCGCCAGACTGACCAGCAAGAGATACATCAATCATTAACGCAACTGGCCACCAGCTCAGAAGCAGCCACACGCCTGGTCAACCAGTTGCTGACACTGGCACGCGCAGAAAACCTGGCCCCGGCCAATCAGCCACGCGAACAGATAGACTTGAATATTCTGGCCCGCAATGTGGTGCAGGACTGGATACAGGCATCTTTTGCAAAAAAAATAGATCTGGGTTTTGAGCAGGATAAAAATGCGGTACTGATTTTTGGCAGCCCGCTGATGTTGCGTGAAATGCTCAGCAACCTGATCGACAATGCTTTACGTTACACCCCACAAGGCCATAGTGTGACAGTGCGTGTACGCACCGACCATGAACAGGCACTGGCGGTACTGGAGGTCGAAGACAATGGCCGTGGCATACCGATTGAAGAACGCGGGCACGTGTTCGAGCGTTTTTACCGCATCCTCGGCAGCAATGTGCAAGGCAGCGGCCTGGGCCTGGCCATCGTGCGTGAGATCGCCAGCCAGCATGAGGCCAGGATAGAAATACTCGACAATCCGCAACCGCAAGACCCGGCCTACCCCGGTTGCGTATTCCGCATCTCTTTCCAGTTGAACCCTTACGATGAACTTGCCATGGAGGGCTTGTCATGAGCGCAGCACCTGAGCAGGCTGGCAGTGTCAGCAAACAATACTGGCGGCATACCCGGCGACTGACCGTGGCCCTGATGGCTTGCTGGGCTGTGCTGTGCTTTTGTGTACTGTTCTTTGCGCGTGAATTGTCCAGCGTGGTTTTCTTTGGCTGGCCGTTTTCTTTCTACATGGCGGCGCAAGGCCTGACGCTGAGCTTTGTGCTGATACTTGCCATCTATTCACTCAGCATGGGCTGGATAGGCCGCAGGAAGGCAGAAAGCTGATCACATGGGACAAAAAATTTTCACACAAAGGTTGACGGTTTATTACCTGTGGTACACGCTGCTGTTTTTCATCTTCCTGATCAGTCTGGCTATCCTCGAAAAAGAAGGTGTGCCGCGCGCCTGGATAGGCTATCTGTTCATGTTTGCCACCATCGTGCTGTATGCAGGCATAGGCGTGGTCAGCCGTACGGCTGACATCAGCGAGTATTATGTCGCCGGGCGGCGCGTGCCTGCGGTTTTCAATGGCATGGCGACGGCAGCCGACTGGATGTCTGCCGCCAGTTTTTTGAGCCTGGCGGGTGGCCTGTATTTGCAGGGTTTTGATGGCCTTGCCTACATCATAGGCTGGACCGGCGGCTTTTGCCTGGTGGCGATGCTGATTGCACCTTATCTGCGCAAGTTTGGTCAATACACAATTCCTGATTTTCTCGGTGCACGCTTTGCTGGCAACCCGGAAAACAATATGGTCAGGATACTGGCTGTGATTGCCACGGTATTCATTTCCTTCATCTATGTGGTCGCGCAAATCTATGGTGTGGGCCTGATCACCTCGCGCTTTACCGGTGTGGATTTTTCTGTCGGCATCTTCCTCGGCCTGGCCAGCATACTGGTGTGTTCTTTCCTGGGTGGCATGCGTGCCGTAACCTGGACCCAGGTCGCGCAATACATCATCATCATTGTCGCCTTCCTGATCCCGGTTGCCTGGCTGTCAGTCAAACACACCAATAACCCGGTCGCGCCGCTCTCTTACGGGGCGGTGCTGCCAGAGCTGAGAAACAAGGAAAAGATTTTTGAGTCAGATCCAAGGGAAAAAGAAGTCAGGGCCATCTACCGCCAGCGTGCCGACGAGCTGCAAAAGAAAATTCAACAATTGCCGCAATCATGGGAAGACGGCCGTTTTGAATTGCAGCACAAACTTGAAGAATTAAAATCAGGCAATGCCTCGCTGCTGGAGATCAAGGCTGCAGGGCGGGTGCTGGCGAATTACCCCAAGTCACCACAAGAAGCACAAAACCGCTGGAACGAGGTACGCAATAATTATCTCGCCAAGGCGCAACCCGGCTTTTCCAAATACACGCCGTATGCGGCAAAGGACAAGAAAGAGTCTGACAGCAAGCGCAATAATTTCATGGCACTGGTGCTATGCCTGATGATGGGTACTGCCGCCCTGCCGCATGTGCTGGTGCGCTACTACACCACGCCCACGGTCAAGGAGAGCCGCGACTCGGTGTTCTGGTCACTGTTCTTTATCATGCTGCTGTACATCACGATACCGGCACTGGCGATACTGGTCAAATACGATATCTATAATTCCCTGGTCGGTACAGAATTTTCCAAACTGCCCGCCTGGGTCACTTACTGGGCCAATATAGACCGCAACAACCCACTCGTGAATATCACCGACATCAACCATGACGGCATAGTCCAGCTCGCCGAGATTGTGCTCGATGGTGACATCGTCGTGCTGGCCACACCCGAGATTGCTGGCCTGCCGTATGTGGTATCTGCGCTGGTGGCTGCGGGCGGCCTGGCGGCTGCGCTTTCTACCGCAGATGGCTTGCTGTTGACGATATCGAATTCCCTGTCGCACGATATCTACTACAAGATCATAGACCCGCAAGCCTCAACACAAAAGCGGGTGACGATATCCAAGCTGCTGCTACTGGTGGTGGCGCTGGTGGCGGCCTATGTGGCTTCACTCAAGCCTGCCGATATTTTGTCACTGGTCGGCGCGGCATTTTCAGTGGCTGCTTCAGCGCTGTTCCCCTGCCTGGTACTGGGCATATTCTGGAAGCGTGCGAATCGCCAGGGTGCCATCTGCGGCATGATTGCTGGCTTTGTCGTCTGCGTGTTTTATATGCTGTATACCCACCCTATATTTGGTGGCAGCCCGGCGAATCAGTGGTTCAGCATCGCACCTATATCTGCTGGTGTATTCGGCGTCCCGGCTGGGTTCATCACCATGATGGTGGTGAGTTTTTTCACGCCCAGGCCGGATCAAAAGACCTTGGATCTCGTCGATTTTATACGGCAGCCTTGAGAATATTAGTAATATGAAGAACTCATTCACGCAGAATTTGAACGAATTCGAGACACATAATCCTGAAACACGTTTCCCTGAGGCGCGTAAATTAATTAAACTGGCGAGATCATATACTGCTGGTGAAATACACTTTTCTTTTGTATGTTCCGCGGCAGGTGAATTTCGCGATGCGGCGAAACTATATTCCGCACCTCCGGCAATTAAAAAAATGGCAGATGAGTGGGCAATGATGGCTGTACGCCTTTGGCCAGGAATGCTGCCAATTGATAATCCGATTTCTGAAGATGAATTCAAACGATGGGTAATCCTGCAACTTCAAGTATTTGAGAAATCAGATTTCCCCTACATATCGTAAGTTGCGTTGTAACGCGCCGCATACAAGCAACGCATGCCGTACTGGCGTTTTCCCAAATATGCAACGATCTCATGCGGCGCATTGCAATGCGCCCTAGGTCACGGTATTTCTGCACTCATATTTGTTGATCATGGTCCGGATACGTGGCTAGAGGACTGGCGGCACACCCGGTGATGTCTTTCGAAATAGCGCAGGCGACATACCAAAACGCTTGCGGAATATTTTCCCCAGATAACTGACTTCGGCTATGCCTGCTTCATCTGCGATGACAGCAAGGCTATGCCCAGAATTCAGCAAGCGCCATTGCACATGCTGCAGTCGCAACTCATTCCAATAGTTCTTTGCCGTCATGCCATGCTCAGACAGAAACTGGCGGTCTATTTGCCGCCTGCTGATACCGACCATGCCCGCAAGTTCATCGATGGTCTTGCTGGCGCTGAGCAGGCTGCGCATCAGGGCAATGGCACGGCCTGTGTGGCGGCTCGTTGCAGCTTCTATATCAAGTGAGCGCAACTCATGACCGCTGCTGCGTGCCTCATCGACCAGCATGTCGGCCAGGCCCTTCAGCGCACGGCTGCGGCCACAGGCACGCGCAAGCATTTCTATCGCCAGGTCTATCGCTGCCATGCCACCGGCGCATGAAATTCGTTCACCGCGCTCACCATCAAAACAATACATCTGCCCGCTGACGACTTCTATACGTGGGAATGAGGCACGGAATTCAGCTTCATGCCGCCAGTGCAAGGCAACTTTATGCCCAGTCAATAAACCACAGGCAGCCAGCAGGAAGCAGGCATTATCAATACAGACCAGCTTCACGCCATGCCCTGCCGCTTTACGCAGAAAGTTTTTGTAGCGCGGTGCCAGCGCCTGCGTTGCCTGCGCGCTCCTGCCACCAAAAACCACCAGGTAATCAAAGTCTGCATAATTAATTTCTGCCGGGGTAGTCTGAACTTGAATATCGATGCCACTGCTGGATTTGATACTGCCCGCTTCCAGTCCCAGGATTTGCCAGGTGCAATACCGCTGGCGACTGTAGTCTGCCTCATCTGCGGTAAAGCGCAGCTTGTCGAGAAATCCCCCAAACGGCAGCATCGCAAATTCAGGCAAAGGCATGATCAGCAGGCGTATGTCTGCCACAGTCGTTTCAGTATGCACATAGCTTGGCATAATCGATGTCCATAAATTACCTAAATAAGTCCAGATCATACCATTTATAAAACATGATCCTGTTTACACTGACTTCATGGAAAACAGGAGAAAACATGGCTTTAAACATCTGGATTATTTACGCAATCACAGTATTGGGACTGTCGCTGACACCGGGGCCAAATGGCTTGCTTGCGATGACCCATGGTGCAATGTATGGCGCACGAAAAGCCTTGTGGACCATCACGGGCGGCGTGGTGGGTTTTACTGCCCTGATTGCCTTGTCCATGTTTGGCCTCGGCGCCTTGCTGCAGGCAGCTTCACATGCCCTGCTGGTGCTCAAGATAGGCGGCGGGCTTTACCTGGTCTGGCTGGGTATACAGTTATGGCGCGCACCTGCGCTGCATCTCTCGCTGAAAGACAACAAGGGCATTGCGCACGGAGACATCCTGTTCCGCACTGGCTTGCTGACCGCTATTGCCAACCCAAAAGTGATCTTGTTCTATGGCGCTTTCCTGCCGCAGTTTATTGATCTGCAGCGCTCTTTGCTGACACAATTCCTGATCATGACGGCGACATTTGCGGGTATGGAATTTGTGGTCGAATGCCTGCTGGCCAGATTGGCCCACCAGATACGCCCCTGGCTGGAGCGCGGCGAGAAACTTTTTAACCGATCCTGTGGAACTTTGTTTGTACTGGCTGGCGCGGCCTTGCCAATCATCAAGTAAGGCCAGATTTTTGAATAAAACCTGGCCCTGCCTTTGTAATCGTTTTGTGTGTGATAGTCTCTGCGCGCTTGCTGTGTAATATCACTCGGCAAGTGCAGACTGCAAAGACACAGGCTTGCTGGCCTGCGCCATGGGGAACAACCACCAGCGTTTGCCCGTTTGCGGCTCAGCGATATCGACTTCTTCACCCATCTGTGGCGTGCTGATGCGCACATCATGCTGCTTGGCCAGCGCGACGATGCGCTCAAACGGCTCGAACCAGCTATGCAGTGATAAATCAAAGGTACCATTGTGGATAGGCAGCATGGTCTTGCCACGCAAATCGATATGCGCCTGCAGCGATTGCTCTGGCTGCATGTGCACATCAGGCCACATCTTGTTATAGGCACCGGTTTCTATCATGGTCAGGTCAAAGGGGCCGTATTTGTCGCCTATCTCTTTGAAGCCCTTGAAGTAGCCAGTGTCGCCACTGAAAAATATTTTCAGTTCAGGCGTCAGTATGCTCCACGATGCCCACAGGGTCTGGTCACGGTCATGCAGGCCACGGCCAGAAAAATGCTGGGCAGGCGTCGCTACAAACTGTATGCCATTGACCCAGGTGCTTTGCCACCAGCCCAGTTGCTGGATTTTGTCTGCAGCTATACCCCATTTGATGAGGCGATCACCCACGCCTGTCGGTGTCAGGATATGCTCAGTCTTTTTCGCCAGTTGCAAAATAGCAGCGTAATCAAGGTGATCATAATGATCATGCGACAGGATGATGCCCTTGATGGGCGGCAGGTCAGCAATGCTGATCGGCGGCTGGTGAAAACGCTTGGGGCCCATCCACTGGAAGGGCGAAGCACGTTCAGAAAACACCGGGTCAGTCAGCCAGAATTCACCCTGCAATTTCATCAGCATGGTTGAATGGCCAAGGCGGTAGAGACTATTGTCCGGTGCAGCCAGCAACTGCTCTTGAGTCAGATCAAACACGGGTATGCTGCCGCCCGGTACAGTATCTTTGGGCTTATCAAAGAAAAACTTCCACATGATTTTGAGGCTGCCCCGCAAGCCTGGTTCGCGCATCTCTTTGTCATTGACAAAACCGCCTGTAGTAGCGGGAGCTGGTGTTGCTGGCGCAATTGCAGAAGCAACGACGGGTAAATTCTGGGCATTGCTGGGGTAAGAAACATAAGCCATGATGATCAACACTCCTGTCATGAAGAGACTGAATACAAACCGCGAAATTCGGGGCATAAATGATTGCGCCTGATGACTGCACAAAACTACACAAGAAAAATACTGCATCGAATATTTACACTACACAGTGTAGTTTCTAAATCTAAAAAAGTAAACTACTTAGTGTAAAATTCTTTTATCGCAGCCAGACAGGCTCAACCAGCACATCAGATAATAAAATTACAAAATGTCAGAACCCGTACGCCAGACCGACCGCAAGCGCGAAGCCATATTGCAGGCAGCCATCCATGAATTTCGCCTCAATGGTTTCGATGCAACCAGCATGGACAAGATCGCCGCCACGGCAATCGTCTCCAAACGCACGGTGTACAACCACTTCCCTAGTAAAGACGATTTGTTCGCCGCAATATTGTTAAAATTGTGGCAAAGCGCTGTTTCTCAGGATGATTTTCGCTATCAGGCCGATAAAAACCTGCGCGAACAACTGGAAACTTTCCTTGGCAACAAGATGCGCCTGATGAGCGACACCAATTTCATCGACCTCGTACGCGTCGCCGTGGCTGCCACCATCCACACCCCGGACCGCGCCCGCGACATGGTAGAACGCATGAGCAAACGCGAAGAAGGCATCGTCGCCTGGATCAGGGCGGCACAGGCAGATGGCAAACTCAAAGCTGGCGACCCCTATTTCATGGGCGACATGCTGCAAGGCCAACTGAAGTCCCTGGCCTTCTGGCCGCAAGTCGCGATGGGGCAGCCCATGCTGGAAGAGCCGCAGCAAAAGGTGTTGATAGAACTGACGGCAGGGATGTTTTTGGGGTATTACGGGGTGGCTTAAATAAATTCTGCTCAAGGTATTCATTAAGTTCACAAAGATAATTTTAGAGTTCGTCAATGACACGGTAAGCACGTTCTCTAATTTCATTTTCAGAATCTTGGATCATCATTTGCGCATAAGATCTTATTTGCATCGTGTTCAAATAAGTATCACGAAAAACCGACATCGCATTTAGTCGTATTTTAGCGTTTTTACTTGCCAGCAATTCGACAACAGAATTAATCTCTACCGCGTTCAAAGATACTTCAGCTCGCAATACCTTTCCCAATAAGTTCACAGGTAACACTTGATTGGAGATATCGCTTAGAAATTCCAGAATCGAAACATCGCCTTCTCGAAGAGAATCAATAAGTAATTCTTCCGCAGTATCTCTAACGTCTGGTCTAGAATCATTAACAAAAATCTTTAACTTCTGGAAGCTGAGTGGGCGAATTTTTTTAAGTACCTTAATAAGAGTAGCTCGGGGACTATTTGGAATGGGGCCGCTTGACTTTGGATATGGGACCTCATTTACGATCCAATAGCTCAAAGCGTCTTCAATAAGAGATAACTGATCTGGATGATCACTTATAACGAATTTATCAATAAGCGTGACAGTCTCAATGGCAATATCAACATCTCCATTTAGCCCAATCCTTGATATTTTGGATAATGAATCGTCCCATACAAGATTGAAGTTTTTTAAGTGACTTATCAAATGTTCACAACCATGGACATGAGGCTCAGACAGTCGCTCAAGCAAGAGAGCAATGGAGCGATCCGCTTCAAGACATGAGGTTAGCGCGGCTGCCGCCCACAATGCGTGTCCCTCTCCAGTTTTCATAAGTCGGCACAAAACGGAATTCATTTCTGATGCGGTTAGCATATTTGCCAGAAGATTGGCACCTAGCCAAACAATCCATCGGGAGGGATGGTAAAGGGAGCTTTCAATTTTTGCATTATCTAAGCCTAACGTCTTAGCAGCAGACCAATCCACTTCCGCTGGATCAACCTTAGTGATCAATCGGAAAAGTGACCTATCTTCTAAGTCCGTTGACACGGCCAAGTAATCACGTGCGACTTGCATTTCAAGACGAAGTAATTCGGGATTAATTTTACATATCCCGACAAAACCTTTCAGTGTTTCACGAGTAACCAATTTATCGTAAAGCTTCGTCCATGCCCATGTATCCGACATTTCGATATTATTAAAATTACTTGCTTCAAGAAAAGCGCTGAAATGTAGTAAGGTGCTAGGTATTTCCTTTCTCTCCAGACTTGCCAGCGGTAGATCGAAAGCATCAAAAATAGCATTAAAGGCAAGCAATTCTGCTTCAACATATTCCGGCCCCGGATGCATTGAGTGCCGATTGAAATTGTGTAATTCTTTAAGTTCAAGAGATCGCCCATTAGACTCAAGTACCCTCCTTGCATTCAATTGAAAGCTCACTTCACGCAAAAGAGGATGATCCAATATCTCTTTGAAAAATTGATCAGAGACCTGGCTAGAACTATGCGTTAGAAGTTCTGATATTGCATCCAGCGCAAATGTTTTAATTAAGTCATAGTCGCCATCTCCCCCCAAGCTAATACCTCCAGCCAGAGACGGTTTAAAACCTGATCCAAGTTTACTTATGAAAAATAGAGTAACTTCAATGAGCTGCTCCTGACGATAATGTGGTGCTCCCGCTGCTACTGAACTAGACCATGCAACAAGTCGTGTCCAGTATTGTTCATGATCAAGTAGAGAATTAGAGGCAGGTCCAACCTCCTCAGGGAAACGGCGAGCTGCTGCCACAAGTAATTCCCCAACTTCGAAGACTAGCGAACGCCGATTTGAAGATACAACCGAAAATGTCGCATCAACGATTCGTTTTCGCAGTGCACGGGCAGGTGCTGGATTTGCTTCTACCAACAGTTCAACGAGTTGAAGAATTTTCTTGGAGTCGAAGGAAGAATTTTCTAACTTCGAAAGCAACGCATTACTTACCACATCTGCGAGCCCCAAAAGGCCAGAGAATTGAAGAACTTCAAACCAATCTGAATTATCTATAATGTTGGCAATTGTAGATTGCTGTTCATCAACTGCCATTGAACAAAGATATCGCGCTGCAGAAAATTCACCGAAACTTTTATGTATAAAAGTCAATGCGTCTTTGTGCCCATGTCCTATGCGCTCAATTATTCCAACATCTTGCCAATATTGTAGATATTCATTAGATTTTTCTTGTGCTTGAAACTCTGTATAGCCAAAATCGTTTGCAACGATTTCAGAAGCTTTCTTAAGTATATTTGCGACAGAATCTAGGGGGTATTTTGTTATTTGCCACCCAAGGATATTAAGATAGCGCTGTAAAATTGCTGGAGAACCGGGCACTTCCGGTATTCGACCATTTGGCACACTATCAATTAGTTTGAATATTTGTTCATACAACTGTGCTTTGGTTGTGCCTAAACTCTCCCCCAGAGCTACTATAGATGCTGCGAGCACCAAAAGTAACGGGCTTCGTGAAACAACTTTGCGTACTGAACTTTCATCAATTGCCGCCTTGCATATTGAATATGCATTTTGTTTTTGTGGAGTTTCTTCATTTGCGATCTCTTCAACTAAATTGGCAAGATGAAATACTGTACGGGAGTCTTCAAGTGGTGCTAAATGGTAATGACGCCATTCGCTAAAATGTGCGACGGCATATCCCACCGGCCTCGTAGTCACTAATATTGTGCATCCAGGATGTCCTGCAGAAAAGCGAGCTGCTCCCTCCGCTACGTTCTCTTGTTGTCGACCACATTCATCAAGTCCATCGCATAATAGTAACCAATTTGAAAATGAAACTTTTTTAATTTCCGTAATGGAAATACCACTACTATCGAATCCATGCTCGAAGATGGCATTTTCAAAACTGCTTCCATTTTTCATGCTTGCTGCCACAGCAGATAGACGCACACGCATGACAGGTATTTTATCTTCACTGTAACGACGTGCAATCCGCTTCAAAAGCGTGGTTTTTCCCATGCCAGGCCCGCCAATGATTACTGCACGGGTAATGAATCGCCCCAACGTTTCCGGATCAATGATCTCCGCATCACGAGGTATGTTTCGATCCTCCCAAGCTTGATAGCTCTTTATTGCATCTGCTAGATCTTCGTTCACGACATCTAAACTCTCTCGCACTATCGCTCTTAAGGGAATCCATGCCTCGTCAATTTGCAACTTTTTTTCAACACCAAAGATTGAAAAATTAGCGCTAGTCTCTATCGTCCATTTCACTAATTTTTCGAGCAACAACATGGGTGCAGTTGATTTTTTCTCTACCAGGTTAATACCACTAGCACAAAGCAGGGCAAGTACTGATGACACATCTCGCCGACCACGATGCTCAATTAAGGCTGAAGAATCTTTATATAAAATATCCCATGTTGATCGCAATTGATCATGATCCGCACAAATATGACCTAACTCGGCACGCGCTGCTTGTATAGAGGCTTGATCCCATTCAAGCGCAGAGATTGTTTGAATGCGGATACGCTTGCAACTTTCTTCGATGCCTAACCCCAGCGCGGTTAGCCTTGACACGAATGTTTTGGATATTTCAGAAAGATTGTCTGAACGCCCTTGCCCTAGACGTATGACATCATTTGCAAGATGCGTTTTAATCGTATTGCTACTCGAAGGTGAAACAACTAAAACCCCATAGACATTAATATTTGAATGACAAATCTTCGCGAGTGCGGTTAACGAACTCCACAGGTCCTCCCCAGATTGCAGTCCTCTCTTAACCTGAATTTCTACTACCTGATCCAGCCTGAGCGAAAGTCGCAAATCATCGCCAGCGCCACCAGTTTCAGCCTCTACTGCAATCGGCGTATCGTCCACCAAACCATCAAGCCAAGAGAGGCGCTGCCCCCTAGCCATGTAGACATATGCAATTGCAGATACAGCTGCTTGAAAATTCATTCCGCCACCAGTTGCAGCACCTCCCGCATTTCGTCGCATCATCTTTTTGGGCGTCGTTAGTAATCTCACTTGTATTCCAATACTATGATTTTATTAGTGTATCAAAATGAGAGTTAGTTGTAAGAAATCTCATGAGGAGCTTAAGCTGGTTACTCAAAACTCTCCAACACCGCCAACATCGCCCTCAACCCTTCATTCAAACGCTGCATATCCGCAGCACTCAAACCAGCCATGATGCGTCTCTCGTTCTCTACATGAGCAACCAGCGCTCGGTCTACCAGGTCTTCACCTGTATCCGTCAATTGCACCAGCATACTGCGGGCGTCGTCGGGGTTTTGCAGGCGTAGTATCCAGCCGCTGGCTTCGAGTTTTTGCAGTCTGTGTGTCATGGTGCCTGAGGTGACCATGAGTTTGGAGAACAGGTCAGTCGGGCTCATGCAGAAAGTGGCGCTGGAGCGGCGCAGCGTGGCCAGCATGTCGAATTCCCAGGCGCTCATGCCGAAGGTATTGAAGGTGCCCTCAAGCGCGCGGCTCAGCAGGTCACTGCAACGGCGCAGGCGGCCTATGTTTTCCATGGGGCTGCAATCGAGGTCTGGTCTGGCATTGCTCCATTGTTCCAGAATCTTATCGACTGCATCCATCTTCTTTTCCGCCATCTTGCTCCCCTGATTATTCATTCGCGCATCAATTATTCGTTTGCGCATAGCTCGCCATTATATGGGCAGCCCTCTGGCGATTCATGTATTTACGCTCTTTCAACTCTTACTGCGAACTTAAAGACCACACAAGGCATGGGCATTTATCTTGATATCAAGATAGTTTATGCTAAGATGGATTTATCTTGAACTCAAGACATTATCATGAAAACTGCAAATATGCCTTCCCGACTTGGCTTTTGGCTCGACACCTTGCTGACTGCGCTGGCACCTGCCATCTGGGGCTCGACTTATATCGTCACGACACAATTCCTGCCGCCAGACCGGCCCTTTACTGCCGCCCTGCTGCGCTGCCTGCCTAGCGGGATTTTGCTGGTGCTGTTTTGCAAGCGCCTGCCCTTGTCGCGTGAATGGGGGCGCTTGCTGGTGCTGGCTGCGCTGAACATAGGTTTCTTCCAGGCGCTGCTGTTCATTGCGGCTTACCGCCTGCCGGGGGGCATGGCTGCAGTGATTGGCTCTATACAGCCCTTGTTGATCATGGCCATGGCCTGGTTACTGGACAGGCGCAGGCCAGCCGCGCTGGCGATCACAGCCAGTGTCGGTGCCGTATTGGGGATGGCGGCGCTATTGCTATCAGCCACGGCGGTCATGGATGCCGTGGGTCTGGCAGCCGCTGCGGCTGGGGCGATCTGCATGGCGGGCGGCACTTATTTGTCGCGGCGCTGGCAAAGCAGTTTGCCGGTATCGGCTTTCACTGGCTGGCAACTCTTGCTGGGAGGCTTGATCCTGCTGCCTTTTAGCCTGCTGGTGGATGCGCCGCTGCCCGCGCTGAACATGACGCAAATACTGGGCTATGCCTATCTGTCCATCGTTGGTGCCTTGCTGGCCTACAGTCTGTGGTTTCGCGGTATAGCACGCTTGTCACCGGTGGCCGTGTCTTCACTGGGTTTGTTAAGCCCTATTACTGCCGTCATCCTGGGCTGGATTGTGCTTGATCAAAGCATGCGCGGACTCTCGCTGGCAGGTTTATTGATCGTTCTTGCCAGCGTCATCGTCGTGCAAAAAAGCATGCGTAGCCAGGCCTGAATTTTTATCACTCTCATCTTTATCAAGGAAAATAAAATGCATGCATCCATACAAGAAATTATTGAGTCGCGCGTCTCGGCGAATAACTATGACAGCAGCCGCAAGCTCAGCCATGACGAGATCACCGAGCTCGTGCGGCTGGCAACGCTGGCGCCTTCTGCCTATAATTTTCAGAACTGGAAATTCCTGGCGGTTGTCAGCGACGAGGCTAAACAGCGCTTGCAGGCAGCAGCTTTTAATCAGCAAAAGGTCAGCGATGCTGCAGTGACTTTCATCATCTGCGGCACCCTGAATGCCCACGCCCAGCTCGAACCCGCTTTGCGCCCTGCTGTTGCTGCCGGGATCATTGACGACAAGATGTTGACGACATGGGTAGGCATGGCTGAGCAAAGCCACACCAATAATGCGGTGCTGCAAAGGGATGAAGCCCTGCGCTCAGCATCGCTGGCGGCAATGACCTTGATGCTGGCAGCACAAGGCAAGGGGCTGGCATCTTGCGCGTTGAGCGGTTTTGACGCAGATGCGGTGGCGCGTGAGTTTGATCTGCATGCCACGGAAATCCCGGTCATGCTGATCACGGTGGGTCATGCCGCCGTTGGCAATTGGCCGCAAAAACCACGCAAGCACGTGCATGAAGTGATGCAACTGGTTTGAGTATCTGCCGATCATCACCAGGGCAGCGTCTCACCGGCATAAGTATAAAACTCACCCGATTGTGCAGGCCGCATGCTGTTGATCACCGCCAGCATTTCATTGGCTGCCTGCGTGACATGGCGGCCTATGCTGGCACCGCGAAAAGGTTGCGACAAGGCGGTGTTGACCGTGCCGGGGTGCAAGGCAAATAAGACTGCATCGGGATGGGTGCGTTTGAGTTCTATGGCGGCGGTCTTGATCATCATGTTCAGCGCCGCCTTGGATGCGCGGTAGCTATACCAGCCGCCGAGGCGATTGTCTTCTATACTGCCGACCTTGGCAGATAGCATGGCCATGACACCTCTCTGTTTGTCGAGCATAGGGGCGAAGTGACGCAGGAGCAAGGCAGGGCCAAAGGTATTGACGAGAAAGGTCGCCTGCATTTGTGCATACTGCAAATCGGCCAGTTTTTTCTCGGGCATGAAGTCAGCGGTATGCAATACGCCAGTCGCATTGATGATGAGATGAAAAGGGCCACGCTCTTTCATCTCGCTAGCTGCTGCAGCAATGCTGTCTTCACTAGCAAAGTCCAGTACTGGCTGGCTTTGGCGATGCAGACTTACAACCAGTCCACAATGTTCCTGCGCACGCAATAGTTCTACAAATGCCGCACCTATGCCGCCAGATGCGCCAATCACCAGCGCCCTGAAGCCCTGTGGGAAGGAGCTTAGCAAACTATCAGCCATCATACCCACCCTTGCTTCCACATGTTCGTGTCAGCCAGTTCACGCCAGGCGATCTTGCGTTTGGCCTTGCTATAGACAGCTTCAAGCTCAACAAATTCGACCTGGGCATTCATGACAAGCTGCCCTTCTTGTTGCTCAGGCAAATAGACTTTACTGACCAGAAAATGCTTTTGTTTGGCAACGACTTCTACCGCAGTCCATTTGGAGAGCATGAGCTTATTTGGTTGTATGGGGTTCATTTTCTGGCTTTCAAATGGTGCTATATCTGCTTAAAGATCATCAAGTCTGGCACGTATATCTGTTGCCCTATCGCGCAACGCCTGCAAGGTGTCTTTATCCATTTTTCTGAGCTGAGGATACACCATGCCTATGCGAGGATTACTGGATAACTTGTCTTCGTTACGGGCAAAAAAATCCCAGTACAGAGCATTGTAGGGGCAAGCTAGTTCGCTTGTACGTTGCTTTTTATCGTAATGGCAACCCTTGCAATAATCGCTCATTTTGTCAATATAGGCTGCGGCAGACACATAGGGTTTAGTGGCCAGCATACCACCATCAGCAAACTGGCTCATGCCCAGGGTATTGGGTAACTCTACCCACTCAAACGCATCGATATAAATACCCAGATACCAGCGATGGAGTTGCTGTGGCTGCAAGCCCGCGAGCAAGGCAAAATTGCCTATGACCATCAGGCGCTGTATGTGGTGGGCATGGGCTTGCTCCAGCGACTGGCTGATGGCGCTGGAGAGGCAGCGCATTTTTGTTTTGCCAGTCCAAAACCATGCTGGCAATTCTGCCTCATGGCCAAAGAAATTATGTTCTTCATAGCCAGGCATTTGCGCCCAGTAAATGCCGCGTACATATTCTCGCCAACCCAGTATCTGCCGTATATAACCCTCTACCGCAGGCAGTGCGGCATGGCCGGCCCAGAGTGCCGCCTCGACCTTGCTAACCACTTCTTGTGGCTGCAGCATTTTGACATTCAGGGCGAAAGAAATCAGTGAATGAAACAAGCGCCAAGACTTGCTGCTCATGGCATCCTGGAACTCGCCAAAATGCGGCAGGGCATGCTGGATGAAAGCATCAAGTTGTGCCAGTGCTTCTGACCTGTTCAGCGGCCAGGCAAAATTTGCCGCATTCGCTTCACCAAAGCTATTGATACCTGCCTGCTGTATGGTTTCCCACAAGCCTGAATGATCATGTCGAGGCCGGAAGTCTGCCGGTTCCCAGGGTATGCCGGGCCAGGCTTTGCGGTTGTCGTGGTCATAATTCCATTGCCCGCCGACTGGTTTATTGGCTTCCTCCAGCAAGACCTGGTGCTTGACGCGCATGTGCCGATAGAAATTTTCCATCAGCCATTTCTTGCGACCTTCGAACAGGATGACGGCTTCATCACGGCGGGTAAAAAAATGTTCACTGCTGCACATGCGGCAATTGATCTTGCTGGCATCGCAATAGGCGGCGAGTTGTGCATCGAGCCTGAATTCGTCAGGCTCCTGGTATTCAAATTGGCTGCACTGATAACGTGCCAGCAGCCAGTCGAGATTGGCTGTCAGGGATTGTATATTGTCTGCGTCATCGATAGTCAGATAATGCAGGCGATGGCCAGCAGCCTGGAGTTGCGCAGCCAGCGCGCGCATGGCGGCAAAGATGGCGATAATTTTTTGCGCATGATGGAGCACGTAATCTGTCTCTTGCCGGATTTCCATCATGACATAGACGACATCGTCAGAAGTTTGGCTAAACCAGCTATGCGCAGGATAGAGCTGGTCACCGAGTATCAGGCGTAATGTGGTTGCGGGTGCGGCAGTTTGCATGGCGTTCTCCGATTTGGTGGCGGCTCTCAAGTCTGTGACTTGCCACTGCGACTGCTCTGGCTGTTGCTGCGGCAGCGCTGGGAACAGTATTTGACCTCGTCCCAGTTTTTTTCCCATTTCTTGCGCCAGTTAAATGGCAGGCCGCAAGTCTGGCAAAGTTTGCTGGGCAGGTCCGCCCTTTTTCGCATTTTCATCTGAATTTCATCTGAATACGACCATCAGGAAGATGCCTTGATCTTGCAAATGATGAGATGGCTGCATTGTGCAGCCATCTGTATTGCTACTGACTGATTCCAAAAATGGCGTCTTTATTGATCATAACGTGCCAGGCTGGCTGCGTGATGCGTAGTCAGTTCATCAGCAGAGCTGATGGTCATGCCTAATTCGCTCAGCAAACCGTCGCGCAGGCCATACACCCAGCCATGCACGGTCAATGGCTGGCCACGCTCCCAGGCGTCTTGTACGACAGTGGTGCGGCAGAGATTGACGACTTGCTCAATGACATTGAGCTCGCACAGGCGTTCGCTTTTCTCTTGCACAGACAATACTTCGCCCAGGTATTTCTCATGTTTTTGATGCACATCCTGGACATGGCGCAGCCAGTTATCGGCCAGGCCAACACGGCGGTTGGTCATGGCAGCATGCACGCCGGAGCAGCCATAATGACCGCAGATGATGATATGTTTGACACCGAGTACATCAATCGCGAATTGCAATACAGAAAGGCAATTGAGATCAGAATGCACGACCACATTGGCGATGTTACGGTGGACAAACAGTTCGCCGGGCAAAAGGCCCAGCAATTCATTGGCTGGAACGCGGCTGTCAGAGCAGCCTATCCATAGGTACTCAGGGCTTTGCTGTGCCGCCAGCGTCTTGAAGAAATTGGCGTCTTTTGCCGTGATGGCAGCAGCCCATTTGCGGTTGTTTTCAAATAATTGCTGTGGAGTCAATCCTGTGTTGCTTGTTGCGCTCATGCTCTCGACCATTTATTCTAGACAGGCGAGATTCTACCTGCAATGCGAGCTTGCTGCATGATTAGCCCATAATATATCCGGGCATGGTCTATCTGACATGAGCGAAATATTCATATTGCATGACAAACCTCTATCGCCAATACTTGATCAAAACCAACACCCGAAAACGGAGTTCAGGGCATGACCTCAGGCAAGCGTGACAAAACCGCGGCGAAGTGGCTAGTTGCATTCAGCATTTTTTGTCTGCATGCTGCTTGTCCTGTCCTTGCGCAACAAGAGAGCATACGCATCGCTACCTTTGGCCAGGGCGGCCCCATGGAAAAAACCGCTGCAATCCAACTGACCGAGCTTTATAAAAAGCTGGGGATAAACCTGGAGTTCGTCAACCTGCCGGGTAACCGTGCCCTGCAGGAATCAAATAGCGGGCGCCTGGATGGTGAACTCATGCGCAAGGGAGGGCTGGCTGTGGAATATCCCAATCTCCTGCAAATCATGGTGCCGCTGGCAACCACCAATACCGTCGCCTTTGCCATGGATAAGAACATCGATCTCGACAAAGGCTGGGCCAGCCTTAAAGAACATACGTTTTCTTATGAGACCGGCACCAAGGTCATAGAACAAAACACCCAGGGGTTCAGCACAGGCCATGCCGAGCACAATATCAAGGCTGCCTTCAGGCAGATGCTGAACCGCCGGGTAGAACTGATCGTCATTGATGAACAGTCAGGTTTGCAACTGGTCAAAGAGATGAAGCTGGAAGGCACGGTACACATGCTTACTCAACCCATCAGCACGATACCTCTTTACCATTACCTGCACAAGAAACATGCGGACCTGGCCAGCAGGCTGGAAGCTTTGCTACGCAAGAATCATTGAACCATGCAGGCGCGTATTTTGCCTGCATGGGTCAAGAATCAGTGACAGAATTCCTTCATCATTTCATTCAATCTCAATGGCAGCCCGGCATCAAGCCTTTGCTCGTCGGTGACGTCGGGATTAATGGTGCACACCTTGAAAGGTGTTGTTGACACCAGTTCCAGCCCATAATCCCTGGGTATGCCGCTGGCCTTCAGATAGCGGTCAATACGGCCAACCATGCTTCCGGCCTGCTCAAATAGGCCTAACCTGGCAGCCTTGCGCGCCATAAAGAAACTCAGCAGGTGATTTTCCTGTGAACGCCAACTCTCGTTTTCTTCGGATTCGCCACCGGTATTGGTGTGCTGAAAAACAACCGACGCCAAAGCAAGATTCCTCGCTGTCCATGGCAGATCATCGACCATCATTTCAAACAGGCGCATGCGGTTGGCAGCGTCCGACTTCAATTCAGCCGGTCTGTCATAGATATCACCGCGTTTAAACAGTGAACGGGTCTTTTGATCTTCCTGATAAATCTTGTCGATTTCGGCAGACCTGCTCATGCTTTCAGCGCTGGCAGCAGCATTAAAAGCAAGGGCTAGTAACAATAATCCGGTTTTTAATATCTTCATTGGGTGTCTGCTGGTTAATATCCTGGATATGTACAGAACTCAAGGTGATGCTTCGAAAGCCAATGTCTTACCTGCCCCGCGCCACTGCCCCAGTAATTTATTGCCTTCCCGGCGATAACTGATGGTTGCGCTTGGTTTGCCCTTGCCGTCAAATTCAGTCAGCTCGGTTACATCCTTCTTGCGCGCTGCCTTGAGCGGTATGGATTGGCGATGTTTGTCATAAAAGTAGCGCGAGCTTGAGTAATATGCACCTTCAACACTATCTGTCAGCATCAGGGTAATGGGCGTATTACCATTGATCTTGCTGCGAAAAACCTGGGCATAGGGATTGATGTCAGCAATCGCTCCATCCCCCTCACCGAGCAAAATATATTTCCCATAGCTGCTGAGGTAAGCTGTCAATTGCGGTGCTTTGAGTGTCATGACCAGATTGCCCAGATCATCAATGGCGCGGTTCACATGTGCTGAACACGTACCGCTATCAAAACTCAGTGCACCATCAAGTATGCTTATCTGACCGGGATACTTCAGATAAAAATCATAGTGGAGGCCAGTTTTGGTATAGCGCTCTTCCAGGCAACGCTCGTATAGCTCGATCTGGTCAGCCACCGTTTCTTTGTCGCGCTCTTTCGTACCCTTGTTACGCAATTTTTCCAGACGAGCTATTTCAGTTCGCAAACGCCTCGCATTGGTTTTTTGCGCCAGTATCGCCAGGGCCTTTTTACCAGGCTCGTTTAATAACTCCACAGGCGTGATGACACGCCCTGTCCTGGCATCAAAGTCAAAACGTATTTCATTCAGGCTGCAATACGCGCCGCAGCCCTCAGTACTGACAACGATGGCATAGTGTCGCTTGCCATTCAGCAGGTCAGAAGATGCTGGCTCCATGGACTCAAGAGGAAGCTCCAGCTCTATCAGTGCCATCTTTGCAGCAGTGTCTTCTTTCGCAGGTGGCAAAGTATTCAATAACTGTATGTGCAAAAAGTTATTGATACGATCTGCCACCTGCCTATCCTCAGTCGAGATGAAAGGTATCGTCAGTTCTACCTTCTCTCCCATGTTGTTCTTGCTGGTGTACTTGAGCGGTTTGTCGCTGAAAGTAGCACCCAGGCAAGTGCCAGACAATAGCAAGGCACTGCCTGAGAGACTGAAGAGCTTGATATTTTTAGCGAACATCATCCGCGTGCCGGTATCAACAAGCCCCTCTGCACTGCCGGGCGCCCGACAAACTCGGCCAGGGCGCGTTGCACATGCGGGAAGTCATTGATGCCTACCAGATCACCTGCTTCATAGAAACCGATCAGATTACGTATCCATGGGAAGATCGCGATGTCGGCGATAGTGTAGGTATCACCCATGATCCACTTGCGGTCTGCCAGGCGCTGGTTGACGACAGACAGCAGGCGTTTGGATTCTGCCACGTAGCGGTCGCGCGGGCGTTTGTCTTCATAGGCCTTGCCAGCAAATTTATTGAAGAAACCAAGCTGACCAAACATCGGGCCTATGCCACCCATCTGGAACATCAGCCATTGCAGGCATTCATAACGCTCTGCCGCATCGGTGGGGATGCACTGCCCAGTCTTGTCTGCCAGGTAGATCAGGATGGCACCAGATTCAAACAGCGCCAGTGGCTTGTCACCGGGGCCTTGCGGGTCGATGATGGCGGGGATTTTATTATTCGGGTTCAGCGACAAAAATTCTGGCGAAGTCTGGTCATTGGTCTCAAAGCTAACCAGGTGGGGCTCATAGGCCAGGCCGGTTTCTTCGAGCATGATGGAAACCTTCACGCCATTCGGTGTCGGCAGTGAATACAGTTGCAGGCGCTCAGGATGCTGGGCTGGCCATTTTTTGGTGATAGGGAAATTATTGAGAACAGAGCTGGACATGGTGTTTCCTTCCTGGGTTGATCTGATAGCGGCCTTTCAGGCGCAGAAGCCAGATGCTAATCCATTTATGAAATTTCTGCGCAGGGCCATCATATCTGTGATGGCGAGTGGACGACATTTGGGCTAAGCTGCACGACTTGTGCCGTACATACTATTATTTGCCTCATGCTCAGAACCATCCTCATACGCCTGCTGTTTGTTATCGCCTTGATCGCCATAGTCCTGGGGCTGGCACGCTATCTGGGCAAAGACAGCAGTAATGTTGCGCCCGATAACTTACTGGCGAAAGTAGGTATCATCAAAAAACCGGCAGCAACTTCATTTGACTGGCAGGCTGAAGTGGATGTGTATGCAGGCGTGCCAGACGTTGATAGCAGTTATTTTTCTGACCCTTATGCAGTCGCGATAGACAAGCAGGGCACTATTTTTGTCAGCGATGCAGGTGAGCATAATCAGATATTGAAGATCAGCGTTGATGGCGCAGTTGTGCCCTATGCCGGTTCTGTCGAAGGCTTTGCCAATGGCAAGGCTGATCAGGCGGCTTTCAATACTCCATCTGGCATAGCTCTGGATGGCAAGGGTAATTTGCTGGTGGCTGATACCGGCAATCATGCGATACGCTGCATCAGCTCTGAAGGCATAGTGACGACATTAGCCGGTAATGGCAAACCCGGCTATCGCGATGGCATGGGTGCTGAGGCACAATTCAATGGCCCGGTAGGCATAGCCGTAGATGCTGCTGGCAATATCTACGTAGCCGACACCTACAATGACCGCATACGCAAGATCAGCCCTGATGGCCAGGTCAGCACAATCGCTGGCAGCAATGGCTCGGGTTATCTGGATGGCGAGGCGGCCGCTGCGCTGTTTGATACGCCAACAGGGCTGGCAATCAATAGCAAGGGCGACATCCTCATCGCCGACAGCAAGAACGACGCCATACGCAGGCTGAACAAGGACGGTCAAGTCACCACCCTGGCCCGTGCACTGGATGATGAAGAAAAACCCCTGATGCGCCGCCCTTTGAGTATTGTTGCCACTTATGACGATCATCTGTACATAGGTGAAGGTGGCAAGGGCCGCATCATACAGATTTCTCCCACAGGTGAAATGCGTGGTCTCACAGGTGTGGGCATCAGCTTTGAAGCCGGGGATGACAAGGCACAGCGCTTCGCGCAACCTACAGGCATTGCAGTCAATGACAAAGGGGCTTTGCTGGTCAGTGATTCAGTGCGACTGCAAGTGCTGAGCATACAGGCCAAAGGGCAGACAAGCGCCATTACCGGACAAAAACCGGCTGCACCAGCGCCTGTGCGTGAAATCAAAAATACCCGCACCGATGATAAAATCAAATCCTACCCCTGGCCCATCAAGCCACAAAATTCTCCGCATGAAGTGGTAGGAACCATGGGTGAAGTGCGTGGCAATTATGATGGTGAAAGTCGCGATCACTTCCACGGTGGCCTTGATGTACAGGCCAACATGGGCACAACCGTATATGCCATCGCCAGTGAAAAAGTACGCGGCACCAGCAGCAGCTGGGGCTACAGTGGTCTCAGCGAAGGCATCAAGCTCGACAGCATGGCTTATATCCACATGAAGGTGGGGCGCACCGCCAAAGATGCGCTGATCGATGACGATAAATTCCAGCTACAGACGCTGGCAGATGGCAAACCCTATGCAGTGCGCGTCAGGCGCGGCACCCGCTTCAAGACTGGCGAAGCGCTGGGCAGCATCAACCGCATGTTCCATGTGCATCTGGAACATAATCACGCAGGTCTTAAAATCAATCCTTTGAAATTGAACTTCCCCGGCCTGGTTGATACTGTCGCGCCGGAGATAGAAGACATCACTATCGTTGATGGCAGCGGCAAAGAGATCAGGGACAAACAACAGGGCCGCTTGCTCCTGTCCAGCCAGGTCAAGGATTATGGCATCGTCGTCGATGCCTATGACCAGGTCGATGGAAATGCCAAACGCCGTCGTCTGGGTCTGTACCAATTGGGTTATCAACTCTTGTACACCGACGGCAGCCCCGTGCCCGGCTATGAAAACCCGCGCATGACGATGGAATTCAACGCCTTGCCACCCGACCGTGAAATGGTCAAATTATTGTATGCAGAAGAAAGCGGCATCACCGTGCATGGTGCAAAGAAAACCCGGTTTTTGTATATGGCCAGCAATACGGTCAAGGATGGTATTGCGAAGAAAGGCAGCTGGGATGTCAGCAAGCTGGCCCCTGGCAATTATGTCTTGCGTATCCATGCGGCGGACTTTGCGGGGAATGTGGCGAAGGATAATCGGGACTTGAGATTCACCTTGGAATAATGCTTTTGCAAGCACACTGTAGCTAATAGTAGCTAAGCACTTGGCAATCATCTACCACATTAAGGATAGTACAAATTCTTCACGATGATGCATATTCACATAGTACGTTTACTTTTTCTCGCTGCTTTGATGCAGCTAACTTGCCCTGCATTGGCAGAGATTGTTCCCGAGTCATCTAGACACGGTAGTGTCTATTTCGGGAAATACGAACCGAAAGAACCAAAATCGCTGGCAGATATCCCACAGCCTGTAGCTGCAAAACTTATTGAGTACCTGAAAAAACGCCTTGGTGAAGCGCAATATGCACATTTGAAATTTGCAGGTGGCCAGGTGATAGACGCTAAAGAGCTGCGTAAAACAGAACCGGACTCCAGAGACTATCAATGGGAAATTCCGGCCTATATATTGCAATTCGATTTTGAACTGCCTGGTACACCCAAAGTCATTTTTCCTGTTGAAATTTCACTCAGGGCCAATGCAAGCGTAATGAAGGAGATAAACCTACCAGCTTATGCCGATTCAACAGACAAACAAGTATTTCATTCTTTCAAAGATTTAATGGGAGTCATAGCCAGAAAAGGTTTTCTCGAAAAAAACATGGCTTACAAGCTCGAATACGATGAAGATGGTGTCATCGTCAAGAAAGGTTTGTTCGAAAACAATATGACTGTAAGGCTCGAATACTATGAAAAACTTGATACTCTCGTTTGGAAATATACCAAGGTATTATCTGACAACGGCTATGCGATAGAGATGAAATCCATTGTGGTCAATGCATATTCTGGCAAAATTATCCGCACCACTAAATCCAGGGCTATACGTTGAAGTAAGGTGCCAGGTCTGACACCTCTTGCACCAACTATCAAACAATCAGCCAGCAACACCCAGTATCACACTGGAAGCCTTGAACAGGCCAGTCACTGTGCCACCTACTGCCAGACCCATGCCAGTCGCGCTTTCATTGGTGATGATGGCGGCCAGTGTCGCGCCACCTGGCAATTCAAGCACCACTTCGGTATTGACTGCACCTGGCAGGATGCGGCTGATGTTGCCTGTCAATTGGTTGCGGGCTGAGAGTCTGGCTTTGCGGTCTTCTTCCATGAGGATGATGGAAGATGCTTTGATGAGTGCAAAGGCTTCTGCACCGATTTGCAAACCCAACTCCTGCGTGCTCTCATGGGTGATGATGGCGACGATCTTTTGGCCGCCAGCTATTTCGAGTTCAATTTCATCATTGATGGCACCGGTTTTGACTTGGCTGACTTTGCCAAGGAACTGGTTGCGCGCACTGGTTTTCATATTCATTTTCCTGATCAATAAAAAATCGTCAGCAATGCCCTCTGCCTGCCGGTCTAGCTGGGCAATGAAGTCGCGGTGTTCTTTTTCTATGATCTTGAAATTGCTGACCAGTTGTTCGCCGCGCTTGGTCAGCCTTGTACCACCGCCCCCCTTGCCACCTGTCAGGCGCTCTACCAGGGGTTCACCTGCGAGATTGTTTATGGTGTCGATGGCATCCCAGGCGGCTTTATAGCTCATCTTGACGGCTTTTGCGGCCTGGGTAATGGAGCCGCTTTCGGCCAACTGGGCCAATAAGGCGATGCGGCTTTTTCCGCCAAGGTTTTCTCCATCGACGGTCATCCAGACTGCGCCTTGCAGAGTAATTTCTTTATTCTTTGCATTCATCTGCTACAGTCCTCATTGGCTTTCATGCTGCATATTTTGTGCTTTCGACGAGTCTGCCATCCTGCAAATTCAATACATGCTCACCAAACACCTGGGCATCTTCTGCATCATGGGTGATGAGTATCATGGGGATATTCAATTGTCTTTGCAGGCCGTCGAGTTCTTTGCGCATGCTGATGCGCAGGGGCTGATCAAGCGCCGCAAAGGGCTCATCGAGCAAAAGCGCCCGCGGCTCGGCGATCAGGGCGCGGGCCAGGGCGGTTCTCTGTTTTTGCCCGCCCGATAATTCATGCGGCATCTGCCTGGCCAGGGCTTTTATATGCAGGGCTTCGAGCCAGTATGCAACTTTTTCATCCTGCACTTTGGCAGAAGGGTTGCGCCAGCCCTGACTGAGGCCAAAGGCAATGTTCTGCGCCACGTTCAGGTGCGGAAACAAGGCATAGTCCTGGAACAGGTAAGCCAGTTGACGGCGCTGTGGCGGCAGGTTGATGCGCGCAGTATGGTCAAACAGGGTGTTGCCTGCCACGTGAATATAACCGGTATCAGGCGTCATCAAACCTGCGATGGCTTTGAGCACCAGACTCTTGCCTGCGCCGGATGGGCCGAGTATAACGAGGCGCTGGCTATCGCTGCGAACCACAACATCCAGTTCAAAACGACGCTGGCCAGATTGCAGAGTCTTGTGTATGTGCAGGTCAAATTCCATCGTTTCCTTTCACATGCGGTTAGCTATGCGGCCAGGTGTCAGCTTGCCCGCCAGCAGCAAGACGGTAATACAGACTGCCGAAGTCAGCAAGACCAGGGAATTGGCGACATCGTCCTGCCCGGCCTGCACTGCTTCATAAACGGCAATCGACAAGGTCTGGGTCTTGCCGGGTATGCTGCCCGCCACCATCAGGGTGGCGCCAAACTCACCCAGGGCGCGGGCAAAGGCCAGCAAGACACCCGCCAAAATGCCGCGCCATGCGAGCGGCAGAGTCACGCGAAAAAACACGGCCATTTCAGAAACGCCCAACACCCTCGCCGCCTGCTCCAGTTGCCCATCAACCGCTTCAAAAGCCGCTCTCGCCGGTTTGAATACCAGCGGGAAGGCGACAATGGCTGCGGCAATCACAGCACCCTGCCAGGTAAAAATAAAGCTGAAGCCAAAGTGATCTTGCAGCCATGCACCGAGCGCACTACGCCGCCCCAGCAAGACCAGCAGGTAATAACCGAGTACCGTGGGTGGCATGACCATGGGCAGGGTCAGTATGGTATCGAGCAGGTCACGGCCAGGAAAGCGTTTGCGTGCCAGCAGATAGCCCACGCCTATGCCAAAAATCAGGTTCAGCAGCGTAGCCCAGCCCGCGACTTTCAATGACAATAGCAGCGCTGTCCATGCTGGGTTCATCTATAACCTTATTTTTTTATGGCTTCTGGAAGCCGTATTTAGTCAGGATAGCCTGGCTTTGCGGCAGGAACAAAAAGGCGATAAAGCGCTTGGCTTCGTCCGCGTTCGTGCTGGCCTTGATCTTGGCAACTGGATAAGTGATAGGCATGTCCAGCGGCACTTCCAAGCTGACCTTGACCTTGTCTTTCATGATGGCTGCATCTGTGGCATACACAAAGCCGCTTTCAACTTCTCCACGGGCGACATAGTCAAGTGACTGGCGCACATTCTGGGTGTAGATAGCCTTGGCTTCCAGCGCGGGCCAGAGTTTGGCTGCCGTCAGCGCATGCTGGGTATAACGTCCGACCGGCACGCTGGCTGGGTTGCCGATGGCAATGCGCTTGACGCCAGCCTGGCTCAAATCTTCCAGACGCTTGATGAGCAAGGTGCTGTCTATGGGCGCAATCAGCACCAGGGTATTTTTGACGAAATCGCGGCGGTCTGCGGCGACGACCAGGCCCTGCTTTTGCGCATCATCCATGCTTTCCTGGTCAGCTGAGGCAAACACATCGACCGGCGCGCCTTTGGCAATTTGCTGCAAGAGTGCGCCAGATGCGCCAAAGTTCAGCGATACCTTGGCCCCAGGATATTGCGCCTGGTAATTTTGTGCGATTTCCTTGAAGGCATTGGTCAGGCTGGCAGCGGCAGAGACTGTGACTTCTGCAGCAAGGCTGGCAGCAGAAATTGCGCAGAAAGCAATACTGGCAATGAGTTTGCCCATAGTCTTGATTTGCATGAGGTATCCAGAAGAATAAGTATCGAACAAGAAGCGTAATATACACTTATATATAGCGACTGAGAAATAAGCAGTTTTGAATACTTGATATGTGTCACGAAAATACCCGCTTCACGGTATTTCTGCGCAAAAAAACATGTGATTTTTACAGGAATGAGTAATTAAAAACGCATGGGTCTGCATCTACCTGAGCCTAAGCTATCATTAGTTCCAATCCATGATCAATTGCATAGCTTATTCCATCCATCAGTTCATTTATGCGCTGAAAAAAATCTTCAGGCACACCTACTCTGGGGTCGCCATCAGTCCAGTATTTTTCTAATTGCTCTACTTCATTTCTAAAAAGAACTAAATTATCAGAAGAGAGTATCAATCCTTGTTCAAAATCTGCGCTTTCTGTCAATGTAGAAATAATTGGCAAATTCAATTTGCGTCCGACAGATTCCCAGTAAATATCAATAGTCCCTGCCGTTCCTAGGAAAAAATCAAGTATTGGCTCATCAGAAGGAGAATCACCAAAAATAAATATGTTGTATGCCATTTTTTGATAGTCCTTATCGGGAAAACTTGGATGAGGCCTTACACTGTGACATACTTAAGCAGTTCATTGTCTCTGATGTTTATACATAGTGAACCCAAAAACGGCGCCTTCTGCCATGAAATACGTACCTGAGCGATATGGCTGGAAAATTCCTACGTTATCGTCAGCACATTTTTCCTGTAGCTACGATTAGTGCTTACGTAATTGTACGCATGGCTAACCATTACCCGTCATTATGAATTAAAGATAGCATCAGATATCCACGCAGCTCATTTTGGGATGGATAAAGCGCGGTCAGGGAGAAGCTGAGACTATTTGTTATTTGCGGCTCATCATGCGTACGATTACGTTTCACTAATCGTACCTACAAGGGCTGAACACCTGAGACGGCAGCAGAAAATTATGAGAATTGCCCCTTTGCATTATCCAGCTCAGCGATCAATTCGTCTGCGCTTATCCTGACATCATCCAGATTTGCTATATTTTCCCATGACTCGTTATACGCTATTTCAGCAACGAAGACAGGCAAACCAAGTTTTTCAAGTCCATTAACTAGCAGCCTGATATTTCGATCGACCTCCACATGATCATTTAAAAATAGTTCTGCTGTATAGAATGAGCCTGCTTTACCAGCAGCGAGCCTTTTCTCTATCGATATTAAAGCAATACCTGTCACTTCTCTTATTAACTTAATAGCATTGATATTGTGACATGGATCTGCAACTGCGATTGATATCCTGGACATAAATATTTCTGGGACGTTTTAAGAACCTGAATAGTTGCTCAAGCACCTCATGGCAACTGAAGCAAAAGAATGGTGCACGCGCAAAAAAAGCGCAAGGATTTGCATCCCTGCGCTTTCTAATTGCTACCGACGCTGAAACATCAACGACCGCGCGTATCTTCCTCAGCCAGCATGGCTTTCTTGAGGCTGCGATCTACCGGGGATTCGCCCAGCCAGATACGCAGCAAGGCATTGTAGAAACCGAGGTCCGGATAAGGGTCGCCCATTTTCTTGCCATTCAGTGCTACAACGGTGCCGACACCGGGTATCCAGTCATTGGTCATGACATCGCCTTTTTTAAGTTCAGGCACGGAGGCAAACAATTCACCGAAACGGATGAATTGTGAAGTCATTTTGGACTTTTCTGCCTTGTCGGTGTTTTGTTGAATGCCGGTCATGAAGCCACGCCCGAATTCTTCATTACTCAGGTCGCGCAGCATGACGATAGTCACACGACGTGGTCCTTGTGATGCCAGTACTTCTGGTACTGTGGTCTTTTTCTCTTTCAGATACAGTCCCGCTGCATAGACTTTGAAAATGGCCTTGTAACGTATGCCAGCACCGTTCAATTTCAGATAAGTGCCACCTACCTGTACGCTTTCATCAAACTTAACCCCGGCAACTTCGGTGGCACTGGCCTGCACACTCATGCATACGGCCAGCGCCAGACCTGCCAGGCGCATTACTGTTTTGTTCAATCGCATTTGTCTCCCCTTTTATTTTAATACCACTTGAAAACTGCCCGCCTCGCTTTGGGTTACGAAGGCGGTGCCACTAGCTTACCTGAATTTCAACTTTTGGGCTGTCGGCTTTTTGCAGTGCGTGGCGGGCACTGATGAAGCGGTCAAATTCGTCTATGGGAATTGGTTTGCAGAACAGGTAGCCCTGATAAGCCTGACAACCAGCCTGCAGTAAAAATTCGCGCTGCTGTTCGGTTTCCACACCTTCTGCAATGACGTTCAAATCGAGGCTGGCACCAAGGCTGATTATGGTGCGCACGATGTTGGCATTGTTCACATCATCAGGCAGATTGTGCACAAAACTGCGGTCTATCTTGAGTTGCGTCAAAGGCAAACGTTGCAGATAAGAAAGGGATGAATATCCAGTACCAAAATCATCCATGGAAAACCCGACACCGAGTTTCTTGATGGCATGCATTTTTTCTATGACGATGGCGACATCTTCGAGAACGACACTCTCTGTCAGTTCCAGTTTCAGCAAGACCGGGTTGGTCCCTGTTTCATGCAAGATGCGTTTGACGTCATCGACAAAACCGGGATGGCGGAACTGGCGGGCACTGACATTGACTGCTAGCTGCATGCCGGATTTAACCGGGTCGTCGGCCCAGATGGCGATTTGTTTGCAGGCTGTTTCCAGTACCCACAGGCCTATCGGTAGAATGAGGCCGGTTTCTTCTGCCAGCGGGATAAAGTCCAGCGGCGACACCAGCCCGCGTGCAGGATGGTGCCAGCGCAGCAATACCTCTGCCCCTATCGGGTCGCCAAGCGCACTGACCTGTAGCTGATAATGCAGGACAAACTGCCTGTGCATGAGGGCATGACGTAAATCGGTTTCCATTGCGGTGCGGAATTCCAGCGCGGCCTGCATGCTGGGATCAAAGAAGCGCACACTGTTTTTACCGAGCGCCTTGGCCTGGTACATGGCCATGTCGGCGCGGCGCAATAATTCATCGATGCCAACAGCTTCGGCACCAAACATGGTGATGCCTATGCTGCCTGAACTTTCATAATCAATATGTCCAAGATTGATGGTCTGGCTCAGGGTAATGCGAATTTTTTCTGCGACGTTTTCAGCCAGGCCTGCAGCATATTGCAGGTCTTCATGCAAGCCTTCGAGCAAGACTACGAATTCATCACCACCGGTGCGCGAAACCGTATCATCGGCACGCACGCAGGCATGGATGCGCTTGCCTATCTGGGTCAGCAGCAAGTCACCCATATTATGGCCCTGGGTGTCATTCAGGGTTTTGAAGTTGTCCAGGTCTATCATCAAGATCGCACCGTAGCGCTGGTGCCTGCGGCTCAGCGACAAGGCGCGCGCCAGCCTGTCGAGCAAGAGGCGGCGGTTAGGCAAACCCGTGAGTGGGTCAAAGAAAGCCAGTTGATGGATTTTTTCTTCCGAGACCTTGTGCTCGGTGATGTCATTGAAAGAACCAACGTAATTACTGACCTTGCCGTCTTCATCGAGTACTGCAGAAATGACCAGGCGCTCGGAGTAGATTTCACCATTCTTGCGGCGGTTCCACAATTCGCCTTGCCAGTGGTGATTACGGCGTATCTCTTCCCACATCTGGCTGTAAAAAGACTCGTCGTGGCGACCGGATTGCAACAGCCTGGTGCCCTGGCCTACGGCCTCGCTGGCTTCATAACCGGTAATGCGGGTAAATGCCTTGTTGACACGCAGGATGACCAGATTGGCATCGGTGATCAATATGCCTTCTTCGGTTTCAAAAGCCATGGCAGCAATTTCGAGTTCCTTGTCGGCCAGCTTTTTATCTGTGATGTCACGCAACAGGGCAACGTATTGCTGCAAAACATTTTTCTGGTCATACACGGGGGTCAACAACAGCTCCAGCCATGACAACTGGCCATTGTCGGCCTTGCGGCTGTATTCCAGCGTCAGCGGTTTTTGCTCCTGATTGTCTTGCGCCAGCATGGTGGCAACAGCAGGTGTGAATAAGTCGCCGAGTTTTTTTTCATATAAGGCGTGCTCATCATAGCCACTTAAATGACAGGCAGCTTCGTTGACGTAGTTGATATGACCATCACGTGCGGCGATCATGACGCCTTGCGAAGTTGCGCTCAGGGCTTCATTGCGCAGGCGTAGCAGGGCTTCACTTTCCCGCAATTCTTCGGCATTGAGTTCGCGCTGACGGCGTTTGATGGTTGATTGGTAACTGAGCATCCATGCCATCAGGCAGACGATGAGACCGAAAACTTCGATGAATCTGGATAGCCTGGTTGTGCCTTGCCAGCCGCCGTGCGGCAAGGCAGCCAGTTCCCAGCTACCGCCCGGCAAGATGATGCTCTGTCTGACAGCATCACCAGTAAACAAATTGGCTTCACCGAGAAATACTTCACCCTTGCTGCCCTTGGCATCGCGGCCACGTATGGCAAGATTGATTTCATTTTGCACTTGGGCGATACCAGCCTGCTCCATCAATTGGTCATAATTAACGACCATGGCGATAGAACCCAGGAACTCGTCGCGGTTTTCATGCTGATAAACAGGAATGCGCACCACCAGCCCGACACCGCCCTGCACCAGGGTCAGCGGCCCGGCTATCTGTATGGTGTGTTCTTCTATCATGCGCTGATAGACTGGCCATTGCTTGGGCAACTGGCGATAATCAACGCCAAGGATTTTTTCATTCCCTTTATAAGGGTAAACATAGCTGGCTACGGTGCCTTTGACGAGCACCAGATTGCGTATGCTGGGATTGGCACTGGCCACTTCAGCCGCCAGTACTTTGAATTCCTGATCAGATAAATCCGGCTTGGTGGCGAAGGTGACAGCCAGTACGCGGGCGGCAGAAATATTTGAAGTCATACCAGTACCGAGCTTGGTACGCAAGACCACCAGTTTTTCTATGATGTCGACTTTTTGCTTTTGTATTGCCAGTTCGCGTTCATTATTGTCCAGGGCCCACAAACCCAGGAACACAATCAGGGCTACCCCCAAGGCAAAAAGCCTGGGGTATCTGGATGACAAGCCGATATATGATTTATCCATCAAGGCGATAAGTGTCCTGAAAACAGGCTGAATGTGCCGCTTTCTTGATTTAAGCCATTGCTCGCTGCTGAATTTTTACTTATTTCCTGCCTGTTTCTGATCAATCTTTTAACTCAGGAGCAACAATAAATTGCTTTTATCATAGTAGCAGAATGCCATATGAGTGACAGGCAGAATTACACCCTTGATGCGCAAGAAATGGTTAAGCTGTCTGGCAACAACAAAAAAGCCTGTCCAAACAAGTTTGAGCAGGCTTTTTCAGTTTATTTTGCAGGTCTTTTTGCAAAATAATCAGGATGCGGCTTTATTCTGCAACTTCATTCAAAGAATTTCTTGACCTTGTCCATCCAGGTTTTGCTTTGCGGATTGTGCTTGGAGCCGCCTTCTACCGTCAGCTTTTCAAAGTCACGCAAGAGTTCTTTTTGCTTTTCTGTCAGTTTCACCGGTGTTTCGATGACAACGTGGCAGAACAGATCACCCGCATAACCGGAGCGCACGCCCTTCACACCCTTGCTGCGCAGGCGGAAAGTCTTGCCTGACTGAGTACCTTCAGGCACGGTGAAAGATGCCTTGCCACTCAGGGTTGGTACTTCGATATCGCCACCCAGTGCTGCCTTGACAAAGGAGATAGGGATTTCGCAATGCAGGTCATCACCTTCACGCTGGAATACCGGATGCTGCTTGATATGGATTTCTACATACAAATCACCTGGCGGACCGCCATTGACGCCTGGCTCACCATTGCCGGATGAACGTATGCGCATGCCGTCATCAATACCGGCTGGTATCTTGACTTCCAGGGTCTTGTTACGCTTGATACGACCAACGCCGGAACAGCTAGGGCAAGGGTCAGGAATCATCTTGCCTGTTCCATGACATTTGGGACAAGTCTGCTGTATGCTGAACAAGCCCTGCTGCATGCGTACCTGACCATGTCCGGCGCAAGTAGTACAGGTAACCGGCGAAGTGCCAGGCTTGGCACCAGAACCATGACAAGTCTCGCAAGAATCCCAGCTAGGTACGCGGATAGTGGTATCAAAACCGTTGGCAGCCTGCTCCAGCGTAATTTCCAGGTTGTAGCGCAAATCGGCACCACGATATACTTGCGGGCCCGCATTGCGGCGGCCACCGCCACCAAAGATATCGCCGAAAATATCACCAAAGGCATCCGCAAAACCACCTGCGCCACCACCACCGCCGCCACCCATATTCGGATCGACACCGGCGTGACCATAGCGGTCATAGGCATCGCGCTTCTGGCTGTCGGAAAGCATCTCGTAAGCCTCTTTGGCTTCCTTGAACTTTTCTTCCGCGACCTTACTGTCCGGATTGCGGTCCGGATGGTATTTCATCGCCATTTTGCGATAGGCCTTCTTGATTTCTTCTTCAGTGGCGTTTTTGCCTAACTCAAGAATCTCGTAAAAATCACGCTTCGCCATCTCTTGTTAACCTCAGTATTGTTCTTGAACTTAAGTCCAGGACTTAAGCATCAAACTTAAGCGCAAACGCCGGGCAGGCACCGCAATGCGAGCCACCCGGCGCGTCATGACGGGCAAGCCCGTCAAAGTAGATATTACTTACTGTCTTTGACTTCTTTGAAGTCAGCATCTACGACATCATCATCTTTAGGTTTGGCATCTGCACCGGCAGCGCCTGCACCACCGGCCGCACCTGCTGCTGCCTGTTGTGCCTGCATGTCGGCATAGACTTTTTCACCCAGCTTTTGTGATGCGGTGGACAATGCGCCCAGCTTGGTATCAATCTCAGCCTTGTCACCGGATTTCAAGACATCTTCCAGTTCCTTGATGGCGACTTCGATTTTCTCTTTTTCGCCAGCTTCGAGCTTGTCACCATGTTCAGCCAAGGCTTTTTTGGTGGAGTGAACCAGCGCATCACCCTGATTGCGGGACTCGGCCAGTTCCTTGACCTTTTTGTCTTCTTCCGCGTTCAGTTCAGCGTCTTTGACCATTTTCTGGATTTCATCTTCGGTCAAACCAGAGTTGGCCTTGATGGTGATCTTGTTCTCTTTGCCTGTGGCTTTATCTTTTGCACCTACGTGCAAGATACCATTGGCGTCGATGTCAAAAGTCACTTCAATCTGTGGTGTGCCACGTGCTGCTGGTGGAATACCTTCGAGATTGAATTCGCCCAGACCTTTATTGCCGGCAGCGATTTCGCGTTCACCCTGATACACCTTGATCGTCACCGCAGGCTGGTTGTCGTCTGCAGTAGAGAACACCTGGCTGAACTTGGTCGGGATGGTCGTATTTTTCTGGATCATTTTGGTCATGACGCCACCCAGGGTTTCGATACCCAGGGACAAAGGTGTCACGTCCAGCAACAACAAATCTTTACGGTCACCAGACAGGACAGAACCTTGAATCGCTGCACCAACGGCAACGGCTTCATCAGGATTAACGTCTTTACGTGGTTCTTTACCAAAGAATTCTTTGACCACGTCCTGCACTTTAGGCATACGTGTCATACCACCAACGAGGATGATGTCGTCGATGTCAGTTGTCTTAACGCCTGCATCCTTGATCGCCATGCGGCAAGGATCAATCGTTTTCTGGATCAGTTCTTCTACCAGGGCTTCCAGCTTCGCACGGGTGATTTTCAAATTCAAATGCACAGGTGCGCCATTTGCCATGGCAATGTAGGGCTCGTTGATTTCTGTCTGTTGCGAGCTCGACAATTCAATTTTTGCACGTTCGGCAGATGCCTTGATACGTTGCAAAGCGATAGGGTCTTTGGACAAGTCCAGACCATTGATCTTTTTGAATTCGTCGATGATGTAATCGATGATGCGTTGATCGAAATCTTCACCACCGAGGAAAGTATCGCCGTTTGTGGACAATACTTCGAATTGCATTTCGCCATCTACGTCAGCGATTTCAATGATGGAGACGTCGAAAGTACCGCCGCCCAAGTCATACACGGCAATCTTGCGGTCGCCTTTTTCTTTTTTGTCCAGACCAAAGGCCAGCGCAGCAGCTGTTGGCTCATTGATGATGCGTTTGACATCCAGACCGGCGATACGGCCAGCGTCTTTGGTTGCCTGACGTTGTGCATCATTAAAGTAAGCAGGAACAGTGATGACTGCTTCTGTCACTTCTTCACCGAGGTAATCCTCAGCGGTTTTTTTCATTTTGCGCAAAACTTCTGCAGAGATTTGCGGTGGAGCCAGTTTTTTGTCGCGCACGGACACCCATGCGTCGCCGTTGTCAGCTTTGGAAATAGAGTAAGGCATCAGACCGATGTCTTTTTGCACTTCTTTTTCTTCGAACTTACGACCGATCAAGCGTTTTACCGCAAACAGTGTGTTCTTAGGATTTGTAACAGCCTGGCGTTTGGCGGACGCGCCAACCAGGATTTCGCCGTCTTCTTGATACGCAATGATCGAAGGCGTAGTACGTGCACCCTCTGCATTTTCTATCACTTTTGGCTGACCGCCTTCCATGATAGCAACGCAAGAATTGGTAGTACCCAAATCAATACCAATCATTTTTCCCATGATAATTCCCTCAGAATGTAGATTTTTTTGTCAATGTTGGTGAGTCAGTGCATTTTTAAGCTGCAACTAACTCGTCTGTTTCGGATATATGGTAAAAAACACGCTTTTCAAGCCACTTTTGCGTGTATTTTTACGCTTTTCTTACTTTCCTTGCGCTACTGTCACTAAAGCCGGGCGCAATAAACGGTCGGCAATGCTATAGCCTTTTTGCAATACCGTCACGACGGTATTTGCCTCTTGCTCGGCAGGCACCATGGAGATGGCCTGGTGTTTCATCGGGTCCAGCTTATCGCCCTGAACCGGGTTGACTTCAGTCAAACGATTCTTTTCAAATGCTGAACTGAGTTGCTTCAAAGTCATTTCCACGCCTTCTTTCAGCGCTTCTATGGATGGTGTATCAATCTTCAGAGCCATTTCCAGGCTGTCCTTGACGGGCACCATGGCTTCGGCAAAGCCTTCTATCGCAAACTTATGCGCCTTGCTGATATCTTCCTGGGCGCGGCGGCGGATGTTTTCACCCTCGGCCTTGGCACGCATGAAAGAATCTTGCAATTCTTGCACTTTTGCTTCCAGTTTGGCAATGACTTGCTCGGCGGTGTCCTGTACAGGCGCTGCAGCCTGGGCAGCTTCTGGTGCGGATGTCTGCACCGTTTCACCTTGAACTACGCCGTCCAGTTGAACTTCCGGCGCGGTGGCTTCTTTTATTTCTACCTTTTCCGCTTGCTGGTTTTCTTGCTCTTGCATACTTACTCTCCCAATCAAAAACGTACATTACCTCTGCATCTGGGGATATATCCTTACGATTTCAAGGCTTTATCTGCAAATTTTCCTGAACTTCCCATATTTGCGCCTGTTTGCCAGAACATGGGGGCTTTTGAGCTTCCTGCAAGCCACATTATTTAATGTACAAACGAACACATTTCGTAACAAAGTCAGAACAATTCATTACTGGCATCTGCTGCGCCGCCTCCTAAAATGATGATTAAGAAATATCTCCCCTGGAGGTCTCATCATGAAACTCTCACTCATCTCCCTGCTCTTGCTGGCTTACATCCTTGCCACCGTTGCCTGGATCTGCCTGTCGCAGACAAACCCGCTGGCCTCTTAATCCATAAAGACATAGCAAGATTTCCATATTGACAAGTTTATAAGCCCGCCCGCTACTTTGCTGCGCGCTGTTACACGCTGCCTCAGACGGCCTGTACATAAACAATTGCCCAAATATATTAAATAAACGCATAGATTCGCAGGCCCCTTCAACGAAAGCACGCTCTTCTCAAGTAAAATCGCCTGTTGCGAGCAATTCAGCAGATTTCAGCGATTATTAGAGGAGTGAGGCATGATTTTTGTCACAGGGGGCGCAGGTTTCATCGGTGCCAATTTTGTTCTGGACTGGCTGGCCCAGTCAGATGAGTCCGTACTCAATTACGACAAACTGACCTATGCCGGTAATTTGAACAACCTGGCCAGCCTGAACAATGACGCACGCCATGTGTTTGTCAAAGGTGACATCGTTGATAGTGCGCATTTATGCGGCTTGTTTTTTGAATATCAGCCCAGGGCTATCGTCCACTTCGCAGCAGAAAGCCATGTAGATCGCTCCATCCATGGCCCGGCAGCTTTTGTGACGACCAATGTCAACGGCACCTTCAACCTGCTGGAAGCGGCACGCACTTACTGGCAAAGCCTGGAAGGCGAGGACAAGGCCAACTTCCGCTTCCTGCATATTTCTACTGATGAAGTGTATGGCACGCTGGCTACAGATGATGCGGCATTCAGCGAAACCACGGCTTACGCACCGAACAGCCCTTATTCAGCCACCAAGGCAGCCTCCGACCATCTGGTACGGGCATATCATCACACCTATGGTTTGCCGGTACTGACGACCAATTGCTCAAACAATTACGGCCCTTACCATTTCCCGGAAAAACTGATACCGCTGATCATAGCCAATGCCCGCGCCGGCAAGGATTTGCCGGTGTATGGCGATGGCTTGCAGGTACGTGACTGGCTGTATGTCAAAGACCATTGCGCCGCAATCCGCCGCGTGCTCGAGGCTGGCAAACCCGGTGAAACTTATAACGTTGGTGGCTGGAATGAGCAAACCAATTTGAGCGTGGTGCATACCCTTTGTGAATTGCTCGACGAGCTGCAACCCAAGGCGCAAGGCAGCTATAAAGACCAGATCAAACATGTGACCGACAGGCCAGGTCATGACCGTCGCTATGCCATTGATGCCCGCAAGATAGAAAAAGAACTGGGCTGGAAGCCGCAAGAGACTTTCACTACCGGACTCAGAAAAACCGTGGAATGGTATCTGGCCAATGATGAATGGACCAGGCAGGTACAGTCTGGCGAATACCTGAAGTGGGTAGCGCTGCAATATGAAGAAGATGAAGACGGGGACGTAGTATGAGTGGCAACAACATGGCCAGTACTTCGGCACGCAAAGGCATTATCCTGGCCGGTGGTTCAGGCACGCGACTGTATCCGGTAACCCAGGCGATATCCAAGCAATTGCTGCCTGTATATGACAAGCCCATGATTTACTACCCGCTGACATCGTTGATGCTGGCGGGGATACGCGACATCCTGATTATTTCTACACCGCAGGACACGCCGCGCTTTGCCGAATTGCTGGGTAATGGCAATCAATGGGGCATACAACTGAGTTACGCCGTCCAGCCCTCTCCCGATGGCCTGGCGCAAGCCTTTATCATAGGCCGTGAATTTGTAGGCAATGCCAGCACAGCACTGATACTCGGTGACAATATCTATTACGGCCATGATTTTGAGCCGCAAATGCGCCAGGCTGATGCACAGCAAAGCGGTGCCACCGTATTTGCCTATCATGTACAAGATCCTGAACGCTATGGCGTCGTTGAATTCAATGAAAAACGTCAGGCTATCAGCATAGAAGAAAAACCGAAGACACCGAAATCGAATTACGCCGTCACTGGCCTGTATTTCTATGACAACCAGGTCTGTGACATCGCCGCCAGCATCAAACCTTCGGCCCGGGGTGAACTGGAAATTACCGACGTCAATAATGAATATTTGAAGCAGGGTACGCTGAATGTGGAACTGATGGGCAGGGGCATGGCCTGGCTTGATACCGGCACCCATGAATCGCTGCTCGAAGCCGGGCAATTCATCGCCACCATAGAAAAACGCCAGGGCCTGAAAGTAGCCTGCCCTGAAGAAATTGCCTACCGCCGCCATTACATCAGTGACGCCGACCTCGAAAAACTCGCGCAGCCACTGAAGAAGAATGAATATGGCCAGTATCTGTTGAAGTTACTGGACAAGAAAGCGTACTGATAGATGAGAGTTTTACGATGAAAGTGGTAGAAACCGGCTTGCCCGGCGTATTGATACTGGAACCCCGGGTTTTTGGCGATGACCGTGGCTTTTTCTATGAAAGCTTCAATGCCCGCACTTTTGCAGAGTTGACAGGCCTGGATGTCAATTTTGTGCAGGACAATCATTCCAAATCAGCTAAAAATGTCTTGCGCGGCCTGCATTACCAGATACAGCAAAGCCAGGGCAAACTGGTGCGTGTGATTGCCGGTGAGGTGTTTGATGTCGTGGTTGATCTGCGCAAGTCTTCACCGACTTTTGGCAAGTCTGAGGCTGTCGTCCTGTCTGGCGAAAACAAGCGCCAGTTGTGGATACCGCCAGGTTTTGCCCATGGCTTTTTAGTCACCAGCGACAGCGCAGAATTTTTGTACAAGACCACCGATTACTGGGCACCGGAGCATGAACGCTGCCTGCTATGGAATGACCCGGTACTGGACATCAACTGGCCCTTGCAGGATGCACCACTGCTGTCTGGCAAAGACCAGTTAGGCAAACTGCTGGCAGATGCCGAGGTCTTTGCATGAGGATATTATTGACAGGCACGAGTGGGCAATTGGGCCATGCCCTGCTGCCGCACTTATCACGCCTGCCTGCAACTGCGATCATCCATGCGCCGCAAAGAGCAGAACTGGATTTAAGCAATGCCGCGCAATTGCGACTGTGCATCAACGACTTCAAACCAGATCTGATCATCAATCCTGCTGCTTATACAGCGGTAGATCTGGCCGAAAGTGAGCCAGAAAAAGCCCATGCCATCAATGCGACTGCACCTGCCATCATGGCAGAAGAAGCTTACAAGCTTGGTGCTGGCCTGATTCATTATTCAACGGATTATGTCTTTGCCGGTGACAAGGCAGATGCAGAAGGCAACTGGCAAGCCTTTGCAGAAACCGATGCAACAGCCCCCTTGAATGTGTATGGCAAAACCAAACTGGCAGGCGAACAAGCCATTATCGCCAGTGGCTGCCAGCACCTGATCTTGCGCACCAGTTGGGTCTATTCAAACTTTGGCAAGAATTTTTTCCTGACCATGCTGAAGCTGGCGCGTGAACGCGATCAATTGCGCGTTGTCAATGACCAGTGGGGCACGCCCAATTCGGCTGACTGGCTGGCTGCTGCTACTTGCGAAATACTGGCTCAGCTACAGCAATCCACAGATGCGGCGGCATGGTGGCAGCAATTTGGTGGCATCTATCATCTGAGTGCTACAGGCGCGACCAACTGGTTCGCCTTTGCCACCGCCATCATAGAACTGGCAGACCAGCAAAACAAACTGGGCAAGGCTGCGCCGCAGATCAGCGGCATACCAGCCAGTGAATACCCTGTGCCTGCACGCCGCCCTCACAACTCTTTATTGAATACAGAAAAATTGCAGGCTGCTTTTGGATTGTCCATACCAGACTGGCGCATCCCCCTGGATGCCTGCATGCAAAGCGTGCAAGCTCCCGCTTTTGCATCACTCCATACAACAACTCAAGCTCAAGGTCAGACCACGTGAAACTGCAAATGATACCTATGCGCGTGCTCGGTGATGAGCGCGGCAGCCTGGTCGCCGTTGAGGCCAATCAGGACATCCCTTTCCCTATCGCCAGGGTTTACTATATTTTTGGTACGCTGGAAGGTGTGGAGCGTGGCTTTCATGCCCACAAGACCTTGCAGCAAGTGGCAGTGGCAGTGCGAGGTTCTTGCACCATGGTGTTTGATGACGGCAAAGAGCGTGTAGAACTGGAACTTGATTCCCCGGCCAAGGGCGTTTACATAGGCACGCGCATCTGGCATGAAATGAAAAATTTCACTGAAGATTGCGTACTGCTGGTGTTTGCTGACCAGCATTATGACGAGGCAGATTATTTGCGCAAGTATGATGAGTTTTTGAAGTTCATAGAAACCACCTGAATTAGTAAATCACAAAAAACCTCTCACCACAGAGGCACAGAGATATAGAGAAATTCGTAAGAGAAAATCCATGCAAACTCTCTGTGTCTCCATTCTTTTGAACGAATGGACAATATGAAACCTATACCTTATCTGGAACTCAAGCCTCAGCATCAGGATTTGCGTGCCGAGTTGAATCAGGCTTTTAATGAAGTATTGGATAGCGGCTGGTTTATCCAGGGCAAGCAGCTGGAAGCCTTCGAAGCTGAATATGCTGCGTACTGCGGCAGCCAGTATTGCGTTGGTGTCGGCAATGGCATGGATGCGCTGCACCTGATCTTGCGTGCTTATGGCATAGGTGAAGGTGATGAAGTCATCGTGCCTTCGAATACTTATATCGCCAGTTGGCTGGCGGTGTCGTATGCGGGCGCCACGCCAGTGGCGGTAGAACCGGATATGCCAACCTACAATATCGATCCTGCCAAAATTGCGGCTGCCATTACACTCAAGACCAAGGCCATCATGGTCGTGCATCTGTATGGCCAACTCGCAGACATGGACCCGATTATCGCCATCGCCCGTGAACATGGTTTGAAGGTCATAGAAGATGCAGCGCAATCGCATGGCGCAACATATAAAGGGCGCGTTTCCGGCGGCCTGGGTGATGCTGCTGCACATAGTTTTTATCCGGGCAAGAACCTCGGTGCACTGGGCGATGCGGGTGGTGTCACCACCAATGATGCAGAGCTGGCCAAGCAACTGAAAGTCTTGCGCAATTATGGCTCGCAAATCAAATACCATAATGAAGTCAAAGGCTATAACTCGCGCCTTGATGAATTACAGGCGGCTTTGCTGCGGGTAAAACTGCACAGGCTGGATGGCTGGAATGTACAGCGCCGTGCACTGGCGCAGCAATATCATGAAGGTTTGAAAGACTTGCCCGGCCTGGTGATACCGTTTGTGCCTGAGTGGTCTGAACCGGTCTGGCATATCTATGCCGTACGTCATGCGAAACGTGATGCCCTGCAAAAACACTTGCAGGATGCAGGCATAGGCAGCCTGGTGCACTACCCTATCCCACCGCACCTGCAACCAGCTTATGCTGAATTGCAACTGGGTGTGGGCAGTTTCCCGTTGTCTGAGCAAATCCATGCAGAAGAACTGAGCCTGCCGCTTGATCCTTATCTTGCACCGGAAGATGTCAGCCGTGTCATCGCTGCCGTGCGCGATTTCGTCCTGCAAGCTAGCTCAACTCTCTGACAATGACACTGGTACGTACCAGCCTGTTGAATGCAATTGCTGTCATGGTCAGAATGCTGACCATGCTGGGCCTCAATAAATTGCTGGCGGTGTATGTGGGTCCAGGTGGCTATGCCGTCATAGGGCAATTCCAGAATGCTGTGACCATGATTTTGTCATTTGCCAGTGGTGCGATTTCCACAGGCGTGACCAAATATACTGCTGAGCATGGCGACGATGCCGCAGCCCAGCAAAGAGTATGGGCCAGCGCGGCGCGTATTTCTATTTATTGCTCGCTGGCTGCTTCTGCAGTCATTACGGTATTTCATCAGCAACTGGCGGTATTACTCTTAAAAGATGCGCAGTATGGCAGTGTGTTTTTATGGCTGGCTGCCAGCCTGGTGCTGTTTGTCTTGAATACACTCTTGCTGGCGATTTTGAATGGCAAGAAAGCAGTCGCCGCTTATGTAGGCGCGAATATCGCGACCAGCATAGTCACCCTGCTGGCAACCTGGTTGCTGGCCAGCGTCTGGGGCCTGTATGGTGCACTGGTCGCGCTGGCGGTGAACCAGTCTTTCGTCGCCATCATCACCCTCATCCTCTGCTTGCGCAGCAAATGGTTCAACATTGACATGCTGTTTGCAAAAGCAGACAAGGACATGCTGCGCAAACTGGGCGCATATGCGCTGATGGCCATAGTCACTGCCACGGTCGTGCCGCTGAGCCAGATGCTGATACGCAACCACCTGGTGCAAGACTTTGGCTGGCAAGACGCTGGTTACTGGCAGGCGGTGACACGCATCAGTGATATTTACCTGATGCTAATCACTACCACGCTGACGGTGTATTACCTGCCGCGCCTGGCAGAAATCAAGCTTGCGGCAGAATTAAAAAAAGAGATCAACCGCGTTTATCGCTTCGTACTGCCTTTGACTGCACTAGGTGCAGTTATGGTCTACCTCTTGCGTGATCTCATGCTGTGGCTGGTATTTACAGAAGAATTCCGTCCCATGTTGCATCTACTGGCCTGGCAACTGGTAGGGGACTTTATCAAGATAGGTAGCTGGGTACTGGGCTTTGTCATGCTGGGTCGGGCATTGACGAAACCGTATGTGATTACCGAGATCGTCTTCAGCCTGTCGCTGGTTATCCTGACTTATCTGCTGACCCCGGCATTTGGCTTGCAGGGTGCGGTCATTGCTTTTTGCATTAACTATGTATTGTATTGGGCATGTATCGCCTGGATTTTGAAAAAATATGCCTACCGCTGAACGCCCACTCAAGCTCGCCAGTTTTATACAGGCATGCGTCGCCCGCGTGCTCGCGGTGGGCGAACTCGATAGCTGCATGCGGCGTGCCCGCGCGCTGGGCGAGCTGCTATGGAAAAACAATCTGGGGCAATATGCCTTGGTTGAACTGGAACAGACTTTGCTGCAACGCTACCAGCATTTGTTCACTACGCCAGCACAACGAGACATCAAGGCAACTTATCTGCATGTATTGAGCCAGGCTTACACCGCCAGCGGCCATACCCGCGTAGCTGAACACCTGATCGCCAGCCAGGCCTTGCAGGATTCTGCAGTACTGGTGACAGAAAAAGCGCCACCTGCTACCTGGGAGAAGCTGAGTACGCCCGGCCATCCATGCATCTGCCTGCCCAGGTACAGCGACAGGCAAGAAAAGATACAGGCCTTGCTGAATCATTTTGCACAATACAAAATCCTTGTGCTGCATATCCATCCCTATGACATCGATGCTGTCATCGCGGCAGGATTAGCCAGGCAATTGTGCGGCACCCGCATTTATATTTACAACCATGCAGACCATGTATTTTCTTATGGTCACGGCACCGCAGATGTAGTGCTGGAACTCAGTTATTTTGGCTGGGAACTCAGCAAACTGCGCGGCACGCATGAGAAATGCGTGTTTGCCGGTATCCCGCTCAAGTTGCCGGATACCACTGCCGAAAGGCAGGAAAATGCCACCGGCCATATCGCCAGCGCAGGATCAGCCTACAAATATAAACCGGGCGGAGCGTATTCATTCCCTGATTTTGCAGTGCAGCTACAAGCCAGAACAGGCCGCAAACTGATGTTGATAGGCCCCAACCTGAAAACCAACTGGTGGTGGTGGAAGCCTGCGCGGCAGATGGGCGAGCAGGCGATTTTCCACAAACGCATGGCATATCAGGATTATCTGGCCTGCATGCGCGATGCCAGTGTGTATGTCGATAGTTTTCCGCTGACCGGCGGCACAGCCTTCCCGGAAATGGCAGTCAAAGGCCTGCCCTGCTTTGGCATATTGACAGGCGCGCACGGCTATTCCCCGGCAGACCAGCTCAAATCAGGCAGCCAGGACACCTTGCTGGATGATATGGATTATTATCTGGAACAAAAGCAGCAACAGCAGCAGCGCCCTGGCATAGACCAGGCTGTCATCCTGCAAGAAATCAGGCAAGCGCACGGCATAGAACAGGTTGCACGCCGCATCAGTATGGCAGAAACAGCGAATGCGCAAGAAAAACAGCCGCCATGGTCAAATCCGGCACCTATAAACTGTGATTTCTATGAGAAAATCTGGTACACAAGGAAATTGTTCACGCCGCCCATCCATAATTTCCCTGACTGGAAACTGGGCGTATTATTTTTAAAGTATTGGATACAAAGTCGGCAGACTGGTCATCAGACTTAGAGCTGCAGCTAATTTATGATACATGTCGCAATCGTCAGCCACGGCCATGAAAACCTGCTTATCGCAAGCGGCGTGGGTGGCCTGCGCGATGCCGCTGAAGGCATGCATGTATGGATCAAGGATAATCAGCCTTCGCCGGAGTTGAAAGCCTATTGCCTGCAACATGGCGTGTCTTATATAGACGATAAACCTGGCCTCGGCTTTGGTGAAAACAATAATTACCTGTTTGACCTGATCAGCAGCAGTATAGGTTTTGCCGAAGGTGACAGCTTTATCGTCATGAATCCTGACATCACCATCAATGCTGACACGATCTTTACCCTGGTAGAGAACATGCGGCGCGATGCTTTTCCGGTAGCGACCATCAACCTCTACCGTGATGATCAGCACCTGTATGTAGATGCGAATGTACGCCGCTTCCCGAATGTGATTTCCCTGTTGCGCATGGTGGCGGTACGCTCCCTGTCCGAGCCTTACGACAAGAAAACAATGACAGAAACCTGCCATGTCGATTGGGCTTCTGGTGCCTTCCTGGCTTTTGATGCACTGCACTACCAGGCCTTGCAAGGTTTTGATACCCGCTACTTCATGTATTTTGAAGATGTAGATATCTGCTACCGCTCCAAGCAATTACTGGGCAAGGGCATACGTTTTTATCCGCAACTCGATGCTACCCACACTGCCGCCCACAAGAACCGCAACCTGGTATCACGCCATGCGAGCTGGTTTTTCCGCAGCTTCCTCAAATTTTTGTCGCGCCGCTATTTTGTCTATGACAGGCGGTCGAATTTGCCTGCTGCCAAATAAGGTATGAAGCAGCAAATTTTGTTGACCGGTGCCAGCGGCTTTGTCGGCCAGGCTCTTGCCCGTGCCTGCCTGGCTCAGGATGTTACCCTGATTTGCCCCAGCCGCCGTCCCCTGGACTGGCAGGCCGCAAATATGCGAAATCCCATTGTCAGCGATATGAAGGCGGACACTGACTGGTCTGCCCATTTGCAAGGCGTGGATATCGTCGTACATAGCGCAGCGCGAGTACATGTGATGCAAGAGACAGCCAGCGACCCTCTCGCGCAATTCCGTGCAGTGAATGTCGATGCCAGCCTGCAACTGGCACGCCAGGCAGCAGCCGCGGGCGTCAGGCAATTTATTTATTTGAGTTCAGTCAAGGTGAATGGCGAAGCGACCTTGCCAGGTCATCCATATACCGCTGATGACCAGCCCTTGCCGCAAGATGCCTATGGCATATCCAAAATGGAGGCAGAGCAGGCTTTGCTGCAACTGGCACAGGCAACGGGTATGGCTGTCACCATCATACGCCCGCCGCTGGTGTATGGGCCGGGTGTCAAAGCCAATTTCCTGAGCATGCTGCGCATGGTGCGCCGTGGCCTGCCTTTGCCCTTGGGCAGCATACACAACCAGCGCAGCTTTGTGTATCTTGGCAATCTGGTCGATCTTGTTCTGCATTGCCGATTGAACGACGCGGCGCGCAATCAGGTTTTCCTCGCATCCGATGGCAGGGATTTATCGACGACAGAATTATTGCGCCTGTGCGCGCAGGCCTTGCAAGTCAAGTCGCGGCTATTACCGTTCCCTGCAGTTTTGCTGACACTCGCAGCCAGCATGCTGGGCAAGAAAAATGTGGCTGACCGCTTGTGCCAGTCTTTGCAAGTCGATATCAGCAAGACCCGAAAGCTGCTGGCCTGGTCACCGCCCTATACCGTAGAACAAGGCTTGCAGGCCACAGCCGCAGCCATACCCGTTGAATGAAGAATATGTTGAAGCGCCTTTTCGATCTCGTCCTTGCTCTGACAGCCAGCCTGTTTTTGATGATACCTTTGATCATCGTTGCCATCTGCGTCAGGCTGACCTCTCGTGGGCCTATTGTGTATTGGTCTGACAGGGTCGGGCGCAATAATGTCATTTTCAAGATGCCCAAGTTCCGCAGCATGCTCATCGACACACCGGCGGTTGCCACGCATTTGCTCGCCAATCCTGATCAATACCTGACGCCCATCGGCTCTTTTCTGCGCAAATCCAGTCTCGACGAATTGCCGCAGTTGTGGAGCATACTGCGTGGTGACATGAGTTTTGTCGGCCCGCGCCCTGCCTTGTACAACCAGCATGACTTGATTGCCCTGCGCACTGAAAAGCAAGTGCATACTATCCCACCTGGCCTGACGGGTTGGGCACAGATCAACGGCAGGGATGAGTTACCTATTCCTGTCAAAGTGGATCTCGATGCGTATTATCTACAGCATCAGTCCTTCATGCTGGATATCCGCATCTTGTTCCTGACCTTCTACAAGGTGGTGCGTCGTGATGGTGTAACTCATTAATAAGGGCTGGCTATCATGATGCAATCCGTACTCAATCTGCCCCGCCTGCAAAAACAGTTGATAGCTGCCCTGGCTGACGCCATCTGCCTGCCGCTGATGTTTATCCTGGCGATCTGGCTGCGTTATGAAACCTTTAATGCCAGCCTGTTCAATCATTACTTCTGGCTCATCGTTTCTTCTTCCCTGATCGCCATACCGGTATTCATACGCATAGGTTTGTACCGTGCCGTGATCCGTTTCATCGACCAGAAAATCATCAGCGTAGTGGTCTTTGGCGTCACCCTGTCGGTGCTGTTCATGGCCTTTGTGGCGGTGATGTTGCATATCACGCCTTTGTCGCGTGCCGTGTTTGGTTTTTTCTGGGCGGGTTCCATTCTGTACGTGGGTGCCAGCCGCTTCCTGGCCAGGGCCTGGCTGTTGCAGGCCGACATGGCCGAGAACGCCACCCGCATTGCCATCTACGGTGCGGGCAAGGCTGGTGCGCAACTGGCCACTGCCCTGCGTGCCGGCGGTGAATATGTTTGCACCGCCTTCATCGACGACAACAAATCCATACAGGGTTCCACCATAGGCGGCGTCAAGGTATTTGCACCTGAATTGTTGAAGGACCTGGCTGAGCGCCACGATATACGCGAAATCCTGCTGGCCATGCCCAGCATCAGCAAGACCCGGCAAAAGCAGATACTTGACCAGCTCGAATCGCTAAAACTGAAGATCAAGGTCACGCCATCAATACAGAGCCTGGTGAATGGCGAGCTGCGCTTGCAGGATATACGCGAAGTAGAGATAGAAGATTTGCTGGGCCGCGACCAGGTAGAACCTGATGCCCGCCTGCTGAGCATCTGCATCACCGGCAAGCGTGTCATGGTGACGGGGGCTGGTGGCTCGATAGGTTCTGAACTATGCCGCCAGATCTTGCGCCAGCGCCCGGCCAAACTGGTCTTGCTGGAAATGTCGGAATATGCCTTGTACGCGATAGAGCAGGAACTGACTGGCCTGCGACAGCAACTGAAGCTGGATGTCGAGATACTGCCGTTTCTCGGTTCCATACTCGACAGCGCCAAGCTTGACCGCATATTCACCACCTGTGAAGTTGAAACCCTGTACCACGCTGCCGCCTATAAGCATGTGCCACTGGTCGAACATAACCCGGCTGAAGGCATACGCAATAATGTGTTTGGTACGCTGTCCGTAGCGCAAGCGGCAATGGCGGCAAAGGTAAAGAATTTTGTGCTGATCTCGACTGACAAAGCGGTGCGCCCGACCAATGTCATGGGTGCGACCAAGCGTCTGGCCGAACTGATCTTACAAGCCTGTTCACGCCGCCAGCAGCACACGCGTTTTTGCATGGTGCGTTTTGGCAATGTGCTGGGTTCATCCGGTTCGGTCGTCCCCTTGTTCCGCAAACAGATCATGGCAGGTGGCCCCATCACTTTGACCCATCCCGAGATCACCCGCTATTTCATGACCATACCCGAGGCCGCGCAACTGGTCTTGCAGGCCGGGGCCATGGGCGAAGGCGGTGATGTGTTTGTGCTCGACATGGGCGAACCGGTACGTATCATTGACCTCGCACGCCGCATGGTACATCTGAGTGGCCTCGAAGTGAAAAGCGAAACCACGCCCGACGGCACCATAGAAATCCAGCACGTAGGTCTGCGCCCCGGTGAAAAACTGTATGAAGAATTGCTGATAGGCGACAATGTTGAAGGCACCTCCCACCCGCTGATCATGCGTGCCCAGGAGAGCGAGTTGCCATGGGATCAACTGAATGCCTTGTTGCAAGAATTAAATACTGCCTGCTCCGCTTTTGATTATGAGCAAATCCGTGCCCTGTTGCTGCAAATAGTGGCAGAATATGAGCCACAATGCGGTATTGAAGACCTGATCTGGCAAGCCCAGCAAACTGGCCCCAAAGACCAGACAGCTACCGGGCTGCTCCACTGACTCTTTTACTATAGAAAAATAATCATGTCCCTACTCTCCCCCAGCATATTCAAAGCCTACGATATTCGCGGCATCATCGATAAAACCCTGGATGCAGAAGTTGCCCATCTGATAGGCCAGGCTTTTGGCAGTGCCGCCATCGCCAAGGGCGAGAAAGCTGTGGTCATAGGCCGCGATGGCCGCTTGTCCGGCCCCGACCTTATCACGGCACTGGCCAAGGGTTTGCAATCGACTGGCGTGGATGTCATCGACCTCGGTGTAGTCGTCACCCCCATGGTGTATTTTGGCACCAATGTGCTGGGCGCGACATCCGGCATCATGGTCACTGGCAGCCACAATCCACCTGACTACAATGGTTTCAAAATGGTACTGGCTGGTGAAGCAATTTATGGCGATGCCATACAAGCCTTGTACCAAACCATATTGAACAAGGATTTCAAACAAGGCAGCGGCAACTACCGCACGCATGACATCAAGGCGGCTTATCTTGAACGCATCATTGGTGACGTGAAAGTTGCCCGTCCTTTGAAAATTGCCGTCGATTGCGGCAATGGCGTGGCTGGTGCATTTGCCGGAGAGTTGTATCGCGGTATGGGTTGTGAAGTCATCGAACTGTTTTGTGAAGTCGATGGCACTTTCCCCAACCACCATCCTGACCCAGCTCACCCGGAAAACCTGCAAGACCTGATACGCTGCCTGCAAACCACTGATGCAGAAATAGGCCTGGCATTTGATGGCGATGGCGACCGTCTCGGTGTCGTTACCAAGGATGGCCAGATCATCTACCCAGACCGCCAGCTCATGCTGTTTGCCGAAGACGTATTGACACGCAACCCCGGCGCGCAGATTTTATATGACGTCAAATGCACACGCCATATCGCCCCTTGGGTAAAAGCCCGTGGCGGTGTCCCGCTGATGTGGAAAACCGGTCATTCCCTGGTCAAGGCCAAGTTGCGCGAAACCGGCTCACCTCTCGGTGGCGAAATGAGTGGCCACATTTTCTTCAAAGACCGCTGGTATGGTTTTGATGATGGGCTGTATGCTGGTGCTCGCCTGCTGGAGCTCGTCAGCCGCGTGGCTGACATGACAGCCACGCTGAACAACTTGCCACAATCCACCTCGACACCAGAACTGCAATTGCAACTGGCTGAAGGCGAAAACTTCAAGATCATCGCCGCCATGCAGGCGAATGCCAGCTTCCCTGGTTCCGATGAAATCATCACCATCGATGGCCTGCGCGTGGAATACCCCGACGGTTTCGGCCTGGCCCGTTCATCCAACACTACTCCGGTGATTGTCATGCGCTTCGAAGCCGAAAACCCTGAAGCACTGGCACGCATACAGGGCGCAATGAAGCAGGCTGTGCTGGCTGTGAAGCCAGATGCTGTCTTGCCATATTAATTTCCAAGACCGAAAAGATCACCACAGAGACACCGAGACACAGAGAAAGGCAGGAGAAAATCTTTTAAGATAAGAGTGTTTAGTAAGAACTCTTCACATCTTTAGTTTTTCTCTGTGCTCCTCTGTGTCTCTGTGGTGAGCAGTTAGGTCTTCACCCGTATCTACTATCCAAGTGAAAATCCTTCTTGTTCGTGTCTCGTCGCTGGGCGATGTTTTGCATAATATGCCCATCGTGGATGACTTGCGTCGCCAGTTTCCGCAGGCGCGTATAGACTGGGTGGTGGAAGAGGCCTATGTGCAACTGGTGCGGCTCAATCCAGGTGTGGATCAGGTCTTCCCCTTCGCCCTGCGCCGCTGGCGCAAGAGTCTGGGACAGGCAGCGACACTGCAGGAGATCAAAAATTTCTTTCGCCAATTACGGCAAGAGCAATATGACCTCGTGCTTGATACCCAGGGCTTGCTCAAAACCGGCATCATCATGGGCCTGGCAAAAACCGTCAAAGGCGGCAAGAAAGTCGGCCTCGCCAATGGCACTGAAGGTTCGGGTTATGAAGGCATTTCCAGAATTTTCCACGACATCAGCGTACCGGTAGATAAGCGTACTCATGCCGTCCTGCGCGGCCGTCTGGTTGCTGCCGCTGCTGGCAGCTATACCGTCAACACACCTGCCAGCTTTGGCTTGCAGGCACCGGAGATACCCGCTGACCAGCATGCATGGTTGCCAGCTACACCATATGCAGTGTTCTTTCATGGCACTGCAGGTGCAGCCAAGAAATGGCCGCGTGAAAACTGGCAAGCGATTGCCGCCGAATTAAAAAACTACGAATTGCCGATACTGCTCCCTTGGGGCAGCGCAGTTGAAAAAGCTGAGGCCGAAGCGATGGCTGCTGTCATGCCTAACGCCAGCGTCTTGCCTGCACTATCCATGCAGGCAGCAACCCTGCTGGCGCAAAAGGCGCATTTGGCAATTGGTGTCGATACCGGCCTGACGCATATCGCCGCAGCTTACGAAACACCCACAATAGAAATCTATTGCGCTTCACCGCGCTGGAAGACTGAGGGCAACTGGTCAGACAAGATTATTAATCTTGGGGATAATGGGGAGTCTGCAACTGTTGACGAAGTCAGAGCAGCGATCAGTAAATTGCTAGGATCAGCAAACAAGTAATAATGTCCAAGATGGTCCAATGATTCGCCAATCTGAGCAACGTCATTCCAGCGTGCTTTTGGCTGGAATCCTGCGGCGTTCATGGCATACTATGCGGCAAATTAATTTCAGAGTTGTACTTCACGAACTCGCTTTTCAAATACCTTCGTAAGCAATTTAAGGCCACAGGCCGGGGTAGCCCGACAGCCCCCTTCTCTTGCATTCGCCAAGACGTCAGGAAAATGCCAGATACGGTAAAATAAAACCCCGCCTGTCAATATACCGCGAACCATGGCATCCCCTTCCAGCCACAGCGCTTCACCCAATTTCTGGCATGACGAAAAGCTGCCATTTATCGAGATGCGGTCTATCAAGGGAGCGCGCAGCATAGGCTACGCGAAGCACTCGCATGAGAGCTTTTCCATCGGCGCAGTTACTGGCGGAAAGAGTACCTACCTGAACGGCAAAATGAAAGAGCAGGTAGGTGCGGGGACGGTCGTCATTATCAATCCTGAAGAGATGCATGCCTGCAATCCCGTTGTTGATGAGCCCTGGTCTTACCACATGTTGTATGTCGATCATGCATGGTTGGCGGCGCTTCAGCACGAACTTGGTTTTAGTGCCAATGCTGATTTCAGACCGTTTTCGACAATATCGACCAATTCCCTGTTTGTGGAATTGACCTCTCTATGTGCGATTTTAGCGGATGAACATGTGGATCAATTGCAAAAGCATGGCGCTGTGATCGACTTTTTCTCGGTGCTGCAAAACCGGCTTGATCCGATATCCACCAGCAGCAAGGACGCCAACGTCAAGCTCATGCGTGCGGCGGAATTCATCAAGGAAAACTTCAAGCGTAGCCTTAAACTTGAAGAAATCTGCGCCGCTGCCGAATTGTCGCCTGCCTATCTGATACGCGCTTTCAAGCATCAATTCGGCATGACGCCTCATGCCTATCTGATCAATCACCGTATTCAACAGGGCCGCGCCCAGCTCAGACGCGGCCATGCCATAGCCGACATTGCCATCGACATTGGGTTCTCGGATCAGGCGCATTTTCAACGCGCTTTTAAACAACATCTGGCAGCCACACCCGGTCAGTATCGGGGTCGCGGATAGACTCATACCTTCATAAGCGAATTATGATGATGCTTCCATGACGTCGATCACTGCCTGATATAGCCGCACAGGTTCCTCCGCAATACGGTTGAGTACGTAAAGAAAATACTCTTCGCCAAACACCGCATATTCCCGTGTCGGGAAACCCTGCTTCTGCAAGCTATCAAGCAAATCAGTGCCAAGACCGATCAGGGATTCAAATTCATAGCTATCGCGACGTACATGCTCGCTTGATATAAAGGCAGATAATTCCTCTTGAATTTGACCATCATGGGTCGCTATCGAACATAGATGGCCGGTCGTGAGCAAGGCCTTTGCGTAGCGTCGATAGCTGGCTGCCAGTTCAGTGCTATTGCGGCTGTAAGCAATATTTTCTGCCTCCAGAAATGCGCCCTTGACCAGGCGTATCCGCCCAGGATACGCCATCAACGCCGGAAGATCTTGCGCGCTGCGATGCAGCTTGGCGGGCACGGTAATGCCAACATTGCTCAGGCCCGCCTCCGTATGCAAGCGGCCATAGATGGCATAAATATTGTCAGCACGATCCGATCCCTCCATGGAAATCATGACCTCACGCCCCACCGCTGCTGCGGCTGTGGCGATACGCTTCATATTTTGGAACCCAAGTTCGGCATCAATCACTGATCCCACGTGTGACAGGTCCAGGGAAATCGAACAGCGCAAGCTCTGCCTATCGATAGCCGCAATCAATTCAAGGAATATGGCTGTTTCTGCCATCGCCTTGCCTTCGTCCCGGCAACTCTCCCCCATGTATTCAGCCGACCCGGCATGGCCTCTTGCATTGATTTGTTCTATGCGCCGCAGCAAATCTGGAATTGTCTCGCCTGCGACATAGCGCCTAGCCACGCGTTGCATATAGGGACGTAAGATTGGATCGTAACAAAACCGCGCCTTGGCTTCTTCATCCAGTGCCAATTGGCGAAGTTCATTCGCCGCCTGCGCAACCAGTGGCTGCCATGCCGCTGGAAATGTTGGCAAATTTGATTCTTTCATACTTAACTCCGATCGAAAAATGGAAAGGAGTCAATGGTGGCGGGATACTGCGCCAAAGTATTGAAGAAAACTGCCCTCTTCCTGAGTCCGAGTCAAAGCGCAGGTGCGCAACACTGCCAGGTAACGCGATGATGATTGCCGCACCAGGTAATAAATGTGTAATTGCCCGCTTAACAGACGTCCGCAGCCAGCTTTAGCTTCTCACATCCATCTGGACCGCATGCGGTTGACGCTAAACTCAAATAGGCGAACAAATGGCAGAGAATTTTTCCTGATGTCGTAAAAGGATGGGCCGGATAAATGGGGTAATCGACCATGCGTCGCTCAAATCCTCAGTATCAGTGCATGACCAATACCAGACAAGATGAATATGTATGTCAATATCTCGCTCAAGCAAGTCCAGAAACTGCTTCCAGCTCTCGCTACGCAGAAAATTCTCTTTTCTATCTATGGCGTCGCAAGATGATTGCACTAACATAGCCATGAGCGTGAATTTTTCGTCTTCGCTCAACTCGCCACTATCATAGGCAACAAGAAATTCATCTATCCTGTTTGCATCAGCAACTTCATATTCCCAATCCTGCATATTTTTTGTATTGGGCAAATTGAAGCGTATTACCAGTGCCTCTATGGCGGCTCTGGTGGGGAAGCGGTAAAAATGATCGAGGTCTGCGAACATGTTTGTTTTAAACATCTTTACCGGAAAATACACTCGCCAATGATGCCGGATATTTAATTTGAACGCAGGGGTAAAAGGCGCAAGGAAATATATGATGAGCGGTTTCTTTTGTTATTCATGCCTGGCGTGAATTTGCAAGAGTTGACGAGCTTCATACTCTCTTCGTTTAATTTGGAGTCAATTGGCCATTCAAGATTGGTTTTATCTATAGTACCATCCACGTTCAGACGAACGCCTATGACGATGCCACGTCCAGGCTCATCGTCCTTTGCAAAACTGACAAACTCGGATTTGATGCAGGTGTCGGCCAGCACTTCTGGTCTCTTTTCAGGTTGGTCTTCAAGGCTCCACATAAACCTTACTCTGATACGATTTTTTCCTTCGCCAGGGCTTTCATAAATCTTGCACCCTCTCAGAGCCATCAACACAGCTTCATCCAAAATCCGCCAGCCGCTGCTACGGGCTACTTCAGCCATCACCACATGTCCGGTAGAACTTATAACGATGTCAACTACCGTTTTACCATCTATCCCGGAGAGCGCTATGCCTCGCGAATATTCAGGTGTTCTGCAACGATCAAGTAAAGAAGCTTTTTCTGGAGCAGTTCCCTGAACCTGACCAGTCTTTTCATTGTTCGTGTCCGCCTTTGATTCAGCCTGCGGTTGAGCATTTGCTATTCCATAATGTACATTGAACAGTGTCAGTAAAACGAAACAGGAAGCAGAGATTTTATTGTTGAGCATTTTTTTAAAAGTATCAGATCAAGACCAGGCAAGGCCAACAAAGCCCTCAAATGGACTTTGAGATCAAATCTCCAGCTTGGCAAACGACTTCACCAAATCATCCAGCGACTTCAATTGCGCCAGGAAAGGTTCCAGTTTATCCAGCGGCAAGGCGCTGGGGCCATCACATTTCGCTTGCGCCGGATCAGGATGCGCTTCGAGGAACAGGCCTGCCAGGCCAGTTGCCATGCCAGCACGTGCCAGTTCGACGATTTGTTCGCGACGGCCACCGGAGGCTGCTGCGCCAGCTTCGCGTTGTTGCAGGGCGTGGGTAACGTCGAAGATGACAGGCAGGTTGTTGGTGACTTTTTTCATGACAGCAAAGCCGAGCATATCGACCACCAGGTTATCGTAGCCAAAGCAGGTGCCGCGATCGCAGAGTATCAGTTGGTCATTGCCTGCTTCCCTGAATTTCTCGACGATGTTTTGTACTTGTGAAGGGCTGAGAAATTGCGGCTTCTTGATGTTGATGACGCGGCCAGTTTTGGCGAGTGCGACCACGAGGTCAGTCTGGCGTGCCAGGAAGGCGGGCAGTTGCAGGACATCCACCACTTCTGCCACTTGCGCGGCTTGCCATGGCTCATGCACGTCGGTAATCAGGGGTACACCAAATTCTGCCTTGATGGCTTCAAATATCTTCAAGCCTTCTTCCAGGCCAGGGCCACGGTAAGAATGGATGGAAGAACGGTTGGCCTTGTCGAAACTGGCCTTGAAGACATAGGGGATGCCCAGCTTGCTGGTGACGCGCACGTATTCTTCGGCAACGCGCAAGGCCATGTCTTTGGATTCCAGCACGTTCATGCCGCCGAACAGGACGAAGGGGCTTTGGTTGCTGGCTTGAATTTGTGGGGTGATGGCTACGGTAGTCAAGATGATTCCAGTTCTTAAAAATAGGCTGTTAAAACTATATGTACAAGCGATTTATTTTCAGCAATACCTTAGAGGCTGTTGCAAAGTTAAGATGGCTAGGCGCGGCCGACGCAGACAGTACTTTAGTACGGCAAGGAGGCGCAACAACGCCAGATTAATTTTGCAACGGCATCTAAGAAACCCAGCGTAAATAATCTTGCCATTGCGGATCAAATTCGCTGCTAATATCAAACTCCAGCTGGGCAAAGTTTTGTGCCAGTTTGCGCGCCTTGGCCAGGGCGGTTTCTACATCGCTGACATGCCAGTTCATGCTGCGCACATTGCCGTGCAGGGTGATCTGGCTGGTGATGCCCTCCTGGGTTTGCGCGAGCAGGGTTTCAAGCTGGTCTTCAAACTCGCGGGCGGCTTCAAGATCATCTTTATTGTCCAGTGTCACATCAACCTGCACGCGCCACAGCATGTCGGCCCTGCCAACCAGCGCCATGGCAGATTCATTGCGTTGTACCAGCAATTTGTCGTCAGGGTCGGTATTGCTGACGAGCTCAAAACCTGTCCATTCATTTTCACCGGTCGGGAACAGGGCCGTATGCCCAAGCTCATCGCGCCAAAAATGATCAAGCACAGCCGGGAAGGCAACCAGGCTGACCGTGTCTTGTCCAGCTTCGTCTTCCATGAATTCTACCGGGCCTATCTTGATGGCAAAATCATATTCACCGATGGCATGGTCCAGCAGGATGAAGGACATGTGCCTGGCATGATCGACCATGTCTTGCGGTATGGGTTTGGCAAACCATAATTGCAAACCCACTCTGCCTGCGTCGGCATAATGACCGACCAGCACATCGGCAGGGCTGAGACTGAAATTATCCATGGACATGCCAAACTCACCCATTTCTGTGCGCGCCCGGAAGGCCGTTACATTGCTGAACATGGTCAGTTTGGGCGCTGTCTGCGTCAGCGTCATAACATCCTGGAAATGTTCGGTCGCGCCATGGGCCGTGATGATCAGGTCATAGACGCCATCTTCAGTCTTGCCTTGCAATTCAGCAGCCAGCTTGGGGAAATGGGGTTCCAGCAATGCATTGATGGCTTCCATGACATCGCGGATTTCCATTTGCTGTAATTGTGGCTGTGCATTTGCCAGTGCTTGCCAGAAAATATCTGTGCTCATCTATTCATGTCCAGGATGGTGAAGGGCTCAACATGTCCTTGCATGTTGTTTAAGAGGCATAGGATATCATTTTATGGGGGTGGTTTTATAGAAGTGCAAAGTGCCTTTCAGCTTTGCTAAATTTTCAAGCAACATGTTTAGCGACGAACGCCACCAGGCTCCTGCTTGCGCAGGAGCGACGATTTTAGAGTCTTGCCTGTATCAAATTACCCTCTCTGCAAGGTCAAAGAACTTGCATTAGAGACAAATAATTACAAAATTTGGAAAGACTGCAACCCTTGTTGATAAAAAACACACATCCTCTGCTATGTATTAAGCTCCAGCAAGACATACACCCCTGCACACCGTTTTCAGGTATATTCCCACCTCTTCGCCCACACTCCCAAGCTTGATGTCTGCTCATCGTAAAAATCTTGATGGTTTTGCCATTTCCCTCATGCTGGTGCTGTGCCTGTGCTGGGGTTTGCAGCAGGTGGCGGTTAAATTGGCGGCGCCTGTTATCGGTGCCACTATGCAGCTGGGTTTGCGGTCCGGGCTGGCGGCGGTGCTGGTGTTGCTGCTGATACTTATCAAAAAGCTTCCATTTTCTTTGCGCGACAAACATCTCATGCCCGGTATTACGGCGGGTGTTTTGTTCGCTGTTGAATTTTTATGCATATCGCTGGGGTTGAAATACACCACGGCTTCACATATGTCGGTGTTCTTATATACCGCCCCTATTTTTACCGTGCTGGGCCTGCACTGGTTGATCCCGGCTGAGCGTTTGCAATCGACACAGTGGCTGGGTATCTTGTCGGCATTTGCGGGTGTGGCCATCGCTTTCTCTGGTGCCTTCAGTAGCAGCCAGCGCGATGTGGCTGACATGCTCATCGGTGACAGCTTTGGTGTGGCGGCAGCGGTGTTGTGGGCAGCGACGACGATTACCATACGCAAGTCCAGCCTGTCCGAGGCAGAACCAACGACCACGCTGTTTTACCAGTTGGCGGTGGGCGCAGCGATCCTGCTGGCATTTGTCACGCTGCGTGGCGAAAGCCTGCCCACGCAATGGGATATAACCAGCATCGTCAGCCTGGTTTTTCAGACGGTGGTGATTGCCTTTGCCAGTTACCTGACCTGGTTCTGGCTGATGCGGCGTTATCTGGCTTCGCGCCTTTCTGTGTTTTCTTTCCTGACACCCTTGTTCGGCGTGGCCGCTGGTGTCATTCTTATGCACGATCCCATTAGCCCGCGCTTTGCGCTGGGTGCAGTGCTGGTCTGTGGTGGTATTGTATTGGTGAATTTCCGTCGGACATAAAGCATGCGTCTTCTTTACTCCCTGGTATGGGGCCTGTCCCTGCCGTTTGCCCTGTTCCGCCTCTGGTGGCGTGGCCGCCTTGAGCCCGGTTATCGTCAGCATATCGCCGAACGCCTGGGCTTTTACCAAGCTTCTGCAAGCGTGCCAACGATCTGGGTGCATGCTGTCTCAGCCGGTGAAACACGTGCGGCTGAACCGCTGATACGTGCCCTGCTGGCACGCTGCCCTGAGCACCGCATCCTGCTGACACACATGACTGCCACCGGGCGTGAAACTGGCTGCAAGCTGTTTGCCGATGTCGGCCCGCGCCTGCAACAGGCATTTTTGCCGTATGACATCAACTGGATGATCGTGCGCTTCTTGCGACATTTTTCGCCGCAATTGTGCATATTGATAGAGACAGAAGTCTGGCCCAACCTGATTGCCCAGTGTGAGGCCAAGTCCATCCCGGTAACGCTGGTGAATGCCCGTTTGTCAGAAAAGTCTTTGCGCAAGGCACAGCGTCTGGCTTCGCTGATACTGCCTGCGGCACGTGCCATCAGCAGTGTGGCGGCACAATCTAATCCCGATGCCCTGCGTCTTCATGAGCTGGGCATAGAACAACCGGGTGTTACTGGCAACATGAAGTTTGACGTGACACCGCCGCCATTGATGGGTGAGCGCGGTGCAGCCCTGCGCCGCAGCTTTGGCGAGCGCCAGGTGATCTTGTGCGCCAGCACCCGCGATGGCGAAGAAGAACTGATACTGCAAGCCTTTGTTGAGCAGGTGCCTTTGCTGCAAACCAACCCGCTGCTGATCATCACGCCACGCCACCCGCAACGCTTTGACCATGTGGCCGGCCTGCTGGAATCACATGGCATTAAATATCTGCGCCGCTCCAGCCTGAACCATGAAGAAATTGCCCCCATAGGTGAAGACATACAAGTCGTGCTCGGTGACAGCATGGGCGAGATGTATATGTACTATGCGGCCTGCGATATCGCCTTTGTCGGTGGCAGCCTGGTACCACTCGGTGGCCATAACCTGATTGAAGCCTGTGCCATGGGCAAGCCTGTACTGACAGGCACGCATACCTTCAATTTTTCCGAGATCACTGACCAGGCTATTGCCAGCGGTGCGGCCTTCCGTGTCGATGGTGCGCTGAGCCTGTTCCGCCAGGCTCATGCCCTGCTGGCTGACAAGCCAAAATGCCAGCGCATGGGTGAGGCAGCCTACACGTTCTTTTTGCAGCATCAGGGCGCAACTGCACGTACCATGCAGATGCTGGAAAAATATCTATGATGCGATACTGCCGACAGGGCTGACATTATCGAGTATCTGCAGAGCCGCCTCAAAGTCAAACGCCTGCAGGGCCCGCACAAATTCATCAGCCTGCGCCCCCAATACCTGGTGCATGCTGAGCTGGTGGGTGTTGAAATAATCCAGTGCTTCACTGTCTGAGTCTTCGAGATACTGGCGCAAGGTCGTGAACAAATCAGCGATTTCTGCTGCATCAGTAGTATTTCGGCCTCGACCTGTCTGCTCTGCCTCCTTCTCCTGCATCGCGGCTTTGCTCGCCTGATCTTGCAAAGCCTGTTTGAGCGCATTGATAAGCTCTGCACTGGCCGCACTGAATTTTTGTAGCAGTGCCTCATTCTCTTCAGAATTCTCTATGGCCAGCTCCAGTTCGGTGGATACTGCAGCCAGGTCATTTGCACCGATATTGCCAGCCGCACCGCGCATGGTATGTGCTTCGCGCTCTGCCGTGCCACGGTCACCCCGCTCCAATGCCTGCCTGATCTTGTCTGGCGTACTTGCAGCACTCTCAACAAAGATTTGCAGCAGGCGCAGGTAAAGATCAAGATTCTGGCTACAACGGCGCAAGGCAGGGGCAACATCGACACCAGGGATAGTCAGATCGTGCACGGGGGCTTCTGGCTTGACAGGCTCCGCCTTGGTGGCTGGTGTGGCAGGTGTATCGGGTGCGGTACCAACAGCCGCTGCAGTCACTGCTGGTGCTGATGCCGAGTCTTCAGCCTGATAACCTGGCATACGCTGGCCACACCAGCGGGCAAGAGTGGCAAAGAAACTGTCAGGGTCTATCGGCTTGGCGATATGGTCATTCATGCCGGTATCAAGGCAGCGTTGCCGCTCTTCATTCATGGCGTGCGCGGTCATGGCGATGATGGGCAAGTCCAGCCATTCGGGGTAAGAGCGGATGACGGTAGTGGCGGCATAGCCATCCATCTCCGGCATTTGCAAGTCCATCAGCACGATGTCATACGGGTTGCCCTGGTTCAGCTTGTCGATGGCAATACGGCCATTGTCGGCCACATCGACGATCATGCCTGCCTCAGTCATCAGCTCAGCAGCAATTTGCTGGTTGATATGATTGTCTTCGACCAGCAGGATGCGCATGCCTTCAAAGCGGCAGTCGCTATGTGTCTCAACTGCAGTGCTGGCAGGCGCCTCACGCGATGTGGCACTGATACGCAGCAAGACCTCCAGCAAACCGGCCATGCCTGTGGGCTTGGACAGATAGGCGAGCGGTGCATAAATCCTGGCCTGCATGGTGGTTTCATCAAAACTCATGGTGGTCAGCATGATGACCTGGGGTGCTTCCTTGCCCATGCTGGCGGCGATGGCATTCATGGTGGCAGCACCATCCATGTCTGGCATGTGGGCATCAAGCAACAGCAGATCATATGGCTGAGCATGTACCCTGGCTTCGCTCAGCATGTGCAGGGCCAGCTTGCCGCTGTTGGCGGCGTTCACTATCAGGCCAAGTTGCTGGCCCAGCTTTTGCAAATGCATGCGGGCAACGTCATGGTCATCCACGACCAGCAGTTTCAGGCTTTGTACCTGTTCAGGCAAGACGATTTGCGGAGCCGGGGTAGCAAACGCGAACCAGGAAGTGAAATGAAAATTGCTGCCCTTGCCTACCTGGCTTTCAACCCAGATCGTGCCACCCATGAGTTCAACCAGGTGCCTGGAGATAGTCAGGCCCAGCCCGGTGCCACCATATTTGCGGGTAGTGGAACTGTCGGCCTGGGTAAAGGCCTGGAACAGGTTGTCCTGCTGCTCTTCTGTCATGCCGACGCCGGTATCCTGCACGCTGAATTGCAGTTGCACCTTGTCGACTTCTGCCTGCACCTGCTTGACCAGGATAATGACAGAACCCTGATCGGTAAACTTGATGGCATTATTGACCAGGTTGGTAATGATCTGGCCCAGGCGCAAGGGGTCGCCGCGCATGCTGTGCGGTACATGGGTATCGATATCAAATACCAGTTCTATGTCTTTTTCTGCGACCTTGTGGGCAACGATGGTGGCAACATCGTCGATGACATCGGCCAGTACAAATTCGGCAGATTCTATATCGAGCTTGCCTGCTTCTATCTTGGAAAAATCCAGGATGTCATTCACCACGCCGAGCAGCGAAGTACCAGCGCTGTGGATTTTGTCGATATAGTCGCGCTGCTTGATGCTCAGGCGGGTTTTCTTGGCCAGGTGCGAGAGACCGATGATGGCATTCATCGGTGTGCGTATTTCATGGCTCATATTCGCCAGGAAATAGGACTTGGCAATGGTAGCCTGCTCGGCCTGCTCCTTGGCTTCGCGCAATTCATCTTTTTGCAGATAGGTCTCGGTTTCATCTATCCAGAAACCGTTCCATATCCAGTCACCATTGACGCGTTTGGGATTCACGGTTTGCGAGCGTAGCCAGCGCACCTTGCCATCGACCAGGACGCGCTGGTGGAAATTGCTGGAGGTACGGTTATCAACGGCCCGGTTCAGGCTGGCCTCGGCAATTTCACGGTCTTCTGCCAGCGTAGTGCGCCAGCGGGCGTCCTTGTCGGCCAGCAAGTCTGCTGCTGGCACACCCATGACGTTTTTCACATTCTCGCTGACATAGGCATACTCTCTTTGCCCATCCGGCCTCTCACGGTATTGATAAACCGAGAGTGGCAAGACATCGGTGAGATCGGTCAGGCGCTTGCGTTCACGGTCCGCCTCGGCAGTTCTCTGCCTGACCAGTTCTTCGAGCTGGCTTTGCTGGTAAGAGAAACGGCTGACACGCCAGCGATAGACCAGGAAAATCAGTCCCAGCAGGATAAGGCTGACAATGATCCTGAACCACCACTCCATCCAGAATGGTGGCGTGATGGTGATGAGCAGGCTGGCCCCTTCTTCGCTCCACTCGCCATCCTTGGTGGCGGCACGCGTCCTGAACACATATTCGCCTGCGCCCAGATTGGTATAGTTGGCAGCACGGTGGGCACCGTCTATCTGTACCCAGTCCTGGTCAAAGCCATCGAGCTTGTAGGCATAGCGATAATGCAGAGGGTCGGAATAATTCAGCGCGGCAAACTCTATCGATACGACACTGTGCTTGTAAGATAGGGTGATGGATCTGGCATCAGAAATATTGCCGCCCATCTTCACTCCTGCAGGCAATTTGCCGCCACGTACGGACTGGTTGAAAATCAAAAAATCAGTAATTGTTGTGACAGGTTTGGCAGTGTTATCGCGTATGGCTTTAGGATAAAACCAGGCCATGCCCTGGAAGCCACCAAAATACAATGCACCGTCAGCATCGCGGTGGCTGGCCCCTACCGTGAATGTGCCATCGATGAGGCCATCATCGGCGGAATATTTTTTGATGGTATTCCTGTCCGGTCCGAGTTTGTACAAACCGCCATCGGTGCTGATCCACAGATTGCCAGCTTCATCTTCAGCAAAACCGGCGGTCGCATCATTCCCCAATGCACCACCGTAACGAATAAAACTGATCTTGCCATCAGCGCCCTGCACCATCTGGTTCAGGCCACTGGCCGTGCCTACCCAGATCACCCCGGCCTTGTCTTCATACACGGCATATACGCGGCTATGGCTAAGGCTATCCGGGTTATCGGGATCGTGGGCATGGTGTTCAAAGCGGCCTGTGCTGCGGTCCAGCCTGTCGAGGCCGCCAAAGCTGCCCACCCAGAACTGGTCGCGACGGTCAAACAGGATGGACACTACCCGGCCATGGGCGAGGCTGTCGCTGTCCCTGGGATTGTGCATATAGCGCTTGAACTTGCCGCCCTGCATGAGGTTCAGGCCATCATCGCTGCCCACCCACAGATTGCCCGCCCTGTCATAGGCCAGTGAATGCACGATGCTGGAACTGATGCTGTCTGCCTGCTTGGGGTCATTCTGGAAATGCTGCGCACGCGCGGTCACGGTGTCGAACAGGTTCAGGCCATCCTGGGTGCCGACCCAGAGCTTGCCCTCAGGTGCCAGCTTCAAAGCCCTGATCTTGCTATTACTGAGACTGTTTGGCACGCTGTCGAGGTGATAATAGGCGCGCACCTGACCGCTGGCCTTGTCGAGACGGTTCAGGCCATCGCCGGTACCTATCCAGACCACGCCGTCCTTGCTGGTGATGGCTGAGACTGTATTATTGCTGAGGGTCTTGGCTTCACCCGGCAAATGCAGCAGGCGCTCGAACCCACCACTGGCAAGATTGGTGCGGCTGGCACCACCAAGCCAGGTGCCTACCCACAAAGTGCCGGTACGGTCTTGCAACAGCCGCGTGACGCGGTTGTCAGCCAGACTGTGCCTGTCACTCGCATGATGGCGGTACGACGAGAATTTGTTGTCAGCAGTGCTCCAGCGTTTGAGGCCATCATCGGTGCCTGCCCAGATCACGCCATCTCGGTCTTCCAGCAAAGAAGTGACAGGGCCAGGATCAAGACCTTCAGCCTGCCCAAAGCGGCGTTTTTGCTGATGGTCACGGGACCACAGCTCCAGCCCTGCCGAGGTGGCTATCCACAGGTTACCCTGTTTATCGCTGAGCAGGGCCTGTACATTATTGTGGCGCGGGTCTGGTCTGGCATCGCTGTCCAGGCGAAAATTCTCGAAGGCGGTCTTGCCCCGGTACATGACACTGAGACCAGCATTGCTGCCTGCCCACAGGTTGCCATCCTTATCCAGGTTCAGTGCACTGACCTGGTCACTGGCGATGCTGGTGGCATCCTTGTCGTCATGACGCAGAATCTGGAAACGGGCAGTATCCGGGTCAAAATGCGCGAGGCCATCACCTGTTGCCAGCCACAGGCCTGAGCTGCTGTCACTGATGATGGCCTGTATCTGGTTGCCGCCAGAGCTGCGGATATCGGCAAGGTTGCGCTTATACCTGACCATGGTCTCGGTTGCCATGTCATAACGGTGCAGGCCGCCATTGCGGGTGCCCACCCATATCCTGCCCTTGTCATCCTGATGCAGTGCCCAGACCCAGTTATCGGTGAGGCTGTCTGTACGGCTAGGGTCATGGCGGAAAAATACCACCTTGGCACCGTCATAGCGATGCAGCCCCCCCTGGGTGCCAAACCACATATAGCCCTGGCGGTCTTGCAGCATGGATTGCACGGATTCATGCTGGAAACCCTGGTCACGCCCAACCTGCTCAAAACGCAGGCTCTGCAGACTGACAGCATGGGCAGGCTGGCAAAACAAAAGGAAAACCAGGCACAGCAAGCTAGTGCAGGCGAACAGGAACTGAGGAAAAGTATATCGCCTAGCCAAACTGCCCTGCCTCATTATGTGCCCTCTGTTTTTATTGAATTTCTTGGATCAAATTTTGTTCAAGTATATGTTATACAGTCATTAAGAAATCACTGTTAGCCCTGAGATTCGCAGAGTTTTTCACAGTTTGTAGGGAATTCGCTAAAAAGCGGCAAGTTTGGCTAGACTTACTGACATCAGAGCCCTGTCTGGACGCAAGTGGAAACAAAAAACTAAACATTCAAGTAGCAAAAATACATATATGGCTGGCAAGCCGGATGAGGAATTTTTTTATCGCTACAAATCTGCTCATGCCATACAGACATGATTGCCGGAAAGATAAAGTCCGGCCCAACTCCCTGCATTTTTATCCAAAAATCGTGCATCGTTCAGGCAGTTTTCACCAGGCGCGAACGTGGCGCATTTCTTTGCGAAATTCTGGCTTGGCAATTTTGTTATGCCTTGCTGACAAGATTGCCCTTATCTAGATTCAGCTCAAGAAAAATTGTCGCGGCGGGGTTTATAATGGGAGCCATCAGACATCAGGATGGTTAACATTGCGATGCCTTAAATTCAATAGGGCAATACTTCGCAATACTTCTTTCAATAAGGACTACACCATCCTGCTTCCCATCTAATACCCAGGAAAATCAACCTGGCACCCTGTCTGTTTTCTTTAACAGGCAAGGTTTAGGATTCATCTCTGCAACAAAGTAACAAAGAAAAATTATTCATATGAACGCAAACGAAAAAATTTTAGGATTGACAGAAATGTCTCCTCAAGAAATCTCCCTTGATGTCTTGCTCGAAAAATATGCAAAAGGCGATGAAGTCACCATCCATGATGTGCAGGCTCGCGTTGCCAAAGCACTCGCCAGTGTAGAGCAGCCAGACTTTCAGGCGTACTACGAAGAAAAATTCTTGTGGGCACAAAAGAATGGTTTCGTCCCAGCAGGCCGTATCAATTCTGCCGCTGGCATGGACTTGCACGCCACCCTCATCAACTGCTTCGTACAACCGGTAGGTGATTCTGTTTCCAGCGCCACCGATGGCAAGCCCGGCATTTATACTGCCCTGGCCGATGCAGCAGAAACCATGCGTCGCGGTGGTGGTGTAGGCTATGACTTCTCGACCATACGCCCCAAGGATGCACTGGTGCGCGGCACGCGTTCGCGCGCTTCTGGCCCCGTGTCATTCATGCAGGTCTTCAATGCCTCCTGCTCGACCGTTGAATCTGCCGGTGCCCGTCGTGGTGCGCAGATGGGCGTTTTGCGTGGTGACCATCCTGATATCCTGGAATTCATACGCTCCAAGGATCAAGGGGGGTTGACGAATTTCAATATCTCCATCGGCGTTACCGATGAGTTCATGGAAGCAGTGGCCAAAGACACGGATTACTGTCTGGTCCACAAAGCTGAACCTGGAGAAGACAAAAAAGAAGCCGGCGCTTATCAGCGTGAAGATGGCCTGTGGGTATATCAAACGGTGCGCGCGCGTGACTTGTGGGATGAGGTCATGAAATCAACCTACGACCATGCAGAACCGGGCATCCTGTTTTTGTCGCGCATGAATGCAGAGAATAATCTTTACTATTGCGAAAAAATCGAAGCCACCAATCCATGTGCAGAGCAACCGCTACCTGACTACGGTTGCTGTTGCCTGGGTTCTATCAACCTGACCCGCTTCATCAAGGGTGCATTCACTGATGCTGCCGAGTTTGATTTTACTGCGTTTGAAGCAGTGGTGACTGTGGCGACACGCATGCTCGACAATGTGCTCGATGCCACTGCCTGGCCTTTGCCTCAGCAAAAAGCAGAAGCCATGTCCAAGCGCCGCGTCGGTCTGGGCTTCCTGGGTCTGGGCAGCAGTCTGGTTATGCTGGGCCAGCGTTATGATTCCGACGCTGGTCGCGCTTTCGCGCAAAAAGTATCTGAAGTCATGCGCGATGCTGCTTATCTGGCATCAGCAGAACTGGCGAAAGAAAAAGGCCAGTTTCCATTGTTCGACAGCACAAAATATCTGTCCGGTGCTTTCGCCAAACGCCTGCCAAAAAATGTACGCAATGCGATTTCCAAACACGGTTTGCGCAATTCCCATTTGCTGTCCATCGCCCCTACCGGCACCATCACCCTGGCCTTTGCCGACAACGCATCGAACGGTATAGAACCGGCTTTTTCCTGGGTGTATAACCGCAAGAAACGCATGGCAGTTGGCGATGCTAAAGTCTATGAAGTGGCTGACCACGCATGGCGCCTGTACCGCCATCAGGGCAATGACGTATCTGACGACAGCAAGCTGCCAAAACAGTTTGTCACAGCCCTCAATATGTCAGCCAGCGACCACATGAAGATGTTGCAGGTCGTGCAGCCTTACATTGATTCTGCGATTTCCAAAACTGTCAACGTTCCGGCAGATTATCCTTACGAAGATTTTCAGAACCTCTACATGGATGCCTGGCGCGCTGGCCTCAAAGGCCTGGCAACCTATCGCCCGAATAGCATCCTTGGCAGCGTCCTGTCTGTCTCTGCTGAGCCAGCACCAGAAGTCAAACAGATACCTGACGATGACCTGCTGCGCAAGCAATTCGATGGCCGCCCATTTGGCGACCTCGAATCTGTGACTTCCAAAGTGCAGTACATGACGTATGAAGGCAAAAAGACGGTCTATCTGACAGTCAGCTTCATCCACATAGACGGCATGGTCGGTGGCGAGCGCGTGACTATCGAGCGCCCGTTTGAATTCTTCATGCCTGCGGGCCAAAAGAATGATGGCCAGCAATGGATATCAGCCAGCATGCGCCTGCTGTCGATGGCGGCCCGCTCAGGTGGTTCCATCGCCAAGGCACTGGCAGACATGCGTGAAGTGGTGTGGGACAAGGGTACAGTACGCTGCGGCATGATCACCAAGGACGATGGCTCACAGGCACCGCTGTTCCATGAATCCGAAGTCGCCGCCATAGGCTACTCGCTGCAACGCATACTGATGAAACGCGGCTTCCTCGACGCGGCCGGTAACCAGATCCCTATCACCGTGCTGGCAGAAAAATTCAAACAAAGAAGCCATCACTACGGCATGGATGACCTGGCCTATGAAGGTGAAAATGCTGCGCCTATCAGCTATATCCCCACCGGCAAAAAATGCCCGGATTGCGGCGCACATGCCTTGCAAAAAATAGACGGCTGCAGCCGTTGTGTTTCTTGTGGCTATGTTGGGGCTTGCGGTTAATTTCAACTAAGGTCATTGATCTCATTAATGTGGGTAACACCATAAGCTGCAAGTATTTTAAATATCAAAATAGTTGCGCAAAGCCGTCCAATTCAAATTGGACGGCTTTTTTTGCATAATCACTCAATAAATTTCATCTTCTTACTCACCATTAATTTTTGACAAACAAATGTGACTGCATCGTAAGCTTCCAAAAGCATTTGAAAAGCTTTTAATCCTTCCACATTCTGCATTGCATGTGCAGGCGATTCCCCAAGAGTCGGGTGGAACGTTGTTAACCAAATCTTCAGCAAGTCCGTTTAGCCAAATAGTTTAACTAGTCTTTCCAAAAGCTTATGGGGTCAATCTTCAGTGCAAATCAACACCACACCTCCATTTTTCTATGTTGTGTAACTGCCTCAGTATGATCGGACAAGTCATTGTTTGTAAATTGAATGACGCAGTCACGCGAAATGGCGAAATATGCTGAGAATTCGCGGACAAATTTTCTTTCCACTATGCCCATGAAAAAGGCCATCTTTGTGATGGCGTTTTTTTGTCGAAAAATCTGTAAAGACTTCCTATTTGACCCCGTATCGCGAATGCCGTTGGATGGGCCATGTCATTGATAGTCAACTGTTCTGTTGACTCTTCAGAAAGGCAAGTCGAACTGGCTTGGCTGGAAGCTTGTGGTTCGCGGTGTATGACTAATTTCACTCTTCACAGATTATTGTCAAATGCTTAACCGACTATGTACTTTAACAGGTATTGTCAACTTGCTGAACCGGGGCGGCGAATTGTACAATTCCAGGCGAACTTGCATCTGCCCGGGCAACACGGTGTCACGGATTAGGCATTTTTTGCTACGTCGGTGACCTCATTCCATATAAAAAATGCCTGTTTACGGACGTGTCGGTACTGTTCCGCTGTCAAGTGGTTCCGCTGACACCGTAAAGCATTGTTGATCGGGCCATGCGCCGACAAAAACGTTGAGCATGGCCGCATGACTTGAAGCGCCGCATTTGTCGTTCTCGTTGCCGCGTCGATTGATGCGAGAGTTCAGCCCGGTTATTGAGACCTTTGTGTTGGCGATGCCATACACGCGGCAAGATTTGCGTCTTCGCCGCAGCATAGCTCTTCAACTTGTCGGTGATTAGCACCCGCGGTGCGTTACGCAAGCCCTTGAGCAGCTTGCGAAAAAAACGTTTTTCTGCTTGTCGATTGCGCCGACTCTGCATCAGAATATCGAGCACATGACCGTTCTGAGCGACTGCACGCCAGAGGGAATGGTACTTGCCCTAGATTGTTAGCACCACCTCGTCGAGATGCCATTTTTCCTGCGCTCAGGTTGACGCCGACGAAGTTCATTGGCATAGCCTTGTCCGAACTTCAACGTCCATTGGCGAATCGTCTCGTACGTGACGATGATGCCACGGCTTGCCATCAGTTCTTCTATGTCGCGAAAACTCAGCGCGAACCGTAAGTAGAGCCAGACAACATGACTGATGATTTCTGTCGAGTAGCGGAAGTCGCGGTAAAGTGGGGATTTTTTTATCCCGCTAACTAACAAAATTTTCCAGTCTCCGTAAGTTGACAATACCCCAAACTCATCGCCTGCATCTAAACCATACATATGAACAAAAAGGGCCAGCTCAATTATCCCAAAGGAAATGTTGCGTCCCCTGCTGAGCAATTTTACAGTCTTGCGTTCTAATTTTCTAAAATAACCGACATCTCTACTTGTTCAACGCTCTTATTGCGAAATATCCTTATTCGCACCTACGCGACTGCATGTAAAAACACTATTTAACATGCAAATTAACATGTAAATAATGCATACAATAGCCTTAATTAAAGTTAGATCTTCAATCTGCTCAAGGGCGAATTCCAACCCGGCCTACTTTAAATACTGGCACGGACATTGCTAATATTAAATCATCTAAAAATAGCAAGCTTCGAAGTGCCTGTCGTAGCCTGAGCTTGGTGTAGGGCAGTTAATCGCCTAGACGAGCTGGGCTGTTTCTTTAGGTACTTTCGTCAAGATGTGATGAAGTTATGTAGCTCGTGTGAGCAATTCTATTGAGGTCAATGCAATTTCACATTAAGGAACCTTTGATCAAGTCCGGTTTGCCATTCGTAAGTCATTGATTTTTCCAGAATTAATATTACGATTTTGGACTTAATCAGAGGTACCTTAAGTCTTTTATTTTGAATTTTGCAAAAGGAAGTTTTATGTTGAAGAAAAAAAGTTTTTTGGGGAGTGTCGTAACGGCGACAAGTGTTTTTTTATGTCTGTTTATTATTGCAGAAGCGCACTCAGAAAATATTGACCTTATTTGCAAGCTGGACGATGTCGGCAAAGTCTCCATTCAGATTGACACTTCAAATGGAAAATATACAAAATTATGGCCATCCCGGCCGCCTGCTGAACAAGAAATTGTGTCAATCGATGAGAACACTATAGTACTGTCAACCCCCAAGACAAGCTTTATACATAATATTTGGATCGATAGAAAATCAGGAGAATATTTTCATAGAATCGACGAGAATTCGTGTAAAGGCGAAAAGTGGTGTCAAGGTTTTTACCATCATGGGCTTTGCCTACAAAGCGAGCGAGAAGGAAAATTTTGATTTCAACGCATTGACGCATTTCAAAGTCAATCGCCACCTTAAGAACATTCACCAAAATACGCGCCGCTAAGCAACGAGCGAATGGAAGGTGTAATTGAAAATAATATGAGCTTCCCTAGGTAATTAGTTCACCAATAGGTGAACTTCATCCGGCCAGATTCACTTGATTTTGATTCTTCATCCAGTCTCCCAGAAATTGCGCCGGCGAGCGGTAACCTAATGTTGAGTGTTGGCGGGTTCGATTATAAAACACTTCAATATATTCAAAGCTTGCTGCCTTCATTGCGCAATGGGTTGCGTAACGAATCCCATGATAGCGTTCATTCTTGAAGCTATTGAACCAACTCTCGGTGGGTGCATTATCCCAACAATTTCCTTTGCGGCTCATCGAGCAAATCATGCCATATTCCTTGAGCTTGCTCTGGAACGCATTGCTACCATATTCTACTCTAATGGAAAAGGTGTGCCCAAAGACTTGCAGCAGGCGGCCAGTTGGCATCGCAAGGCGGCAGAGCAAGCTAATGATAGAGCACAACTGAGCATTGCTAACATGTATGAACATGGTCATGGCTTGCCCAGAGATGAGCAGCAGGCGGTGCACTGGTATCGTAAAGCAGCGAAGCAAGGCAATCCAATTGAACAAGACTTTTTGGCGACCATGTACAGCAATGGCAAAGGTATCACCAAAGATAAACAACAGGCTTTTCACTGTTATGAACTGGCCGCACGGCAGGGTAATGTCAATGGGCAGTTCAACCTAGCTGTGATGTACTTTCTTGGAACAACGGTGCCCAAGGATGAAACTCAAGCTGCGGGCTGGTATCGTAAAGCCGCCGAGCAAGGGCACGCTCAGGCGCAATCAAACCTGGGCCTGATGTACGCGAATGGTCTTGGTTTGCCCAGAGATGAAAAACAAGCGGTGTGCTGGTTTCGTAAATCGGCAGAGCAAGGTGAGCCAAGGGCGCAAAACAGTTTGGGACTGATGTATGCCAATGGCCGTGGTGTGGAGCAAGATCAAGAACTTGCTTATTTCTGGCATTTGATGGCCAGGGCTGGCGGTAACGACGATGTGCAAAAAAATATAGACCTGCTTGAAAAGAAACTGACAGCCCTGCAAATTCGCAAGATACGGGCAGACGTCAGCTCCAGGAAAGCGCTTAAATAGTTTCAGGCCTTCAAACCGTAATGCCAGATGCGACTAAGCAAACCAACTGGCACTAGGATGTAGTCCCACGAAACATTCCGCTATCACTAGGCACCAGCGATATAAATGCGTGAAAGCAAGTGAGTGCCTCACCGAAGATGGATTTATTGCCGATAATTTTCATTGATTTTCAGTAGTATTAATTGACGTTGAGTCTGGTAAATTAATGGAAATGACAATTTTCCCCAAGTGGCAAGGAGAGCAGAAATTGAGCCTATGATGATAATCAGTCCAGATGCGGCTTCAAAATTAGTACATATAAATATCGGATTTCCTATCCTTATTCGTCTATGGAGTTAATCTGGATCAAGATTCAGGTTTCATCAAAAACCGCTCTGACGCATTTACTTGACCGTACCAAGTCGGCCAAGGCATTGAGTTTGGACATCGGTGATGCGGATATGGCGCAAGACAATTCACTGTTGAAATTACTTTGCTTGCGCCAATGGAACCCGACAAGGGAAATCTTGCAACATGGCCTATTCAGTCACCTAAGGACTTGAACGGTCATTGACCCGATGGAACGAGAGCTATCCGATCGCGCCTCCAAAAACATGTCGCCATGTTATTGATGAAACGAATCAATTCATTTCAGAATCTTATCAATCTCCTTCTGAGGCAACACACCCGCATAGACCGGAATACCGTTTTTGTCCAGTTTCGCGACATGAATCTTCCAGGCGATTTTATTGTCTGCAGAAAAGTTCAACTCCAATGCCCAGCCGGTTTGTGAGGCTTCGGTATGAAAGCCGTTGAAGACGAAATTGCCCAGGCTGTAGAAAATAGGTTTGCCTTTGTAGGTATCTATGTTTTGCGTCACATGTGGGTGACCGCCGACTACAGCATCGGCGCCTGCATCAATCATGATACGGGCCAGTTCTTCCTGGTGCCTGGATGCATCCGGCTCATGTTCCCAGCCCCAGTGTGGATAGGTGATGACAATATCAGCGCCTAGCTTTTCTTTCGCATTGCGGATATCAAATACCACCTGATCAGCATCGGCCCATGCAACGCCGGGTCTGTCTTCCAGGGCTTCAAAGCTGCGGGGAAAGAAATTGTCATAGCCTAATATGGCAATTTTATGACCATTCTTTTCGACCAGATAAGGCGCATGCGCTGAACGCAAATCACGGCCTCCACCAAAGTAAGGAATCTTTTCTTTTTCTAATAGGCCCAGCATCGTAGCAAAGGTATCTGGACCATAATCACCGGTATGATTATTCGCTAAAGATACGGCTGAAAAATGTGACTTGACGGTTTTTAACACCCTTGGATGGGCTAAAAAGGTAAATGGCTTGTCTTCTTTTTTTCCACTTGATCCGACTACGCATTCCAAGTTGCCAAAACTGAGGTCAGCCTGCTTGAATTGCTGCTGAAAAGCTGCAAACGGGTCTTTGCCCTGCTGTATCACCTTGCCTGGCAATTCATCGAGCATGAGATCGCCGACAAACAGCATGCGTACGTCCTGCTTTTGCGCATACACATTGCCACACAGGCTTGCCATACAGAGAAGGCCCAAAGAAAGCTGCTTTAGTTTGAAGGATAAAATGTTCATTGGGATGATCCTGTTGCGCATACCGCTTTACAGCTAAAGCTGAGTTCACGTTCGAATTTATGAGAATACACACGCTGCAAGCCAAAAGCATTTTTCGACGTCTGGCAACTGGCAGCGTCGATGCTGGATTCGCTGGCATGGACCAACACGTAGCGATTCTTCGACTGGTGATAGGTAAAGGTCTTTAACTTGCTTTGACCGGTTTTTGGATCCTGATATACCTGTGCACTGAAACGAAAGCCACCCTCGAGGTCGCGGGTATTCAAAGCAAACGGGTCACTGGAACGCTTGATTTCAACGCTGTTTTCTGTACCAGACACTTTGACTTCACAAACGGCGGCATCCTGAGCAATGGCAGGAAAAGCGCAGCATACAAATGCAGCAAAAATACCTGCTGTGATCGGCATTAAACTAGGCGAAGGTGTTGGCATGTTTTCCTCGATAAATATCTCTTAAACCTCAACAAATTTAAAACAGGGCTGTGCTATTGCAAGTTACTTGCTGGTTCGCGCGGGAAAGGTATCTGCACGGATAAATGCGATAACTCCCCCGCATCATCACTATGCTGCAGACCAATGATGCGCTGAATGCTCCAGACAGCAAAATGGCTGCCGTACAGGCAGACATTTTGAGAGTGCAAGATGTGCAATATTACAGCATGTTAGTGATGCGCCCCATGCCCACCTGTGGATGCACCGCCATTACCATCCGGCAGCACGACTTTGACGTTTTGCATCATGCCCTGGTCTTCATGATCGAGGATATGGCAATGCAAGACATATTCGCCGATATAACGCTGATAGCGGGTGCGGGTTTTGACGGTGTAGCCTGGTGTCGCCATGATGGTGTCTTTCCAGACTCCCTGCATACCGGCGTATTGCCCGATTGTTTTTGCTGTCGTATCTGTCAGTGCGCTGACATCAACACCGTTCTTATCGGTGATGCTGATAATCTGGTAGGGATTCACGTGGATGTGAAAAGGATGCTGTATCGGTGCTTCACCTGTGTCAGTTGGGTTGTAAGACTTGATATGCCATTCCTGTACCTGGCCCAAGATCAGAGTCTGATGGACTTCAGACGGTACATAGGGTGCACCGTTGACGTCAAACGCAATTTTGCCGCCGCGCTGATCTATGCCCAGTACCAGGTCAACCGGCTTTTGCGGGTCGGTAAGCTCGGATTCGGGTATCGCTTTATGCGGTACAAATTTGGTCAGTTTCAGGCCATCTTTCAAATCCCTGATGATGGTATCGCGCACACTTTTCGACAACAGGCCGGCTGCACGTACCAGTTCTTTGGTGACGAATTGCGTTTGATCACCGCTGGTCTTATTGCCGACTGCATGGATCACCGTGATCACCTTCGCATTGTTCGGCAAAGCTGAGATAAAGTCAGGCGCGCCTGAATCGCTATAGACGCAATAATCGCCTTTTTCTGGCAGGCTAAACAGGATGTCGCTGCGATAGCCCGGTTGCAAGGTATTGGTCACCTTGGCAAAAGCGCTGGGGCGGGTCAGGCCATCAGTTGCGACTTCAAACTGCAATACATCGATGCCATTACAGGCATTTTTTACTTCAGCCTGTAGTGCCTCGGGTGTGGCGGCAGTTGGTGTCAACTTGCTGACGTCGTTGATTTTGCGGATACGCAAAACGATGGATTCACGTACGCCTGCGTCTATCAAACGCCAGCGATACAGTTTGCCTGCTTCCATCACCAAAGGCTTGGCAGGATTCCGTGCAAAGCCGTTAATAAGCGTGTGACGGCCGGAATTGCCCCAGGCAGTGGGGGCGAATTGCGCTTTGAAATCCTGCACTACACCAATGTCGCCTTTCTTGCACAGCCAGGTTCCATCGGGATTGGTCTGTATCACGTCTATCTCTTTACCCGGGTTCTTGGGGTCAGGTCCCTTGATGAAGCAGGCATAGGGAATCTGCTGCATCAGCATCACTTCACCATAGTTGCCCGCTGCCGGTTTGAAAGGATTGAGCAGAGTATCAAGATCACCATTACTCAGCACAGTAGGCTGCCTGTCACCCTTGACGATCAGCGCGCCGGCCATGCCGCTACCAACTTGCATGGCAGTTGAGCCATGCACATGCGGGTGATACCAGAAAGTGCCGGCAGGGTGATCCGCCGGTACATTGTATTCATATTCAAAATTGACCTTGGGCTTGATCGCCAGCAGCACATTGTCACTATTGCCCGATGGTGAAATCCACAAGCCATGCGAATGCAAATTGGTCGTGTTGTAGCAATGTGGTGTATTGACATTGTCTTTTGCGACCAGCTCACAACCCGGCTCCTTGTCGAGGCGGTTACTGAGGTCAAAGCGCACAGTCTGTCCGGGTTTCATGACTACCGTAGGAGCAACGAAGTCGGGGCGCAGCAGATTAGGTGCACCAGAAACATTACGGCCATACGAACGCAAGGACACCTGGTCATATTCGCCTGTAGAGGGATTGTAGATAAATCCCGATGTCATTTGTATCGGCAGGAAATAACGGATTTCACGACCGGATCTTTCCACCATCTTGCGCTGCTCGCCGCTCAGCAGATTTGCCGCAGGCTTGATCAGGTCTGCCGCTACATCCTTGTCATCAATCTGGCTGGCCAGTGGCGGTGCCTGTGGCGCTTCTTTGGCTTTGGCATCCTGTGCCAGCGCAGTATGGCAAAACAGGCTAAGCCCTGTCATGGTGGCGGCACTAGCCAGGCGGCGCATTTGCTTCAATTGTTTGTGCATGAGATGCTCTTGAATTTGATTGATGAAAAGGAACTTGAGGAAGATTTTTGCAACAAGCTCACTATGTGGATATGAGCTTTGATTTCTTTTATGAGGCAATATTGCCAAACCGAATTATCTGCATCTGGAAAACATGGTTTCGCTGCATAAACATTCATTTTGGTCATTATTTTTTGCCAACTCAAGTTTATAAAACCAACATCTAACTTGCAATAAGCTTAAGCTGCCAAATCACAAAATCGTTGTTTTTTTGATAAATTTTTCAATTTGTTTCAAATTCTTGTTTTACCTGTGTCTAATCCAGCTCCCAGGATTGTTTTCAATGTGGTGTCGCTACTATCAATCAGGTGTGAGTCTCTTGACGGTATTCCTGTTGGCAAGTTTTCCACTACAGCAACGAGAGCACGTACATTCAGGCTTTCTTTACAAATGCTGGCATATGCAAGTATTTTCAAAAATACTTGTGCCAATGATTCACCATGCTGCCTGGCCTGTGACTTGCCGTATTTTGCTGGTGGCCTTAACAACAGCTTACCTTGGCCTTTACTCACGAAACCAGGAGATACTCGATGCCATATTTGCAGTTGGGCGTCAACCACCGCTATCCTGCCGACCTCAAAAAGGCCCTTACCAGACAGATGGCGACCACCTATGCCAGCCTCATGTCGGTTGATATACGCCGCATCAGCATCGCCATCCGCGAACTTGGCCAGGGAGGTGTCTGGAGAATGGTCGGTGGCGAGCCTGTTGCCGTTGCTGTACTGATGTGTGACATCCGCAAAGGGCGCACGCCAGAACTCCGCATGGAAGTCGCCAAGGCGCTGTGTGCTGATTGCATCGCAATCCTCGGCCTGCGAGAAGACCGGCTGAATGTCGAGTTCACCCAGCATTCAGGAGATGAGATGTATCACCCTACACTGGGTGGCTTCAGCCCTGAATGGTCTGAGAATGAAGCATAGACCTGTTGAACCGACTGGAAACGGCATGATGAATAAACCATATGGAGGCAGGATTTGACTCAGCAAAGTGCCAAAGACCCGCTTGTTTGCCATGGTGCTGCGTTACGCAAGGCCAGCCGCCGTGTTACCCAGCTATATGATGCCGTTCTTGCTCCATGCGGGCTGACTATTTCCCAGCGCCCGGTCCTCGTGCATGTGCAGCGTGCGGTATCACCGACGATGTCGGAACTTACCCATGCGATGGTATTTGACCGCTCGGCGCGTGCGCACAATCTGAAACCTTTGGAGCGCGATGGCTATCTCGTACAAACCAGGGACGCCAAAGACGGGCGAAGCAAACGCGTCACCCTGACGCCAACTGGCGCAGAAAAATTGAATGAAGCAAATCTGCTATGGCGAAAAGCACAGACCGCTTTGAAAAAACCTACGGCCCTGAGCGGGCAAAAGCCCTGCGTTTTGCGCTGGCGGATATTTTTACCGACGAATTTGCAGAGGCCTTACTGCAAGACCACACATCTATTTCCTGAATTACTCAGGAAAGTTATCCAGATTTTCTGGCTCGTTCATTTGCAGTCCATTATGCGCCGCACGGAATTTCGTCGACATGTCATAAGCGGCCTTGCGCGCCCGCATGATGGAACCGATAGGCCGATGGGCAGCAATACCGTGCCAGGGGTTGAAAGACATATTGTCATCCACCGCTTTTGAGCGTTGTTCACTCCACGCAAGTTGCGGCTGCATGATAATACGTGCGACCGGCAGATAAGGGCTGATGTCTTCTGGCCAGACGACGGATGCATCCTCCACCGGCATGCTGGCAAGATCGGTACACAATTGCACACGCACTTCCCACTCAGCAATATTGTCCTTGAAAAAATCGATGACTGCATCGCGCAAACCATTGGGTTTGCCATTGACGTTGAGCTCTGCACCGGCAAGCTCAGTCAGATTGGTCGAGACAGGAGCGATGCAGATTTTTGCCATATAGGGGCCAAACAACACCGGTGTCTTGCTAAAGAAAGTCTCACCAAGAATATGTGTCTCAGGATGACCGCCCATGCCGATGATGGTCGCACTTTCACCACCAAATGCTTCAATCACTTTTTCTGTGCCACGCAAGACAGCGGACAAGGCTTTCTTGAGACCAGGGGCTTTATTGGTCGTTGGGGCAAGCAGCTTCAAGGCATTTGAAAAATCCCTGGCACCTGCTGCAGAAAAACCGGGGCCGCCATTGACGAGGACAAAATCCTGGGTGACATCCCCTGCACTTCCATCCAGACGTTCCCCTTCTACACCGACTACTTTGACAGCCATGCCACGCGGTGTCGATACACTGTCATCCAGCATATCGCCTGGTACTGTAGAAAGACGCATGACGATGGGATAACTGCGCGGCGCAGCAAATATGCCCTGCGCCAATATCTGTGGCAAATTATCCATTACCTGCATTTCACCGCGCAACAGGCCGTGGCTTTTCGCATGCACGCTACGTGTTGCATGACCAGAGTCTTTGAACGTGACTTCAGAAATGTGCTTTAGCGACTGCAACAAGTCTGCAATGACCTCTGCCTCACCTTCTTCCGGTACTTCAAAAGAAGGCTGGTAAATCAATGGAGCTAATGCGTTACTGGCTTGTATGCTCATGGCATATCCTTAATAAATGGAGGCAAAGAATCCTGACTACTATCATGCTAATGACAAGATCATTCCCTGCGAGTAGGAAGGTGGGAGTCTTTTCTGTAGGCGGACATGCTGGCAGGCACTAAAGCACTCAAACACGTTGAGGAAGGTTTAAAGCGGTTGAAGGAACGGCAGCCAATCCTCAAGAGTATGGTATTGTCTTGGCAACTCGTGAAGCACAGGTTTTTATTCCCTCATCAAAAGGAGTCTTATGAAACTGCCCCGTTCTCTCATTACTGCTGCATCACTGGCAGTATTCAGTATGACGCCTGCCTTGCTGGCACATGCCAAGACACCGCAGCAGTTCAGTGCAAAAATTGATGGGAAGTTATTCGAGAGCGATGATGATGGCATTACCTATCTGATACCGACCAAGGGTGTACTGAACCTGATCGCTTCGACCAAAGGTGCATCTGCTTATCCCCCACCCAAGACACTGACAGACCGCCTGAGTATTATCTGCAGGAATTTTGACGGCAAGCCGGTCAAGTATCAGGCCAGGGATTTTAGTAATAGCGGCTGTGAAGTCAAATTCATCAAGGGTGAAAGCAAGAAGCCCTTTGGCGAACCGGTGGCTGAATACACTGCGCGTGATGGCAAGAACATGCTGGAGATTACTGCTGTCAATGGCAAACTCATCGAAGGCAAGTTTTCTTTTGAGCTGAGAGATACAAAGACCAAGGCAGTGCTAACGATCACTGAGGGTACGTTCAAGGCGGAAGACCGGCAGTTATAATCCGGTGTTTATAGTATTTATAGCGCTTATTGAAACTGATCAGCCACATATCGAACATGATGCAGTTAAGCAGTTCCCTGCGGTATTGCTTAAGCTATCTTTCAAAAATCTACCGCAGAACACAATTGGCGATATCAGGCTATCGCTTTCAGTAATTTCAACATGCGGGCAAATGTTTTTCCATACGGTGGATACAGCAGGCTGATGCCATTCAGCCTGCTTTGGTAAAACACTGGCTTTTCCTTGCTCAGACCCCGGAAGCCCCATTCGCCATGATAAGCTCCCATGCCGCTGGCACCAACGCCGCCAAAGGGTTGTGATTCCTGGCTCAAATGCCACAGGCAATCATTGATAGTCACGCCGCCAGACACGGTTTGTTGCAGTACCTGATCACGGTTGTCATTGTCGGTGCCGTACCAGTACAGTGCCAGCGGGCGCTCCCGGTTGTTAATGAATTCTATCGCCTCTTTGACGTTGCCTTGATAAGTAACGATGGGCAGCAAGGGGCCAAAAATTTCTTCCTGCATGATGCGCATGTCTGGCGTGGCATTCAAGACCAGCACAGGCGCCTGTTTGCGTGCGGCTGTCATGCCTGCAGACTGGGCAGTGCTGGTGAGTGGCAGCAATTGCGCACCCTGCTCTACTGCGTCATTCAATAAGCCTTGCAAGCGCTGGTAATGATGGTCGTTGATGATGGCGGTGTAGTCTGGATTCTCTTCCAGCACCGGATACATCTTGCCAGTGGCAGCTACCAGCGCGGCCACCAGTTCATCGCGCTTGTCTGCTGGCACCAGCACATAATCCGGTGCCACGCAGGTCTGGCCGGCATTAAGTAATTTGCCAAAAGCCAGGCTGGCTGCGGCAGTTTTGATGTTGGCGCTGGCATCCACAATTGCCGGGGATTTGCCACCCAGTTCCAGCGTTACCGGCGTCAGGTTCTTGGCTGCTGCAACTGCCACATGCCTGCCGACTGCGGTCGAACCGGTGAACACCAGATGATCGAAGCGCTGTTCAGAAAATGCCTTGGCCACGTCTGCACCGCCAGTGACGACCACCATTTCATCTTCAGAGAAATAATCAGCAACCAGCTTGGCCAGCAGTGCTGAATAATGTGGAGTCAGCTCTGAGGGTTTGAGCATGACCCGGTTGCCTGCGGCAAAGGCAGCAATGGCTGGCCCCAGCGCAAGTTGATGCGGATAATTCCATGGCGAGATGATGCCGACCACACCCAGCGGCTGACTCAGCAACCTGTTCTTTGCAGGCAGGTATTGCAGGGCAGTGGCAGCACGACGCGGCTTCATCCAGCCAGCAAGGTGGCGTCTGGTGTGCTTAATGGAAGAAACGATGAGCGATAAATCGGCCAGTTCAGTTTCGTGTGCTGAGCGATGTCCAAAATCCTTACAGATCGCCTGATTGATTTCTGCACCATGTTGCACGGTTATTTTTTCGAGACGGCTGAGCCAGTCCAGCCTTTGCTGCAGATCAGGGTGAGGCTGGGTACGACAGGCAGCCCGCAAACGCTTGAGCGTGGCTTCCAGGGTTTGCGCAATGACTTCGGGTGCCAGATTCATTTCCATACCAGTCTCCTCAACATAATGATCATTTATGTAATTTTTGCCATTATGCGTCAAATTTCAAGGGGATCAAGGTATAAATGTATGAGGAACCTTTGATATCAAAAATAGACATGAAAACCGGCCAGTATCAGTTGACCAATACCTGACCGGTTTTTTTTAATACTAGCTACTCAAATGCCTTTACGCACAAGCACTGGATCTGCCCGATATACCGCAGGAATGACACGCTTGAGGTTTTCAACCTTGGGCAAGTCGTTGATGGCGATGTATGGCTCATTAGGATGCAGGGTCAGGTAATTCTGGTGATAGGCCTCTGCCGGGAAAAAGCCTGTGTCTGCTTCCAGGGTGGTCGCCAGTTTGCTGCGAAAAGCGCGCGAGGCGTTCAACTGGGTGATGTATTTTTCAGCCACATCGCGTTGCGTTGGCGTGGCTGGGAAAATCGCGGAACGGTATTGCGTGCCACTGTCCGGCCCCTGGCGATTCAACTGGGTTGGGTCATGCGCGACTGAGAAAAATATCTGCAGCAACTTGCCATAACTGATCTGGGTAGGATCATAGGTCACCTGCACTGCTTCTGCATGACCGGTTGCACCAGAACCTACCAGTTCATAATGCGCAGTTGCTGCCTTGCCACCGGCATAGCCGGAGACTGCATTGGTGACACCGCGCACATGCTGGAATACACCTTGCACACCCCAGAAGCAACCACCGGCGAAAACTGCAGTTTCTGTCTTGGCGCTACCTGTTGGTACATCCACCACTGGCGCGGCAATGACTACTGCCGCTTCGCCGGCACGCACCTGGCCATTCAAAACCAGTGCTGCGGCGACACCACCTATGCCCAGTACCAGGGCTGTGAAACTGTTTGCTATTTTCATGTCGTACTCCTTGTAGAAGGAAAATCAACCAAAAGTGAAGGCGTAGGCTTCCACGCCAGGATCAAGAAACTCTATGCTGAAAGTATGCTCAACGACTTTGCCGGATTGTCGCACCAGTTGGTACAAGCGCTGACCAGTCACCGTACCAGTACCGTCTGCGGCGATGTCACTGCCATGTGCAGCACCTGGCGCAGCACCGTCGATAGTGACGCGGAAACGCACAGGCTTGCCGTCTTTGCCGGGCCCCAGCACCAGATGCAGGTCACGGGCCTGGAAGCGGTAAGTGATGCGCCCGTCCTTTTGCGTCAGGGCGGCATGTTCTTCCTGCACCTTCCAGTTACCTGCCAGACCCCATTGATTCAGCGCGAGTTGCGCTGGCAGGCTGTAATCCGCATTGCGATTTTGCTGTACACCGCGAGCTGAAACAAAGTTTTGCACGCGGCTGTAACCAAGATAGGTTTCTGGCGATTTCACCTGGCTATCGTCCGCAGCCATTTGTGCACCGGCCGCCCCCGTCTCGATGACGACATCATTGGCGACATTTTTCTGGCCTGCTTCTTCCAGCAATTGCTGTATCACCTGTTCGGATTGCACATACTCACCTTCACCAAAATGATGGTGGCGTATGCGGCCAGTGGCATCGATGAAATAATGCGCAGGCCAGTACTTGTTGCCAAAGGCACGCCAGATTGCATAGTTGTTGTCGATGGCAACCGGGTAGCTGATACCCAGGTCGCGCACGGCCTTGCTGACATTGGCAGGGTCACGCTCAAACGCAAATTCAGGCGCATGCACACCAATCACAACCAGACCCTGGTCGCGGTATTTCTTGGCCCATGCCTGCACATACGGCAGGCTGCGCAGGCAATTGATGCAAGAGTAGGTCCAGAAATCGATGAGCACGACCTTGCCTTTGAGCTCCCGCGCAGTCAGTGGTTTGGAATTGAGCCATTGTGTTGCACCATCCAGTGGCGGCATGCTACCCTCTTCTGGCAAAGAACCCGTTGCTGCATTATTGCCATGCGCAGACATCGTGGCATTCGATGGTGCCATGGTGTTGGATGTCATTTGCTTGTTCGATGCCATCATGGCATTGGAAGCCATCATTGCATTCGAGGCCATCATCGCCCCCTGCTGCGGTGCGGTCTGTGCTGGTGCCGGATTGGCTTGTACATCTGGTGAATTTGGCGCATAGCGGTCTATCAATTGCTGTTCCAGACCTGAGGTGGCAACAGTAGATAAGCGTGTCAGCAGGCCAGTATCCAGACCCAGCGCAATCGCAGCAACACCGGCTATCATCGCAGCACCCAAAATGCGGCGTACCCATTCACCAGCACCCAGTGAGCGTTTCATCGCGGCAAATACCTTGCCACCTATCAGCAAGGCCACTGCCAGTGAAGTCGCGGCACCGGCAGCATACGCCAGCAGCAGGAAAGTTGTCTGTGCACTCGCACCATTGAGTGCTGCGCCAGTGAGCAGCAGACCAAGTACTGGCCCGGCACAGGGTGCCCACAACAGACCAGTCGCCACACCAAGCAATAACGATGAACCTATGCCAACGCCATCTGCCTGTGCCGTACTTGATAAACGGTCACCAGCAGCCACCAGTGGCTTGGTGAGCTTGTCAGCCAGGTGCGGGAACAATAACGTCAGGCCAAAGAACGCCAGCAAGGCCATTGCAAGCCAGCGGCCATATTGATTGGTCTGCAACACCCAGTTACCGCCAACCGCAGCTAGCGTGGCAACCGCGGCGAAAGTCAGCGCCATGCCGACCAGCAATGGCAAGCCACTGCGGCGGAAAGGCTGACCAGTGCGGGCGAAGACAAACGGCAGCACCGGCAGGATGCAGGGGCTGAGTATGGTCAGCACGCCACCAAGATAAGAAATAAGTATCAACAACATGTTTGCTTTCTGTATGCCGCTCAGGCTTAATCAGGCTTAATTACGCTTTACCCGGTGTGAATGTCATGGCTACACCATTCATGCAATAGCGCAGGCCGGTAGGACGCGGGCCATCATCAAAGACATGGCCGAGATGACCACCGCAGCGGCGGCACAGCACTTCTGTGCGCAACATGCCAAAGGTAGTGTCGGTCACATTGCTGACGGCGCGCTCCAGTGGCGCATAAAAGCTGGGCCAGCCAGTGCCGCTGTCAAACTTGGTTTTTGATGAAAACAGTGGCAACTGACAGCCAGCGCAACTGAACTGGCCGCTGCGGTGTTCATCATTGAGCGGGCTGGTGAAGGCACGCTCGGTCGCGCCACGGCGCAAGACCTCGTATTGCATGCCGGTCAGCAGACGACGCCATTCGGCATCGGTGCGTTGAACTTCAAACACATTACCCACAGGGGCGGCTGACAACATGCGGCTCATGGCGAGCATGCTGCCAGCCAGTAGAAATTGACGTCGGTTTTGCATATATCCTCCTTGGTGTATGTACAGCATCTGTGCCACTGTTCTTATTGTGCGCCTCAATCGCTGTCCAAGTCTTCACGTAAAGTTAAACGATTTGTGATACTTTTTTACCCGCAAATCCTGCACAATGACAACATTCGGATGGCGGGGAAAAGCGTGGATACAGCAAAAAATATACTGATCGTGGAAGATGACATGCCCATCGCCGACCTGCTGCGCCTGCACATGAAGGACGAGGGTTATCAGGTCACGCATTGCGCCGACGGCAGACAGGGCCTCGCACAATTGCGCACTGGTAACTGGGATGCCCTGATCCTCGACATCATGCTGCCCGGTGTGGATGGTCTGGAGATTTGCCGCCAGGCACGTGCCATGGAAAACTATGTGCCGATTATCATCATCAGTGCCCGTTCCAGCGAAGTGCACCGCATCCTGGGTCTTGAACTTGGCGCTGACGATTACCTGGCTAAACCTTTCTCGGTACTGGAACTGGTGGCCCGCGTCAAGGCCATGCTGCGCCGTGCCGATGCGATGGACAAGAGCCGCCGTACTGAAGCCGGGGATGTCGCCGTAGATGGCGTGGCCTTGTCACCAGTGACACGGGTTGCCACTGCCGATGGCAAGTTGCTGGACCTGACCCCGCGTGAATTTGATCTACTGTATTTTTTTGTGCGCCACCCCGGCCAGGTCTATTCACGTCTGGATTTACTCAACAAGGTTTGGGGTTATGAACATGAGGGGTATGAACATACCGTCAATACCCATATCAATCGCCTGCGTGCCAAGATAGAAACTAACCCAGCCGAGCCGCAGCGCATATTGACGGTATGGGGCAAGGGTTACCGTTATGCTTTGCCGGGAGAAGTCACTTGAAGCTGACGCTGTCCCAGCGCCTGTCGCTGGTTTTTTCTGTGTTGTTGCTGGCCAGTTGTGGCGTCTCTGCCTGGTTGCAGATACGCGCGAATGACATGCGCGAGATGGAAGTGGTGCAGGGCCTGTCGCGCGGACTGGCAGGCAGTATCGCTGTCAATGCACAATTGACGGGCACAGAAGAGATGGGGCCGGATTCTGTACGCCGCCTGTTTGACCAGTTAATGAGCGTCAACCCCAGTGTGGAAGTTTATCTGCTCGATGAAACCGGCAAGATCATCGGCAATGCGGCACCAACTGGCCGTATGAAGCGCGAGCAGGTTGATCTGACACCTATACGCAAATTCCTTGATGGCCGTATGTTGCCCATACTCGGTGACGACCCCCGCAGTATCACCGGGCGCAAGGTATTCAGCGCGGCGGCATTGCGCAGTAACAAGTCTGAGTCACATTACATCTACGTTATTTTGCAAGGCGAAGAACATGACCGCTATGCTGCGCATGCGGGTATCAATGCGGTGTTGCGTGTCACCCTGTTATCGATGGCACTGGTAGCATTGCTGACACTGGTGGCTGGCTGGGCTGCACTGCGCTGGGTCACCCGACCTTTGCACAAGCTGGCAGACACCATGCGCCGTTTTGATACCCAGGCTGAACAGCCCGTCGTACCTCCACCGTCAGCACAGGCTACCAACCAGCGTGATGAAATTGCCGTGCTGGAAACCAGTTTCGGGCAAATGGCGACGCGCATCAATGAGCAATGGCATACATTGAAGCAGATGGACCATGACAGGCGCGAAGTGGTCGCCAATATCTCCCATGACCTGCGCACGCCGTTGACATCCATCCACGGTTACCTGGAAACCCTGACTGCCAGAGATGCGACGCTGGATGCTGCTGAGCGCCAGCGCTACCTGGCGATTGCGCTGGGCCAAAGCCGCAAGGTTGGCCGTCTGGCGCAGGCGCTGTTTGACCTCGCGCGTCTCGAACATGGCGGCGTAGCGCCAGAGCCTGAAGCCTTCATGCTGAATGACCTGATACAGGACGTGTTCCAGAAGTTTGAGCTACAGGCGCAAAACGGCCAGGTCAGGCTGGAAGCAGAGCTGGATGGCAATGCCATGGTCATGGCAGACCTGGGCATGATAGAGCGGGTGCTGACCAACCTCATCGACAATGCCATACGCCATACGCCGGCAGGCGGCGCGGTGACTGTGGCGGTAGCAAAACGCTCGCAGGCAGTGGAAATCTGCATACGTGATACTGGCCCCGGCATACCCGCTGAATTACTGGACAAGCTGTTCAAGCGGCCGTTTGCACTCAGCGGTGCAGGCCACGGTGGCGGCCTGGGTTTGCTGATCGTGCACCGCATCCTGCAATTACACCATAGCAGTATAGAATTACGCACAGACCCTGCTGCAAACAGCACGGGAGCCTGCTTCTGCTTTGCCCTGCCACTGGCAACTGGCGCTGCGGGTAACATTAACTCATCGATAAATAAACAGATTAAGTAGGACTTACGAAAAATTGTCACAACCAGGCGTAGCGACTAAGACAGTACTTTAGTACGCGGCTCCTAGGAGAGGAGCTGCAACGCAGTTGGGGCGGTTTTGCGTAAGTCCTATTAAGGAAAAGCACCATTGAAAACTAGAGCATGGATCAGGCTGCCGTCAGGCAAACACCTTGACCTGATCAACCCCGATCCCCAGGCCTGGCTGGATAGCGACCTGGCAGACAGACTGTCGAGAACTTACCGCTGGGGTGGCGAATCCTGTTGGCCACGACCACTGTCAGTAGCCCAGCATAGCCTGAACGTACTTGCCCTGCGCAGTACCATGACAGAAACACCCATGAGCGCAGGAGCTGCCTTGCGCGAACTCTTGCATGATGGTGAAGAAGGCCTGCTGGCCTTCGACTGTATTTCACCGCTGAAAGCCGTATTAGGCGCGCCGTTCAAGGAAGTCAGCGACAGGCTCACAGATGCGATCGTCAGACGCTATCAGCTACCCGCCTGGGATGATATGGATTACCGCCTGCATAAGCTTGCGGATGAACTGATCGCCGCCTCAGAAGCCGTACATTGCGCCGGCTGGCCGCGCAATGAAGTACTGGATGTGCTGGAAATCAAACTCCCCATCCTCGAAGAAGACCCGCTGGCAGAAATCTATGATTGCCAGCCATGGGAACCATGGACACCGGAAGTGGCCTGTGAGCGGTTTTTGGAAAAACTTATTTCGCTGAATTCCTTGAATTCACTGAGCATTACTGTACCGGGAATATGAAAATCAATGCCGGAAAAATCCGGCATTGATACTGCACCATTCACTCCGGCCATCTCTGATACTTCTGTATCGGATACAGCCGCATCATCACTTGGGCATCAAGACGGTATCAATGACATTGATAACGCCATTCGATTGATACACATCATAGGTGCTGATGCTGGCGACATTGCCGCTTTCATCCTTGACGCTGATGTTATGCGGGCCATTCATCATGAACGATAATTTGCCACCACTGGCTGTCGCCAGTTCTATGGGGCCGCCCTGCTTTTTGATCTGGGTAGAAATACTCATGAAATCATGTTTGCCTGGTACTACGTGGTAAGTCAATATCTTGGTCAACGTGGTTTTGTTTTCTGGTTTGACCAGGGTTTCCACGGTACCTGCTGGCAGCTTGGCAAACGCAGCATTGGTTGGAGCAAACACCGTGAACGGGCCTTTGCTTTTCAGCGTATCGACCAGGCCTGCTGCTTTGACTGCGGCGACCAGCGTGGTGTGGTCAGCAGAATTGACGGCGTTATCAACGATGTCTTTGGATGGCATCATACTCTGGCCACCGACCATGACATCAGCAGCACTGGCGATGGATGTTGCAGCCATGGCGGCGGCGAAGACAAGAGCGTAGTTAAATTTGCGCATGATCATTTCCTTTTAAGATAAGTGCGAGTTCGCATCAAGTTCTACGGATTAAAAATCATATCGGTTTCAACTATTTCAAATAATCCCCATTTAAGCCATTTCCCAGTTTCAACCCTGTTTCGCACATCCACAACAATCATCCTGCTGCTCCCGGCATCATTTGAAGAAAACATGTCGATATGAAGATGATAAAAAAGCTTCACGCCCGCAATAGATTCTTTGCTGCCACATTGATGACATAAAAATATTTAGTGGCTGTTGCAAAATTATGAATCCATTTTTTTGTTTCCTGCGTATTAAGAATTGCTAGCGGAAGTTGTCGTACTCGTTCGCTGAAGCAAAGTAATGCAAATACTGCAAATGAATTCAGCACAAAAGTATACTAATGGAGCAACAATGCAAAAAACCAAGATAAACCGTGCTCTGCTTTCCTGCTTTGGTTTTTTGCTATTGCAAACTTTTCAGACCGTACAAGCAGACGAATCGGAAAAAGTCGCTACCGTGCAAGTATTGGGAAATTACGATAATGCCGTAGGCAGCAGCAATGCCGCCAGCCAGGGTTCAGTGACATCCAATCTTGTCAGTAACCGCCCTGCCCTGCGTACTGGTGAATTGCTGGAATTTGTACCAGGCATGATCGTCACTCAGCATAGTGGTGATGGCAAGGCCAACCAGTATTTTTTGCGCGGTTTCAATCTTGACCATGGCACTGACTTTGCCACCTTTGTTGATGGCATGCCGGTCAATATGCGCACCCATGCGCATGGCCAGGGTTATTCTGATTTGAATTTCCTGATTCCTGAGCTGGTACAGCGCATTGACTACAAGAAGGGGACGTATTTTGCTGATGAAGGTGACTTTGCCTCTGCCGGTGCTGCTCATCTTCGCCTGGCTGACAAGCTGGGGGCTGGCATCGCCAGCCTGTCTTTAGGGGGCTATGGCTATCAGCGGGCAGTGCTGGCAAATTCAGTGGCACTGACGAATGGCAATTTGCTGTATGGACTGGAAATCAACCGCAATGATGGCCCCTGGGTTAATCCTGAAAATGTGCGCAAATATAGTGCCGTGCTGCGTTATAGCCAGGGCAATCATGACGATGGTTACAGCGTGACAGCCATGGCTTACAAGAATAACTGGAATTCCACAGACCAGATACCCTTGCGTGCTGTGCAGTCTGGCCAGATCAGCCGCTTTGGTGCGCTTGACCCTACGGATGGTGGACAAAGTTCTCGTTACAGCCTGTCTTATGCCATGAAGAAGCGCAGCCAGGATGGCATGTTTGAAATGGATGCCTATGCCGTGCAATCCAGTCTTGACCTGTTCAGCAACTTTACGTATTTCCTGGCAAACCCTGATACGGGTGACCAGTTCAGCCAAAGTGAGAAGCGCCAGATACTGGGGATGAATATCAGCCAGACCTGGCCGCTGACTGTGGCTGATCTTGAAATGCATAACAAGATAGGTGTGCAGTTGCGTTACGATAAACTGTCACCCGTCGGCATTTATAACACCATCGCACAGCAACGCATATCAACAATACGCGAAGACAGCGTGAAGGAAGCCAGCGCTGGTTTTTATGCAGAAAATTCCATACAGTGGCACCCCAAATTCCGCACTATTGCAGGGCTGCGTTACGATGCTTATCGCTTTGATGTCAATAGCAGCATAGACGGCAATTCAGGCAAAGCCAGTGACCATATCGTCTCGCCCAAATTGTCATTGATCTTTGGCCCATGGAACAAGACCGAATATTTCATCAACTACGGCAGCGGCTTTCACAGCAATGATGCGCGCGGCACCACGCAAACACGCTTGCCTGATGGCGGAGCCTCCACACCGGTGACACCGCTGGTAAAAACCAGGGGCGCAGAACTGGGTATGCGCACAGAAATCATCCCAGGTCTGCAAAGCTCGCTGGCACTGTGGCGGCTGGATATTGCCTCTGAACTCTTGTTTGTCGGTGATGCTGGTGAAACCGAACCCAGTCGCGCCAGCCGCCGTACCGGCATAGAATGGAACAACCATTACATCGCCAGACCATGGCTGTTGTTTGACCTTGACCTGGCAGCATCCCGGGCTCGTTATACACAAAATGATATGGCGGGTAATTACATCCCGGGCTCTATCGACAAGGTGGCCTCTTTTGGCGTAACGGTGACTGACCTGGGCCGCTGGTATGGTGGTTTTGAGCTGCGTTATTTTGGCCCACGTCCTTTGATTGAAGATAATAGCGTACGCTCTTCATCGACCACGCTGGCCTATGCCCGCATGGGTTACCGTATCAATGCCAGGACCAAGCTGACGGTGGATGTATTCAACCTCTTCAACAAGCAGGCCAGCGACATTGATTATTATTACCAGTCGCGTTTGCCACGTGAAAGCATGGAAGGTGCCAGCGATATTCATTTTCATCCGGTCGAGCCACGCTCTGTCAGGCTGACGCTGACTCATAATTTTTGACACAGGATGACAATGCCTGCGTGTATGATCACATGCATTATTTTTCACGGCGAGGTAGATAATGCGCCGCCTGACCATTTCCGTTGACGAAGACCTCGCTGATGCCTTTGATGCACTGCTAACGCGCAAAGGCTATCTGAACCGTTCAGAGGCTTTTCGCGATGTGGTGCGCAAGGAGTTGGGGCAAACCGATGTAGCAGAAGGCAAGACCAAATGGTGTGTCGCGACTGTCAGATTTGTGTATGACCATCACGAGCGCCAGTTATCCAATCGTCTGACCCAGATGCAGCATGAACATCATGACCTGACCGTAGCTTCGCAGCATGTACACCTGGACCACGATAATTGCCTGGAAACCCTGATCCTCAAAGGCAGGCTGGCAGAAGTGCATGCCTGCGCCAATGCCATCATTTCTCAAACCGGCGTCAGGCATGGCAATGTGCATATCGTTCCGGTAGAGATGAAAAAAGAAAAATACACCCAGGTCGGGCATACCCATATTCATCCGCATCGCTGAATCAGCGAGCGGCATTCAAGCAACGATATATAGATATCAGTTTAGCTGAATCCGTTTTATTTGATACACCATACTTCCAATACAGTTATCGTTACCTGTCTTATCCTCACCCGTCCAATAGCATTCCCTCAGCATCCCCCCATAAGCGTCTGCACATACAAAATTTCAGAAATTATTAAAACTGGAATGTCTGTTAATTGATCTGCCCTGCCTTCCATATTTGGCTCCGGCCAGTACACTCAATATGGAATCAAACTTGCTAAAAATCTGCAAATTCCCCTGAAGTTTATCGGCGGATCACGCATAGGTCTTCGACAAAAACCCAGACATAGTTTGTGGAATATCAAAACATTTCCCATGATTAATATATAATACGAATCATTCTCATTCTCATTAATATAAAAAAGAAAACATGCGCCGTTCTTTCTTACTCCAGCCACTTCCCTCAGCACATTCATCGCGCCGTGCGCCCATCACCGCCTCCCTGACTGTCTGCGCAGCCCTGGTTGCCAGCACCTTCATGGCAACAACTGCATTTGCACAAACGGCAGCAACGGCTGCCCGTTCCTATGATATCGCTGCCCAGCCTCTGGGTGATGCGCTGACTACGTGGGCACGCCAGACCGGTGTGCAACTGAGCTTGCAGGCATCCCAGGTCACAGGCAAGACTGCGCCTGCGGTACAAGGAACGCTGGCAGACCGTGAAGCGCTGGATTTGCTGCTGGCTGGCAGCGGCCTGGTGGCGACAAAGGATGGCAACTCTGTGGTCATCAAAGCCGCTGTCGCAACAACTACCAGCACAGCAACACCGTCTGTCAGCATGCAAAGCGTGAATGTGACTGCCAACAGACTGGGGCGTATCACTGAAGGCAGCGAGTCTTATACACCTGGCACCATCGCCACTGCGACACGTATGGTACTGACACCGCGTGAAACGCCACAGACCATCAGCGTGGTGACAAGACAAGAGATGGATGACTTCAATCTCAATTCCATCGACCAGGTGATGATGCACACGCCTGCCATCAGCATCGTGACTTATGACAGTGAACGCACTGAATACTATGCACGCGGCTTCGCCATCCAGAATTTCCAGTATGACGGCATCCCCATGACGCGCAATTCCTCCTACTCTGCGGGTAATACGCTGAGTGACATGGCCTTGTACGACCGTGTGGAAGTACTCAAGGGTTCGACCGGTTTGCTGACAGGCAGCGGCATGCCTGGTGCGACAATCAACCTGATCCGTAAAAAACCGACACGCAAGTTCAGCGGCAATGCATCCGTCTCGGCTGGCACATGGAATACTTACCGTGGCGACGTTGATGTCGGTGGCGCAGTCAATGAGAGCGGTAGCGTGCGCATACGCGGCGTGGCTGCGTATCAAGACCGCCAGTCCAATCTTGACCGCTACTCACGTTCAACATCGACGCTGTACGGCATCATGGAAGCGGATATTGCCCCCGGCACATTGCTGACCATCGGTGGCGATTTCCAGAACAATGAACCCAAGGCATCTACCTGGGGCGGCATCCCTTTGCTGAACTCAAAAGGTGAGTTCAATGACATGCCACGCTCTCACAATAATGGCACCAACTGGAGCCATTGGGATCAATATACCCGCACTGTCTTCGCTACGCTGGAGCACAAATTCGCAAATAGCTGGATCGCCAGATTGCAATACAACCACCAGATCAACGGCTATGACGCCGCATTGGGTGCCGCCGCCAGTGGTTACCCCAATCCGGCCGATGGCAAGGGCGTATCAATGTGGGTAGGCAAATATGTAGGCCGCACCACCAGCGATGCTTTTGATGGCTATGTCAGCGGCCCTTTCACTCTCGGCGGGCGTGAACATGAGCTGGTGATAGGTGGCAGCCTCTCCAAATCCCGCTGGACCAATAATGGCTATAGCGCACCATCCAGCTACAGCACCACGGTGCCGGATTTTTATCACTGGCAAGGCAATGTTGCTGAACCGGCCTGGCCGTCAACACCCAGTTTTGGCAATGATGAAACCACGCGTGAACGTGGCCTGTATGCTGCAGCCCGCTGGGATTTGCATGACAGCACAAAGCTGATCACCGGTGGCCGCTGGTCCAGTTACCGCAACCGCGAACAAGGTATGGAAGAATCCGGCGTATTCGTCCCTTATGTCGGTGCCGTAGTCGATATCAATAAAAACTACTCGGCCTATGCCAGCTATACCAATATCTTCAGCCCGCAATCCAACCAGGATACACAGGGTCGCACACTGGCACCGGTTGAAGGCAAGAATTATGAAGCCGGTGTCAAGGCTGCTTTCTTTGGTGATCGACTGAATATTTCAGCAGCCGTGTTTGAACTGGTGCAGGATAACTTTGCCATAGAAACCAGTGGCTTGACCCCATCGGGCGGCATCGCATACCGTGCAGCACAAGGCGTCAAGACCAAGGGATATGAAATGGAACTGTCAGGCCAACTGGCAGCAGGCTGGCAAATGCATGCAGGTTATTCACACAATATTTCACGCCAGCAGGGTCAACGTGTAGCTACCCTGACGCCATCCAACCAGTTCAGCCTGTATACCAGCTATAAACAAAATGCCCTGACACTGGGCGGCGGCGCGCGCTGGCAAGACAAAACCTGGGGTGACATCAGCAAACCTACGGGTGAGACCATACGCCATACGGTCGATAGCTACTGGCTTTTTGATGCCATGGCGCGCTATGAGTTCAGCAAACAATTGTCTGCGTCAGTCGGCGTGAAAAACCTGTTCGATAAAAAGTATTACACCATCTTCAATTGGTATAGTACCTATACCTGGGGTGAGCCACGCAGTGTGAACCTGAACATGAACTATAAGTTCTGATGCCATGGCAAGCCAAGCGCCTGCCAGGCTGGTTCTGGCCCATCGTTTTGTAGCCGCCATATTTGGTGCCTACATTTTTTCCTGGGGTTTCATCACTCTGGGAATGGCTGGCTTGTTTGCGCTTGGCATATCCTTTCATGATGCCGAGCACCTGAGCAGCATGCTGGTTTTTTTGGTGTATCTGGGTGCCTTCCTGTGGGCATTCATCGCTAAAAGCATGTTGCGCCTGTGGCTGTTGCTGGGTGGTGGCGGTGCCTTGATGGCCGTATGTGCATCAGCGCTGCAACACACCCTGGTTTGAAGAGAGAATTCACCATGTTCCAAAATTCCCGTCTTGCACTGGCCTGGCTGCATACCTGGCTGGGTCTGCTGCTAGGCTTTGTTCTTATCGTGGTGTTTTTCTTTGGTGCCCTGTCGGTATTTGACCGTGAGATAGACCGCTGGGCCATTCCGCAATCACGCTTTGCACCGCAGCCCATGCCGTCTTTTGACAAGGTGCTGCGCCCGGTGTTTGAAAGCATGCAACCCACGCAAGCCAGCGTCAACTCGATGCGCGACCGCGTCAATGGGGCCATGCCTGAGCGTTTTGATACCGTACGCCGCTGGGGTGCCTACACCACACACCGCGACCCGGTGCTGGGCATTTTCTCTGGCTATGAAATTCCCAATGCCAAAGACCCTGAAGATGCGGTCTGGGGTTCGCGCACCATAGACCCGCGCAATGGCAATGCGCTGCCAGATGACCTTCTCAAAATCGGCAGCCAGTTTTTTTACCCGCTGCATTACAGCCTGCACCTGAACTGGCTGAGCCTGGGCTACTGGATAGTCGGGTTCTCTGCCATGGTGATGCTGATTGCCTTGGTCAGTGGCATCGTCATGCACCGTAAGATATTCAGGGAATTGTTTACTTTCCGCGCCAAAAAACGTGGCCAGCGCCGTGTACTGGATTTGCATAACCTGACAGGTGTGGTCGCCCTGCCCTTCCATTTTTTCTTTGCCCTGACAGGCCTGATCATTTTTGCCGGGATCTATTTCCCTGTCACCCAGACCCAGCTTGCCCCTTTACATGAACTGCATGAAAAACTCGAAGCCCAGGAAACCGGCCTGCCGCAACATCGCTCTGGCATTGTGACTCCACTGGCGTCAGTAGATGCCATGATGGCCGAGGCGCAACGCCGCTGGGCCGGCCGTGGCATGGCAGGCGAGATCGGCTTCCTGGCGCTACAGCATGTTGGTGACAGCAATGGCTATGTCAGCATTTACCGCGCCGGCACAGACCGTATTGCCCTCACTGGCGAAGGCATACACTTCAAGGCATCGACAGGTGCAGTCTTGCGTGAAGATCCGCCGCAAACTGCAGTAGCTACCGTCAATGAATTTCTGACTGGCCTGCACCTGCAACATTTTCGCCACTGGCTGTTACGCTGGCTGTATGTATTTGGTGGCCTGTCAGGCTGCGTCTGCATTGCCACAGGGTTTATCTTCTTCGTTGAAAAGCGCAAACTGCAACATGCCAAACAGAGTAGCCAGGGTGTGCGCATTGTCGATGCGCTGGCAGTGACCACGGTCACGGGCACCCTGCTTGCCACCCTGGGCATGCTGACAGCCAACCGCTTGCTGCCGGATCAGCTACCTAATGGCTGGCCCGCACGCGGCGATCTTGAGCAATACCTGTTCTGGGCTAGCTGGGTATTGGCTATGGCACATGCATTCTGGCGTTCTGCCCCGGTCGCCAAAGCTGGCATTTCACCCGCATGGCAGGAACAATGCCGGGCAATAGCAGCAATGGCGGTGACAACTGTCTTGCTGAACTGGATCACGACAGGCGACCACCTGTTGCGTACTCTCGGCAATGCTTACTGGCCAGTAGCCGGTGTCGATCTCTTCATATTAGCCAGCGCTACTGTGGCAGTGTTGGCTGCCCATAACCTGAGACAACGGGCAAGCAGTACAGCATCTGCGCCAAACAAGGAAACCGCCCATGCCTGACACCCTGTTCTTGATTGCCGCCCTGGCTGCCAGTATAGCGGGCATGGGATGGCTGGCGCTGGCCATGGAAGTGCACTGGGAACAGGTACGCGGTACTCTTCCCCAGACACCGCAACTGGTCATACGCTTACGCTGCCTCGGTGCGGCAAGCTTGTTTGTCTCGCTGCTGCTATGCCTGAAAGTCGATCATGCATCCATGGCAGCTCTGGTATGGATCATGGCGCTGGCGTTTGCAGCCATCAGCACAGCCTTTACCCTGACATGGCGGCCGCACTGGTTGCGGGTGTTGGTATTCTGGGTATAAATCAACCTTGAGGATCACATCCCCCCATAAAGTACGCTGTCGAACAGAGACACCCGCTTATCTCTGACATCATCGATTCAATTTATAATGACCTGTCAGCATGCGGGCTATCAATTGAATGGATATGCAAGGGGAATTTGGTGGGTGATCTGGTTGTTAACCGTAAGGAAGGCCTGTATTGCGTGCCGGGTGATTTCTACATTGACCCCTGGCGCCCGGTGCCGCGCGCCATCATTACCCATGCACACTCTGACCATGCCAGGATAGGGAATGAACACTATCTGACTGCAGCGCCTGGCGTCGGCGTGCTGAAATCAAGGCTGGGTGATATCAGCATAGAAGGGCTGGAATATGGCGAGCAGCGCTTACATAATGGCGTGACGATCTCCCTGCACCCTGCCGGACATGTGCTGGGTTCTGCCCAGGTCAGGATGGAATACAAGGGCGAAGTCTGGGTGGCCTCTGGCGACTACAAGGTAGAGGCCGATGATACCTGCGCCCCGTTTGAATCCGTCGCCTGCCATACCTTCATTACTGAATCCACCTTTGGCCTGCCCATCTACCGCTGGCAGGCCCAGCAAAGTATTTTTGATGACGTCAACCAGTGGTGGCGCAATAATGCAGCGCAGGGTAGGACCAGCGTGCTGCTTTCATATTCATTCGGCAAGGCACAGCGCATTTTGCATGGGCTCGATGCCAGCATAGGCAACATTATCTGCCATGGCGCAGTCGAACCGCTGAACCATGCTTACCGCGAAGCGGGCATACGCTTGCCGACCACAAAAATGGTCAGCGATGTCAGCGACAAAAATGAACTCAGACGAGCCATAGTCATCGCCCCGCCTTCTGCCGGCAATTCACCATGGATAAAACGCTTTGGCGATTTCAGCGATGCCTTTGCCAGCGGCTGGATGCAGTTGCGGGGTGCACGGCGCAGACGTGGCGTGGACAGGGGCTTTGTCTTGTCTGATCATGCCGACTGGCCGGGTCTGATGCAGGCGATCAATGCGACAGGTGCCTCACGTATTATCGTCACCCATGGATCAATACCCGTCATGGTGCGTTATTTGCAGCAGCAAGGCTTGCAGGCGTCTGGCTTTGAGACTGAATATGGGGACGAAGACGAAGCCTCTGCAACAGCAGCTGCAACAACAGCAATAGCAGCAACAGCAGCCGTAGCAGAACCATCAACATCCGAAGAAGGCGATCATGCGTGAATTCGCCCAGCTCTACGCCCAACTCGATGAAACTACATCCACCAACCGCAAGCTGGATGCCTTGAAAACGTATTTCAGCCAGTCACCGCCTGAGGATGCGGCATGGGCAGTGTATTTTCTGGCGGGCGGCAAACCACGCCAGGCGGTACCCAGCAAACTGCTGCGGCAGTTTGCCATGGAATATGCCAACATCGAAGAATGGCTGTTTGAAGAATGCTATCAGGCGGTAGGCGACCTGTCGGAAACCATCGCCCATGTCCTGCCACCACCTGTACGACAAGCGCACGTTGGCCTGGCAAACTGGATGCTGGAAAGAATCGCCCCTCTGCGTGGCGCAACACCAGAGGTGATACGCAGCGCCCTGTTTTCTTTTTGGGATGAACTGACGACACCTGAACGCTTTTTACTGGGCAAGCTAATAGGCGGCGGCTTTCGTGTCGGCGTATCGAAACTGCTGGTGACGCGCGCACTTGGCGATGTCGCCAAAGTCGATAACAAGCTGATTGCCCAAAGACTCATGGGCTGGACAGATGGCCGTGTAGCTCCAACAGCAGATGGCTTCATGAAGTTGATAGCCCCCCAGTCAGACCAGGAACACAGTTTGCGCGGTGGTCAGCCCTACCCGTTTTTCCTGGCTCATCAATTGTCCGCAGCACCAGAATCCCTGGGCGACATCACTAGCTGGCAGGCAGAATGGAAATACGATGGCATACGTGCACAACTGCTGCGCCGTGACAACCAGACATATCTGTGGTCGCGTGGTGAAGATTTGATTACTGAACGCTTCCCGGAAATAGCCGCCGTGTCTCTGCCAAACGGCACCGCCATTGATGGCGAAATCCTGGTGTGGACTGAAGACCGACCTGCCCCGTTCGCAGATTTACAAAAACGCATAGGCCGCAAGAGCCTGACGGCAAAACTCTTGTCCGAGCTGCCAGCGGTACTGGTAGCCTACGATTTGCTGGAACTGGAACAGGCTGACTTGCGCCATCTGCCACAGCATGAACGACGCGCCTTGTTGGAAAAATTGGTCGCTAGCATCGACAACCCCATGCTCAGGATTTCTCCCGTCTTGCAAAAATCAGACTGGCAGGACCTGGCCCAGCTACGCCAGAACTCCCGTGCACTGGGTGTCGAGGGCATGATGCTCAAGGCTGTCAATGCCCAATATGGCGTGGGCCGCACCAAGGATGTAGGCATCTGGTGGAAATGGAAGATCGATCCTTATTCCATCGACGCAGTACTGATCTACGCCCAGAGCGGCCATGGCCGTCGTGCATCGCTGTATACCGATTATACTTTTGCAGTGTGGGATGAAGATGCCAGCGGCAAACGCATCCTTGTGCCTTTTGCCAAAGCCTATTCCGGCCTGACGGATGCAGAAATCGCCCAGGTTGATGCCGTGATCCGCAAGACCACCATAGAAAAATTTGGCCCTGTACGCAGCGTCAAACCCAGCATGGTGTTTGAAATCGGTTTTGAAGGTATCTCGCTTTCCACGCGGCACAAGGCTGGCATTGCAGTACGTTTTCCACGCATACTGCGGCGACGTGAAGACAAGCAGATAGAAGAAGCCAATACCCTGAACGATTTGAAAAATTTACTGGCTACTAGCAATGCGCATGAGCTTGGCAACTAAGGCAGTCAAAGACTGGTTTGCTGCAAAGGGATGGAAAACTTTCACCTTCCAGCGTGAAGTCTGGAAAGCAGCGCATGCCGGACAATCCGGTATTTTGCATGCGAGTACAGGCTCGGGTAAAACCTATGCCGTCTGGTTTGCTGCGCTGTTGCGGGCCATGGAAAGAAAGCCAAATAAAACAAGCGCAGCAGGTCTCAGGGTATTGTGGATCACGCCCATGCGGGCGCTGGCAGCAGATACCTTGCGCGCCTTACAAGAGCCAATGAACGAGTTATTACCGCAGTGGAGTATAGGTGCACGCACAGGTGATACCGGTTCTGCCGAGCGCGCGCGTCAGGCCAAGGCCTTGCCTGCGACCCTGATCACCACACCAGAAAGTCTGTCGCTGATGTTGAGCAAGAACGACGCCCAGGCCCAGTTTGCCCAGCTTGACATGATCATCGTCGATGAGTGGCATGAACTGATGGGTAACAAGCGCGGCGTACAAACCCAACTGGCCATCGCCAGGCTGAAGGCATGGAATCCACAATTGCTGGTCTGGGGTTTGTCAGCAACCCTTGGCAACCTGGAACAGGCACGCGATGCCTTGCTGGGTGTCGGCAATGGCTTGCTGGTACAGGGCCACACACAGAAGAAGATCAAGGTCGATACGCTGATACCAGCGAACCCCTCACGCTTCCCCTGGGCCGGTCATCTGGGTCTGCAAATGTTGCCAGCCGTTGTCGCAGAAATTGACAAACATCAAAGTACCCTGGTCTTTACCAATACCCGCTCACAAGCAGAAATCTGGTACCAGAACCTGCTGGAAGCGCGCCCGGACTGGGCAGGTATCATCGCCCTGCATCATGGTTCGTTAGACAAACAAGTGCGGGACTGGGTTGAGCAGGGTCTGAAAGCAGGGCAATTGAAAGCCGTCGTATGTACATCCAGCCTGGACCTGGGCGTGGATTTCTTGCCGGTGGAACGGGTACTACAAATCGGCAGCGCACGCGGCGTCGCACGCCTCATGCAAAGAGCCGGGCGCAGTGGCCATGCTCCAGGGAGTGTATCACGGGTGACACTGGTGCCTACGCATACGCTGGAATTGCTGGAAGCTGCAGGTGCTAAACAGGCCGTTGCCCTGCGCCAGATAGAAGCCCGCCAGGTACCTGACAAGCCGCTGGATGTGCTCGTACAGCATGTGGTGACAGTGGCGCTGGGTGGCGGCTTTCGTTCACAAGACCTTTATGCAGAAGTCAGGGCGGCATATTCTTACCGCAATCTGAGTCACGATGAGTGGCAATGGGTGCTCGACTTTGTCGCCCGCGGCGGCCAAAGCCTGATTGCCTATCCTGAATACCATAAAGTGGTGGAAGATGAAGATGGTATCTATCGCGTGCCAGATCCCGCCATAGGCCGCAGGCACCGCATGGGCATAGGCACCATCGTTTCTGAAGCATCGATCAGCGTTAAATTCATCAGCGGCAGCCGTATAGGGACGATAGAAGAATCCTTTATCTCGCGTCTGAAAAAGGGAGATCACTTTTTGTTTGGCGGGCGGATACTGGAGTTTATCCGCGTTTATGAAATGACAGCCTATGTCAAACGTGCCGTGGGTAAAAAGGGAACCATACCGCGCTGGCAAGGCGGTAAAATGCCTTTGTCTTCTGAACTGGCCCATGCAGCACTGGAGCAATTGCGTCTCGCCGCCAGGCAGGAATTTGATGGCCCTGAAATGAAAGCCCTGAAACCCTTGCTCGACATACAGCAACGTTGGTCTGCTCTGCCAACGCCAGAGATACTATTGATAGAAACCATGCAAAGCCGCGAAGGCTTTCACCTGTTCATGTATCCGTTTGAAGGGCGCGCCGTCCATGCAGGCCTGGCCGCGCTATTAGCCTACCGCATGGCAAAGCAGCAGGCCAATACTTTTTCCATAGGCTTCAATGATTATGGCTTTGAGTTGCTGGCACCGCAATCGACAGACTGGGCTTTACTGTTTCATGCAGGATCAGGCAAAGAGACAGCCCTGTTCAGCACCGACATGCTGCTGGAAGATGTCTTGCTGAGCCTGAATGCGACTGAGTTGTCGCAGCGACGCTTTCGCGAAATTGCCCGCATCGCCGGGCTGGTATTCCAGGGCTACCCTGGCCAGCCAAAATCCAACCGCCAGTTGCAGGCATCATCGAGTTTGTTTTTTGAAGTATTCCGCAAGCATGATGCTGACAATCTGTTGCTGACCCAGGCCCAACGTGAAGTACTGGAACAGGAACTGGAATTGACACGTTTGCGCCAGACCTTGCAGCAGCTACAGCAAAAACAAATCGTTTTGCGTGAAATAGCCAGACCCACGCCGTTTGCCTTCCCGCTCATGGTGGAACTGTTCCGCGAAAAACTCAGTACAGAAAAACTTTCGGACCGTATCGCCCGTATGGTGCGTGAGCTTGAAAAGGCGGCGCAATCATGATGGCACTGGAACTTGAGCTCGCAGGTGAATTGCTCATGCTGTTACCACAGAAAGCCATGTACTGGCCCAGCAATTCAACACTGATCATTGCTGACATTCACTTTGGCAAGGCTGCCACATTCCGCCGCCTGGGTGTGCCCGTGCCGCATGGTACTACAGCACAAAATCTTGAATTGCTGGATGAACTCATGACGCTCTACCCTACCCAGCACATTATTTTTTTGGGGGATTTTTTGCATGCGCCTGATATTTCAGCAGCCACGCTGCAAAGCCTGCTCAACTGGCGCACTAGCCATCCTGCACTTGAAATGACGCTGGTACGTGGCAACCATGATGTGCGGGCAGGCGACCCACCGCAGGAATTAGGCATTCATATCGTCAATGAACCTTTCCGTAGTGGTCCATTCGCCTTTTGCCATTATCCCGATGTCGAAAGCGATGGCTATGTACTGGCCGGTCATGTACACCCGTCTTTTCATTTGTATGGCAAACGTGATTCACTGCGCTTGCCCTGCTTTGTCGTCGGTGAGCGTCGCACGATACTGCCAGCCTTCGGCGCTTTTACGGGTACCTATTCCATGTCCCCGCAAGTGGGAGAACAGATATTTATTATTGCAGACGACAGGGTCATGAAAATCGGTAATTGAATTCTTGCCTTGCTATCGCAGCATACGCCTACAAGATTTTCGGGTCTTTCTTACATCCCGTGCGCAGAATGCAGCGCAGCATGGAGTCTGCACTCTAAGAATTTTATTCGCGGCAGGAACATAATCAAGCAGGAGTCAACATGGCACATGCAATATGGAAAGGTGCGATCAGCTTTGGTCTGGTCCATATACCGGTAGAGCTTTTTTCGGCAGTGGCCGACAATGCACTTGATCTGACCATGCTGGACAAGCGCGATTTTTCTCCTATTGGTTTCCGTCGCTATAACAAGGCAAGCGGCAAAGAGGTCAAATGGGAAGACATCGTCAAGGGCTATGAATACAAGCCGGATGAGTATGTCGTGCTGTCAGATGAAGATTTGAAACAGGCCAATGTAAAAGCGACGCAGACTATTGATATACAGTCTTTTGTCGATGCCAGTGAAGTACCGCTGACTTATTATGAACAGCCGTATTTCCTGGTGCCTGACCGAGGCGGCGACAAGGTATATGCCCTGTTACGTGAAACCTTGCGCAAGGCAGAAAAGGTGGCAATTGCAGAAGTGGTGATCCGCACCAAACAGCATCTATGCGCCTTGCTAACCATAGATGGTGCGATCGTTCTCAATACCTTGCGTTACAGTGATGAAATACGCGATACGGATGAATTGAAATTGCCCGCCAAAAGTGCAAAGACTGCAGGCATTTCCGACAAGGAAATTGCCATGGCCATGTCATTGGTGGATGGCATGACAGAAGCATGGAACCCCGCACAATACCATGATACTTACCGCGAAGATGTACTGGCACTGGTCAAAAAAAAAGTAAAAGCCAGGCAAACCAAGACCATCACCATGCCAGAGGCAGAGAAAGAAGAAAAACCGCGTAGCGCACAGGTGTATGACCTGGTCGGTTTGCTACAACAAAGCCTGGGTAAAAAACCTGCAGCTAAAACGACAAAAACTACAGCCACAGCCAGGACGACCAAAGCGGTAGCTGACAAGGCCAGCAAACCGGTTTCTATCCGCAAAAAGACCACCGCAGCTGTCAGTAAAAGCAAGGCAAAACCAGTAGCAAAAACGAGCAAAACTGCGACAATCAAAGCCAAGGCTGCTGCTCCCAGACAAAGACGCAGCGCCTGATACCCGGCAAACAGGCAATGTGAAAATTTAACCACCTGGCGAGTATCAAAGATACTGCCAGGCTGTTTAAATTTATTGTTACAAACTAATGCTGCAAATGCTTTTCTACCGCCACAGCACTGGTACCCACTTCTTGCACGGCAGTGACCAGTTCATCTTTGGTACAGTCAAATTTCCTGGTCCAGTAAGCGACTTCCCAGGGTTCACTCACGTTCACCCTTGAAGCGTCTTGCGGACCACGGTTTTGCAGATTGTCGGCCATGTCAGCCTCCTTGGTTTGTTGTTGACAGCAACACCCTGCGCAGTACCCTGCGTAGTACCTGTTACGGTGCTGGCTGGCCTTTTACGGCATTACGGTATTTAGCCTTGGCGGCCAGCTTCTTTTCTGCTTCTGCGGCGATATTAGTGCGCTTGATGTCGCGTTTTTCCTGTTTGCCACGGTGTTGCGCTTCGTCTTTGTTGCCTATGCGTTTTGTCATAAATTTCTCCTGAAAAATAATTTAATGATGTCAAGCATCCAGAACAGCAGATGTCGTGAAGTGCCAGAGTAGACAATGCCATTCGCCTTGTATGTAGGAGGATAAATGAAGCAGATGTAGGATAGCTAGGCTTGTTCCTACATGCTTTTAATCACCTGGCTGATAGCCCATCTGTCTCCATGAATTTATGCTTTGCGCTATCACATTTGATCAGTACAAGCGTATTTCACGGCAGAAAGTTCATCATGGCAAAACCAGACGCTCTACAAAAATACAAGTCCAAGCGCGATTTTTCCATCACATCCGAACCTGCAGAAGGTGGCTCGCCTAACGAACAGGCGCGGGCTTTTGTTATCCAAAAACACTGGGCCAGCAGCCTGCATTATGACTTTCGTATAGAGCTCGATGGCACCATGAAAAGCTGGGCCATACCGCGCGGCCCGAGTTTTGACACACATGACAAGCGCATGGCAGTGCATGTCGAAGATCATCCTATTTCTTATAACACTTTTGAAGGCACTATCCCGGCCAGACAATACGGTGCGGGCAAGGTCATCATCTGGGACAAGGGTTACTGGAAACCCCTGGGCGATGCGCGACAAGGCTATGACAATGGCAATCTGAAGTTTGAGCTGTTTGGTCACAAGCTGCGCGGCAAATGGGCACTGATCAAAATGCGCAATGCCAAAGGCAAGCAGGAAGCCTGGCTGCTGATCAAGGAAAAAGATGCGTTTGCCCGCCCTGCCAGTGAATTCAGTGTTGTTGATGAACAGGCAGAGAGTGTCAAGGCGCTGGGTATGCCTGCCATGGAAAACGATGAATCGAATACAGGAACAGCAGAGACAGAAACTGTAAAAAAAGAAGCCAGCACCAACGGGCCCCCTGCACTGGCTAAAACAGCCAGCTTACCGGCGGAGTTCAAGCCGCAGCTCGCCACACTGGTCAGCAGCGCACCGACGAATGTGGATGAATGGCTGTTTGAAATAAAATTTGATGGTTACCGGCTGTTAAGTCGTATAGAAAACGGCGCTATACAATTATTCACGCGCAATCAGAATGACTGGACAACAAAGCTGCAACGCCTGCACAAGGAGTTGCTAGGCATGGATTTGCCCGATGGCTGGTATGACGGTGAAATTGTGGTACTTGATGACGACGGCAAACCAGACTTTGGCGCGCTGCAACTGGCTTTTGATGAAAACAATACCCGGGACATCAGTTATTTTATCTTCGACTTGCCCTATTGTGCAGATTACGATCTGCGCGATGTACCCTTATGGGAAAGACGTCAGGTGCTGGAACGCATCATGCAAAGACAAACGTCTGAACTCGTGCGCTTTAGCGGCATATTCGACCATGATCCTGGCGAGATTGTCACTGCGGCTTGCCAGATGGGCCTGGAAGGCGTCATTGGAAAACTTAAATCATCAACCTATGTATCAAGGCGCAGCGATGACTGGATCAAGCTGAAGTGCGCCCAGCGTCAGGAGTTTGTCATTGGCGGTTTTACCGAACCGCAAGGTTCACGCATAGGCATAGGTTCATTATTGCTCGGTGTATATGCCAAAGACGGCAAGCTACACTATGCCGGCAATGTAGGTACTGGCTTCAATGACAAAAGCCTCAAAAGCTTGCGTAAACAATTAGATGGACTGGTAAGTGAAAAGCGTCCGTTCGCCGGCGATACCGGCATAGACAGCAAATCACACTGGGTAAGGCCTGAGCTGGTTGCCGAAGTCAGTTTTGGGGAGTGGACCAGTGCCGGGCATATACGGCATTCGGTCTTCCAGGGTCTGAGGACAGATAAACCAGCCAGTTCCATCGTGCGCGAGCAAGCGGTAAATCCTGCACATGCAGCATCAGCAGAAAAAACACGGCCCGGCAAATGGCAAAGAATCAGGAATGCAGCAAAACCAGATAAAGAAGCGACAGCGAAGACAAGTAGCAATGCAGATGTGCATGAGAGCCTACCAACAGATTTCAAGATTACCCATCCTGAGCGCATCATGGACGAAGAAAGCGGCACCACCAAACTGCAACTGGTGCGTTACTACGCACTGATCGCGCCCTTGATGATGGAACACCTGAAAAACCGGCCACTGGCACTGGTACGTGCCCCTGCCGGTGTCAATGGCGAATTATTTTTCCAGAAGCATGCAGATACACGTGCCCTGCCCGGCGTCAGCCAGACGCAGGATAATTTACTGTCGGGCCACCCCGGTTTGCTGGTGATCAAGAAGCCGGAAGGCTTGATTTACTCAGCCCAGTGGAACACCATAGAAGTGCATACTATGAATGCTACTGCGGCTTCATTCGACAAGCCAGACCGCATGGTGTTTGACCTTGATCCTGGCGAAGGTGTCGATTGGAAATCAGTGCAGGAAGCGGCCAGTTTAATGCAGGCCATGCTGGTGGAGCTCGAACTGCTGCCATTTTTAAAAACCAGCGGTGGCAAAGGCTTGCATGTCGTGGTGCCGATCAAGAAACGCTATGACTGGGACACGGTCAAGGATTTTTCTCAAGCCATCGTGATCCATATGGCCAATACCTTCCCCGAGCGCTTTGTTGCAAAAAGTGGCCCTAAAAACCGTGTGGGGAAAATATTCATCGATTATCTGCGCAATGGCCTGGGTGCAACCACTGCCTGCGCCTGGTCCGCACGTGCCAGGCCGGGGACGGGTATATCCGTGCCAGTTACCTGGGAAGAGCTGGACAAACTGCAGGGCGGTAATCACTGGACAGTGCATACCGCGCATGAACGCCTGGATGTGGGAAATGAGCCCTGGAAAGACTATATAGACTCAGCCAGATTATTAACGAGCAGTATGAAAAAACTGGGATTTAAACCTGCGCGTAAATAGTATAAATTTTTTTTGCTCCGGTTCGCTACTCATGCGATTCTGAAATGGGTGGTGACGGTGGCGATGGGAGCAGCCATGGCTGCCATAGCGCTCTCGCGAATGACATGTGGCGCTCGTAAAATATCATTCATATAAGAACTAGCAGGTACTTCTCTTACAAGAGCTAGCACCACAGTCCGATGGCTGCAATACAGGCTAGCACCTAAGATGAGTTTGCATACAAGATAAGTGGAGGTTAAAGTGATTATTGTCAAAAGCATAGGAAAAGGTATTTTGCGAGCGACCGTCCGTCTCGAAACGGTAGAATATGGAAATGGCTGGACAGTGGGTGTAGAAATCAACGGTATCATGGTGCATCATCCGGACAAGGATTTATACCTCACTGAACAGGACGCGCTGATTGCTGGGGATGAGCTTGTTGATGCCATGGTGCCGACACTGCATTGATGATGAAAAAAAACAGCGTACTCCTTGAAAGAAATACGCTGTGAAAACCAGAACTTGTTCTGGGAGGGTGGAAATTGCGGTAGAAGTTATTAGTCGGCTTTTGCCACGACTGACTTGGGATTAACTTCCTATAGTGTTGAGGATGCCACTGGGACAGAATTACGTGCATCCCAGCCACCACCTATGGCACGTATCAAACTCACTGCTGACCTGGCACGCGCACCGTCCAGTTGAGCAGAGATACGCTGTTGCTGTAATACCGTGCGGTCAGCATCGATCACATTCAGGTAACTGACTGATCCTTCGCGGTATTGCACATGCGAGAGTTTTGCTGCCCGCTCCGCCGCCTGTACCGCATTGTCTTGTGCCTGAGTCTGGTCGCGCAAAATGCGCAAGTCAGCCAGGTTGTCTTCGACTTCCCTGAAGGCGTTCAGCACGGTCTGGCGATAATTGGCCACATCTTCTTCATAGACTGCACCTGCCTTTTCCACACTGGCCTGGCGGCGGCCACCATCAAATAGTGGCATGGACAACAAAGGCCCCAGCAAAAAAGTACGGCTACTCCAGTTCAGCAAGTCACCCAGGCTGGCAGATTCATAACCGGCAGAACCTGTGATATCCAGCCTGGGGAAGAAAGCAGACCGGGCCACACCAATGCGGGCATTGGCGGCAGCCATGCTGCGTTCTGCTGCGGCAATATCGGGGCGACGTTCCAGCAAATCTGAGGGCAAACCTGCCGGGATATTGACAGCAATGCGTGACAAGGGACGCGGCAAGAAATTGAATTCTGCCGGTGTCTTGCCCAGCAAGACTGCCAGTGCATGCTCTGCCACTGCACGGCTGCGTGCCAGGCCTAATGATTCAGACTGTGCCGTTGCCAGTTCTGCTTTGGCGCGTGCCAGATCAAGTTCGCTGATGTCACCTTCATTAAAACGGGTTTGCACCAGCTTCAGGGTTTTTGAGCGTAGTTCTACCGTGGCTGCATATAAAGCCTGTTCTGCATCCAGTTCACGCAGCAAAAAGTAGGCTTGCGCCACGTCGGCTTGCAAGGCCAGTTGCACGGACTGGAACAGGGCTTCGTTCTTTTGCGTATCTGCCGTTGCCGCATCTATGCTGGAAGCCACGCGACCAAACAGATCCAGTTCATACGAGGCGCCAAGCTGAGCATTGTAAGTCGTGGAAGTCGGCATCCTGGTATTGTCAGGCAAACCCTGGGACGCCGGTGCAGCACGCCCACGGCTGGCACCCAGGCCCGCATTCACTTGCGGGAACAGGCCAGCACGCGCATCCTGCCGCAAGGCGCGGGATTGCTTCAGGCGGGCAGCAGCAGCTTTAAGGTTCTGGTTGGCTGCCATGGCCTGGCTTTCCATCTCGTTCAGGCTATCGTCTGCAAAGATTTTCCACCAGTCGCCACGGGCGACTTCTTCTGAGGGCTGGGCTTCTTTCCAGTTGCTGTTTGCTTGCACTTCTTTATAGGCAGCGGGAGTTGTCACTTCCGCTTTCTGATAAGTTGGTGCGACTGAACAGCCAGCCAGCACCAGCAATAACATCAAAAGGGATGAAGCAGACTTCAGGGGTTTGATTGTATTCATCATCATGCTCTCTCAAACTTTAACTACGCTGTGTGCATGCTCATGATCGTGACCATGGGCAAGGTCTTGTGCAAGAGCGGGCGCTTCATGCACGACAGCAGAATGCAGCTTGCGGCCACCTGCAAGAGTACGCAGCAATACATAAAATACCGGTGTCAGGAACAGGCCAAACAGGGTCACGCCCAGCATGCCAAAGAACACTGCCACACCCATCGCATGACGCATCTCGGAACCTGGGCCACTGGAAATCACCAGTGGCACCACACCCATGATGAAGGCGATGGATGTCATCAGGATAGGACGCAGACGCAAGCGGCTGGCATCTATCGCTGCCTGCAGTGGAGTGCTGCCCTGCAGTTCAAGCTCCCGCGCAAATTCCACAATCAGAATCGCATTCTTGGCCGATAACCCCACCAGCACCATCAGACCTATCTGGGTGAAGATGTTATTGTCACCACCTGTCAGCCAGACGCCAGTCAAAGCCGCCAGCAAACTCATGGGCACGATCATGATGACAGCCAGTGGCAAGGTCAGGCTTTCATACTGCGCCGCCAATACCAGGAAGACCAGCAAGACACTGATAGGGAATACCCAGACACCGGCATTGCCCGCCAGGATTTGCTGGTAAGTCAGGTCCGTCCATTCAAACTTGATACCGGCTGGCAGGGTCTTGGCAGCAATACGTTCTGCCGCAGCCTGCGCCTGATTCGATGAATAACCGGGGGCAGGGCCACCATTGATATCCGCCGCTGTGTAGCCGTTGTAACGCACTACCATTTCCGGGCCAAAGCTAGGTGTCACTTTGACGAGGGAAGACAGCGGCACCATTTCACCAGCCGTATTACGGGTTTTCAGTTGCAGGATATCTTCAGGCTTGGCACGGTAAGGCGCATCTGCCTGGGCACGTACCTGATACACACGGCCAAAGCGGTTGAAGTCATTTACGTACAAAGAGCCAAGATAGATCTGCATTGTGTCAAACACATCAGTCACAGGCACACCGAGTTGCTTTGCCTTGACGCGGTCAAGATTGACATCCAGTTGCGGCACATTGATCTGATAGCTGGAAAACATGGGCCCCAGTTCTGGCGCTGTTTTGGCAGCTGCGATAAAGGCTTGTGTTGCAGCATCCAGTTCAGCATAGCCGAGCGCACCCTTGTCTTCGATCTGCATCTTGAAGCCGCCAACTGTACCCAGGCCCATGACAGGAGGTGGCGGGAAGACGGCAATGAAAGCATCCTTGATGCCGAAATACTTCTGGTTCAGCTTGCCTGCAATCGCATTGGCAGAAAGCTCGGCACTACGGCGCTCTTCAAACGGCTTCAGCGTCACAAAAACAATGCCGGCGCTGGAGCTATTGGTAAAGCCGTTGATGGACAAGCCAGGGAAGGCAACTGCACTCTCCACACCCGGTTCTTTCAAGGCGATGGCAGACATGTCACGGATGACTTTTTCAGTACGGTCGAGTGTCGCACCATTGGGCAATTGCGTGAAGCTGATCAGGTATTGCTTGTCCTGCCCCGGCACAAAACCACCCGGCACGATATAGGAAATACCAACGGCTGCTGCCAGCAATACCACATACACTACCATGCTGGATGCCTTGCGGGAGATGACGCCAGCCACACCCTTGGAATATTTTTCAGAACCGCGATTGAACATGCGGTTGAAGGCATTGAAGAAGCGGCCAAACAGGCGGTTCATGACTTTGGTCAGCCAGTCTGGTTTTTCATCATGGCCTTTGAGCAAAATCGCAGCCAGTGCTGGTGACAGGGTCAGCGAGTTGAAGGCCGAGATCACAGTCGAAATCGCTATCGTCATCGCAAACTGTTTGTAGAACTGACCGGTCAGACCTGTCATGAAGGCCAGTGGTACAAATACCGCAACCAGCGTCAGGGCGATAGCGATAATAGGGCCGCTGACTTCACGCATGGCGCGGTAAGTTGCTTCTTTCGGTGACAGGCCAGCCGAGATATTTCTCTCCACATTCTCCACCACCACAATCGCATCATCAACGACGATACCGATGGCCAGTACCATGCCAAACAGTGACAAGGCATTGATGGAATAACCAAAGCCCAGCATCAGCGAAAAAGTACCGACGATGGAGACTGGCACAGCCAGCAGCGGAATCAGCGAAGCACGCCAGGTTTGCAAAAACACGATGACCACCAGCACCACCAGCGCAATCGCTTCCAGCAAAGTCTCAACGACCGCATGAATACTGGAGCGCACGAATTGCGTAGGGTCATACACGATCTTGTATTGCACTGAACTGGGGAAGTCCGTCGCCAATTCTTTCATTGCCGCACGCACCTGGTCAGACACATCCAGCGCATTCGCACCAGGTGCCTGGAAAATAGGTATAGCTACCGCCGGTTTATTGTCGAGCAAAGAACGCAAGCCATATTCAGAGGCATCCAGTTCTATACGCGCCACGTCCGCCAGGCGGGTGACTGCACCATCGGCAGAAGTCTTCAAGATGATTTCGGCAAATTCTGCTTCTGACTTCAAACGGCCTTGCGCATTCACATTGAATTGCAAAGGGGTGCCCGGCACATTTGGTGATGCACCGATGACGCCCGCCGCTACCTGCACGTTTTGTTCGCGTATGGAGTTGACCACGTCAGAGGCAGTCAGGCCACGCTGTGCAACTTTTTGCGGGTCCAGCCAGACGCGCATGGCGTAATTGCCAGAGCCAAACAAGCCCACTTCACCGACACCCTTGATACGTGCCAGACGGTCTTTGACGTTCAGCACCGCATAATTGCGCAGGTAGGTCATGTCATAGCGGTTATCTGGTGAAATCAGATGCACCACCATGGTCAGCGCAGGTGAACTCTTGATCGTCGTCACCCCCAGGCGTTGCACATCAGCAGGCAGGCGTGGCAAGGCTTGCGAAACCCGGTTTTGCACCAGTTGCTGCGCCTTGTCGGGATCGACACCCAGTTTGAAGTTGACGGTCACCGTCAGGTTGCCATCACTGTTTGCCTGTGACTGCATGTACAGCATGTTTTCCACGCCATTAATGGATTCTTCCAGCGGAGAAGCCACGGTTTCTGCAATCACCTTGGGGTTGGCACCGGGATATTGCGCCCGCACCACGACAGAAGGCGGTACCACCTCGGGATATTCCGAGATGGGCAACTGGAACATGGCCAGCGCACCGGCCAGCAGGATAATTACCGACAATACCCCGGCGAAGATGGGGCGGTCGATAAAGAATTTTGAGATATTCATGATGTTTTTCTATCTGCGTTTATATTTGTGTACGCGATGATCAAGACTTGTTAGCAGCAGGTTTTTCTGCAGCAGCACTGGTATCAGGAGTTGCCGGAACTGCCGCGACTTTACTCATAGGCACCATGTTTGGTGTGATGGCGTCTCCTGGTCGTGTACGTTGCAGGCCATTGACGACAATGCGTTCACCGGCCTTGAGGCCAGCTTCCACGATAAGCATATCTTCCTGCCTGTTACCGAGACGCACTTCGCGGTAGGCAGTGTGATTGTCTTTGTCGACTGCCAGCACAAAACGCTTGCTCTGGTCTGTGCCCACGGCTTTTTCATCTATCATCAGGGCTGCATGCGGTGCACCACCACCGAGGCGTACACGGGCATACAGGCCGGGCAAGAGCAAGCCATCCTGGTTTTCAAATACGGCGCGTACACGTACGGTTCCTGAAGAAGTGTCCACACGGTTGTCGATGGAAACCACCTTGCCCTGGCGCGAATAGCCATCTTCATTCGCCAGGCCCAGGAAGACTGGCACCTGGGTATTTTTGGCCTGCGCCGGGTTCACGTATTTCAAGAAACTTTGCTCATCCACATCAAACGATGCATACACTTGCGAGACAGATACCAGAGTGCTCAGGGCAGGCGAGCTGGCACCAACGGCAATGACGTTGCCAACGGTGACTTCGGCACGCGAGATGCGGCCAGCAACCGGTGCGGTGATCTGGGTATATTCAAGATTGAGTTTTGCGGCTTTCAATGCCGCCTGTGCCGCCAGTACATTGGCCGCTGCTTCACGCGATGCATTTTGTTTTTCTTCAAAGTCACGGCGGGCGATGGCGTTTTCACCTAGCAGTCTTTCACCGCGGGCCACGTCAGAACTGGTATAGGCGGCGCGTGCTTCGGCGGCAGCCAGTTGCGCCTGGACGCGTGCTACTTCAGCCGCATACGGGCGTGGGTCTATGGTGAACAGCAAATCACCTTTCTTGACCAGACTGCCATCCTTGAAATGCACGGCAGTCAGTGTGCCACCAACCAGGGGGCGTATCTCAACCCTATCGACGGCTTCGAGTTTGCCAGAATAATTTTGCCAATCGACGATATTGCGGCTGACGACTTCAGCGACATCAACCGTCGTTGCTGGCGGTGCAGCCTTGGGGGCGTCATTGGCTTCGACATTGATGGCGCCTATGGTGCCAGCAGCAGCAATCAACAGGACGATGGCGGCGCTGATCGCGATGGATTTACGACTTGGAGCCGTGGATATAGTGGAGCTGGTAGATTCAGACATGATATTCCTCGTGGATGTAGTATGTAAATTACTGAGTTCTTGAGAGTCTTTTGTTTTGTCAGACATTTTGTTTTTCCTCCAGAGATACGAAAGCAGATGTGTTCAAATCGTTAGTAATAGCAAGCCGGCGGCGCAAGAAATCCGCTACTTCCACCAGCACCGGCTGATGCTCAGGCAATGAGGCATGCTTGATCCCGGCAAAGCGGGCAACCTGCACAGGCACACCTACCGTGATCAGGGCTGCTGCATATTTTTCTGCTTCCACATGCAGGACATCATGTTCAGCAGTAGCGATAAAAGCGGGTGACAAACCACCGAGGCGGCTGGATTCCAGCGGCGCAGCGTATGGGTGCAGGCGCTGCAATGAGCGCGGCAGGTACTGGCCATAGCAATGCGCACATTCTTGCGGGGTCAGGTCAGATTCCAGTTTCTTGGCGTCACCGAGGCGTGTCATGCTGGGGTCCAGCATCGGACCTATCAGCGCTTGCGCCAAAATTGGCGGGGCATTGCGGTCGCGTGCTATCAGCGTCAGGCAAGTCGCCAGGTTGCCGCCGGCATCGTCACCCGCTACTGCCAGGCGGCTGGCGTCAGCCTTGATGCTGGCGGCGTTCTTGATGGCCCACAGCATGGCGGTGTAGGCATCTTCCGGCGCTGCCGGAAAAGGCTTGGCCGGGGCCAGCGAATAACCGACGGACAAGACGATGACATTGCTGTTACGCGCAATAAAACGCGCTGGTACATCGGCATCATTCAAGGAGCCGCTGATAAAACCGCCACCGTGGAAATACAGCACCACCGGCAAAACTGCATTGCCTTGAGGGCGGTACAGGCGCACAGGAATGACCCCAAGCGGGCCAGGGATAAGGAAATTGTCTATCTGCAAAGATGGCTCAGCCGTCTTTGTGGTTTTCTTTCTTTTCTTGACGGTGTTGCCGGGGTTGCCGGAGTTGCCATAGATATCGGGAATTGTTGCCGTTTCGTCCATCATATTGTCGCCAATCGCGCCAGAGCTTAGTGAATGGAGCGAATAGTAGGCGCGATGCGCTTTCGGATAAACGCCTATAATCCAACATGACTATTCCGTCAGGCCGACTAATCAAGCTTCAAATTAGGTTTATACTTCGTTCAGACGAATAGTCCTTGACTATGCCAACCAGTTATTCAGGAGTACCGCGATGGACCGCTTTCAGGCAATGCAAGTCTTTACCCGCGTGGTAGATAGCAATAGTTTTACCCGCGCCGCCGACAATCTCGGCTTGCCGCGCACCACCGTCACGACCATCATCCAGAACCTGGAAAGCCTGTTGCAGGTGCGCTTGCTGAACCGCACCACCCGCCGCCTGAGCCTGACGCCAGACGGTGCAGCCTACTATGAACGCTGTGTGCGCATCCTGGCTGACGTGGATGAAACTGAATCCTCATTCCAGAACGTCGCGCGCGGCCCTAAAGGCCAGTTGCGCATTGATGTACCGACCTCAATAGGCAGGCTGATCCTGTTGCCGCAAGTCTGTGAATTTTATTCGCGCTATCCTGATATCAAGCTGGTCATGGGCATGGGTGACCGCATGGTTGATATGGTGCAGGAAGCGGTCGATTGCGTAATACGGGTAGGGGAATTGCAGGATTCCAGCATGGTGGCCCGCCGCATAGGCACTTTCCAGAGCATCACTTGCGCCGCGCCAGATTATCTCGACACCCACGGTGAGCCACAGAGTCTGGAAGACTTGCAGCACCACCAGGCTGTGCATTATTTTTCCAGCCGCACAGGCCGCAACCTCGACTGGGATTTTGTCGTCGATGGCAAGACCGTCGATGTCACGGTCAATGGCAAGATATCCGTCAATGATTCTGAAGCTTATATCGATTGCGCCGTCAAGGGTTTTGGCCTGATACAGGCACCGCGCTTCATGCTGATGCCGCATCTGCAATCCGGTGCATTGCGTGAAGTATTGCCGCAATGGACACCCGCCCCCATGCCTATCTCGGTGGTCTATCTGGCCAACCGCCATCTGTCACCCAAGGTGCGCGCCTTTGTCGATTGGGTCGCAGAACTGTTCCCGCGCTGCCCGCTGTTCAGCGGCCGCGATGCAGAATTGCTCAGCGGGATGGGCGAATGTACTTTCGCTGGCAAACCTGAGCAACGCCCTACCCACAATACCTTGCGCTCTGTCATCGAGCAAAAGAATATTGCCGAGAGTGTGTTTTAGGCTGACAAATCGCCGCCACGCTGTGCAGCAGCAGGCAGGGTAAACCAGAACACGGTACGCACACCAGACTCTGATTCAAAACCTATACTACCGCCCATGGTCTCTAACAGGTTCTTGGTGATGTTCAGACCCAGGCCAGCGCCGCCGAGATTTTTTTCCCCATGTTCTTCTGCCTGGGCAAACTTGCCAAAAATACGCGGGCGGAATTCGTCAGGAATACCTGCACCATGGTCTTCTACCTCTATCCTGAAAACCTCATCCTCATGCCTGAGGCGGATTTCAACTTGCACATGCTCGGGTGAATATTTGGCCGCATTCGACAAGAGGTTGGCAAACACCTGCATGATGCGCTCAGAGTCACCCATGACCCAGGCCGACCTTGGATATTCGGTCAATACAAAAGATGTCTGGCGTTCCTGTGCATAGCCGGTATTTGCTTCTATCGCCTGCAAGGCCAGGGCGGCCAGATCGACGCGCTGAATTTCAAAACGCATGTGACCAGAGCTGATTTTTTCCATGTCGAGGATATCGTTGACCAGGCCAGTCAGGCGCTTGCTGTTGTTATGGGCTATGCGTACCAGTTGCAAGGCCCTGGGAGTGAATTCCATCAGCGCGCCTGATTCCAGCAAACCCAGTGCACCCCTGATGGAAGTGATAGGAGTACGCAATTCATGGCTGACCGTAGAAATGAAGGCCGCCTTCATATTATCTACCTGCTTGCGCTGGGTAATATCACGTGCAATAGTGGAAGCGCCTATGACGTTTTGCTCGCCATCATGTACTGGTGACATGGCAATCGAGAGCTGGATTTTTTCACCATTCTTGCGCAAGCCCGTGACTTCAAAATGACTGACCCGCTCTCCCCTGATGATGCTGTCCAGATGCGCAGCACTGGCAATCACATCATTGTCCGCATACAGTAGCCTGGAAGAACGGTCCAGCACTTCAGCCGCCTGGTAGGCAAACAACTTCTCTGCTCCTGCATTCCAGCTGGTGATGATGCCTTCCAGGGATACACCGATGATGGCGTCTTCCGAACTGTCTATGATGGCAGACAACTGGGACAGCTTTGCAGCCGCTTGCAACTGCTTCTCAAATTGCCGGACGATGATACCGCCAAAGATCAGCAGCATGATGATCAGCACAGCATTGCCTATGCCTTGCACGATGGCACTGGAGCGCCAGGCCTCCAGCACTTCTTCCCTGGACAGGGCAGCCACAGCTATCAACGGAAATTGTTCAAGACGGCTATAACCAACGATGCGTTCTATGCGGTCAAGCTTGGAGGTTGTAGAAAATGTGCCGAAATTATTGACAGCAATCTGCTCACGGAAGATGGGGCTGTTAATGTATTTTTTCCCGAGTGCGCCAACGATGAGCGGCCTGCGCAGGATCAAGGTACCGTCATCTGTCAACATGGCGACGGAACCTTTTTTGCCAAGGTTAATGCTGTTGAAGTATTTGAGCAGAAAATCAACATCAATATGTGCCAGCACCATGCCCGCATATTCGCCATTTTTATGGTCGAAACGGCGCGACATCAAAAAAACCCAGCTGCCATCCTGCACCACTTTGGCTGATTTGCTGATATACCAGCCAGCCCCGGCATGTTCCTGATGATAAGCAAGATTGTCACGCTCCAGTTCACTGACCTGGGTAAAACCGGCATTGCTCGATGCCATGAGCTTGCCATCGGCATCGATTACCGTCATGAGTTTTAACTGGGGCAGGTTGTCCATCTCACGCTTCAGGGTCAGCGTGAGTTTGTCGCGCTGATGCAGGTAATTGGCATCCTGCTCCAGCCTGTCCATGACAGAAATGATGGCAGCATCCACCGCCTTGAGCGTATCACCCGAATGCTGGGCCATGGCCTGCGCCAGATTACCGGCTGCAATATCGCCGGCTCGTACAGCCATCTCATGGGTTTTCCACATCTGCCAGATACTATTGCCTGTCAGTACCGTACAGACCAATACAATGAAGATGTACATGGCCAGTTTGATGGGTAGCCTCTTTACAGGAACTGCAGTTTTCATACGTGATAGTGAGCGACAAAGGCAACCGCCTGGATGGCAATGTCGGCCATTGTATGTTGTCTGGCATATTGTGAGCAAACTTTCATTGCCCGCCTAAAGCACTATCGAGAAGAAGCCTTGCCAATACTTAACTCACTGCGTGTAATAATTTTTTGAGTCGCTCCAATCCCACTGGCTCTTCTGCCTGCAAGGGTATTACAGCCCAGCGCTGGGCATATTTTTTTGCTACTTCATCAATCAGTGGTAGTTCACTACGTGCACGTTGACGCAGCAAACCAGAAACCGGATTTGCCAGGGCCAGACTGTTATTAATGATCCAGGCCCAGGGCTCTATACCTGCACGGCGCAATTCATTTTGCAGGCCCGCGGCTTCCAGAACTGGCGTAGTCTCAGCCAAGGTGATGATGACAACTTTGGTTTGAAGCGGATCTTGCAACTGCATCATGGGCGTTGTGAAATGTACCTTGGTATTGAGCATCTGCCGTTCAATTTCTCTATGGTAGGCGCCTGTCGCATCAAGTAACAGCAGCGAGTGGCCAGTCGGTGCGGTGTCCATGACCACAAATTTCTTGCCGGCTTCGCGTATGACACGTGAAAAAGCCTGGAACACGGCAATTTCTTCTGTGCAAGGTGAGCGTAAGTCTTCTTCCAACAAGGCGCGCCCACGATCGTCCAGATTCTTGCCCTTGCTTTTCATTACCTCCGCGCGGTAACGTGCAGTCTCTTTATGTGGATCTATACGGCTAACGGTCAAATTTTCCAGGCTGCCGTCCAAGGTCTCAATCAAATGTGCCGCAGGATCCGAAGTCGTCAAATGTACTGGATAGCCGCGATCGGCCAGTTCCAGCGCAATGGCTGCTGCAACTGTGGTTTTACCCACACCACCTTTGCCCATGGTCATGATCAGGCCATGACCGTTGCCAACCAGACCGTCAATAAAACCAGCGAGACTGGGAACAAGAGGAATATCTACCGGCGCAACATCGCTCCGTTTTTTCTGCGTGTTCGCTGGTGCCAACAAGGCCCTTAGTGCCTCCAGTCCGACCAGATTAAATGCTTTCAGCGGTAGATAATCAGTAGGTGCGTCTTTCAATACGCTGGGTATGGCTGATAAGGCTGCCTGTTCGCGTTTCCATACTGCAGCAGCCAGCACATCCCCGGCAAGTTCGTTTTCTGGCAGTACCCCATTAATCACAAGGTATTGGTGTTGGAAGCCGATATCAGCCAGTTCCTGATGGGTACGCGCAGCTTCACGCAAACTTGCGCTCTGCGCGCGTGCGACCAATATCATTCGGGTATGCCGCGGGTCAGAAAGCGCGCTGACCGCTGCATGGTATTGCTCGCGCTGCTTTTCCAATCCTGCCAGTGGCCCCAGGCAGGAAGCATCGCCCTTTCCTTCCTCCAGAAAACCAGACCATGCCCCAGGCAATTGCAACATGCGTATGGTGTGACCGGTAGGAGCAGTATCAAAGATGATATGGTCAAAGCACTTCGTTATAGTGGGATTAGTCAAGAGATTGGTAAATTCGTCGAATGCGGCAATCTCGGTTGTGCAGGCACCCGATAATTGCTCTTCCATGCTTTTTAGCACCGCATCAGCTACACGTCCACGGGCAGGTCCGACAATGCGGTTGCGGTAGATTTGTGCAGCCGCCTGTGGATCAATCTCTAATGCGGACAAATTCGCGACATCGGGCACTGCAGTAATGGCGTTGCCAATGCTGATACCAAACACCTGTCCCACGTTAGAGGCCGGGTCTGTACTTACAATCAAGACACGTTTGCCTGAGTCAGACAGCATAATCGCACTGGCACAGGCCAGCGAAGTTTTGCCGACACCGCCTTTACCAGTAAAAAATAGAAACTGCGGTGCTTCTGTCAGAAATAACATGGCATTCCTTGAGGTGGGTTCGGTCTTCATTTCAGATTGTCAGTCCTGTCACAAAAAGCCGCAGTTGCGTTGCAGCCAGTGCGAGTACAAAATCTGCACATTGAAGCAGCAATTTTTATATACCCTTTCAATTTAATCAGTTGGTCAGATACTGCATTGTCTAAGAACAAACAAAATCTATCTTACTTTACTTTGATTCCACATTTCCATTATTATTGAAATATAGAATCAAAGTAAAGTTCCATTTTGATATCAAGCTTCCCGGTAGAAGCCACATTCAAACGCCTGTTACCAGTTGACTGGAAGGCAGTGAATGCAAATTGCGAGCATGCTGGTCAGCTTAACGCGTACTCACTTGGGCGTAAACGCAGCGGTACTGAGGGTGTGATGGCAACGGTGGCATTTTTGCTGCTTGTATCGACTTCTACACTCTGCAAACGCTTAACTTTTTCTGGTAAGATATATGACGATTACCATTTACCATAATCCTGAATGCGGCACATCCCGCAATACCCTTGCCCTGATACGAAATAGCGGCGCTCAACCGCAAGTGATTGAATACCTGCAGCATCCGCCAGGGAAAGCAAAACTGCTGCAACTGATCGCGGCAATGCAGGTGCCGGTAAGAGACGTCTTGCGCAAAAAAACTGGGCCTTACGAAGAACTGGGGCTTGAAGATGAAAAATGGTCTGATGATGATCTCGTCAACTTCATGGTCGCGCATCCGATATTAATGAATCGCCCTATCGTAGTCACGCCGCTTGGCACGAGGCTATGCCGCCCTTCAGAAGTCGTACTGGATATTTTGCCATTACCGCAGCAAAGCGAATTCTTCAAGGAAGACGGCGAGAAAGTCGTCGACAAGGAGGGTAATCGTGTTCACCAAAAATGACTTTCCCAGCCTGCACCTGGACTTGTTCAGGCAGCCGGAAACAGAGCAATTGTTTGCACCTGTACGAGCAGGCCACGCGCCGCGAATACTGCTCCTTTATGGCTCTTTGCGCGAGCGTTCGTACAGCAAATTACTGACCCTGGAAGCGGCCAGGTTACTAAAGGCAATGGGCGCAGAAACACGGATTTTTGATCCACATGGTTTGCCATTGCCTGATGAGGTACCTGACAGTCATCCCAAAGTGCAAGAATTGCGCGAGCTGGCGCTATGGGCTGAAGGAATGGTCTGGACTTCGCCTGAACGTCACGGTGCAATGACGGGCATCATGAAGACGCAGATCGACTGGATTCCCCTGTCCGTTGGTGCCGTGCGCCCTACGCAGGGCAAGACACTGGCGGTCATGGAAGTATCAGGAGGATCGCAATCATTTAATGCCGTCAATCAAATGCGCATACTTGGCCGCTGGATGCGCATGATCACGATACCGAATCAGTCATCGGTCGCGAAAGCTTTTCTTGAATTTGATGAGACCGGACGCATGAAACCATCGGCTTACTATGATCGCGTAGTCGATGTCATGGAAGAGTTAATGAAGTTCACTTTACTGACACGTGATGTAGCCACTTATCTTGTGGATAGATATAGTGAACGCAAGGAGACCGCAGAGGAACTGTCCAGGCGCGTCAATCAGCGTGGCATCTGATAGTTGCCCCCCATTAGCCCGGCGACAGACTAATGGGGGTAAATGAATGTCATCCATTAATAAAAGCAGAATTCACTTCATAATCCCGCCTCTTTTTTGAATTTCATGATGGCCACTCCTACCGCACTTGATGCTGCCGAATAATTCGTGCCAGCATTAATCATTGCTTCTGCCTCGGAATATTTCTTCGCATTGATAGCCTGTGCCACTTTACCAGCTTCAATATGAAATGCCGCATGCCTGGCAACGCAATCCGCATGCGTTGCCAGATTGCCGAATAAGGATTTGCCCTCGCCGTGCAAATACTTGCCCAACTCGCAGCAATTGTCCCTGGCGATAGTGGCAGCATCCATGGCTTCTTTTTTACTTATTGCCATGCGGAATTTTGTCTTCCATTCTGAATGTTTAGCTACAGCATCTTCAAGATCCATGTCTTCTCCTCATTATTTTTTTACTTCCAGTTCAGGATAGATGTGCCTCACTTTCACGACTTGATGCAAATCAAGCTGCAGGCAAAGCTGGACAGAGGTCATAAAGCAAAATTTCTCGACATCAACCACTATTCTCACATCGTTACGTAAAGCAAAAAGATACTTATAAAACAAGATAGTAATAAATTGTTACGCATTTCGACCTTGACAAATATTAATAATAAATTAACCTTGAATTATTGACATGCAAATAAAGTAATAAGCATATGTAATAAATTTCCTCGCCTGCAATCTTTCCCTTTTTGTGATTTTTGAGTGTTTGAGCCCGTTTCCAAACGGCTCAGGGTGGATTGTTGTCGCCGTCTTTTTGCATGTACGGATTTGCATAACTTCAGGGGTTTGAACGTGTCATCCGGCTGTAACGGTGGTGCGTGTTGTAGCTGCAGAGCAGGGGCCTGGCTTCTGTTTGTTGAATATTGTTGTCCAAATTTTTCTGGAACAGTAATCGGGTATCAGCAAAGCCCTATGCCCGTTTGTGTTTCAGTGCCAACCGAATGGAGAATTGTGATGGCGAAAGACAAGTATTTTGTAGAAGTATTGGCTGCTGATCCTGCGAATATTCCTGATGTGGTTTTGCTCAACGGCTTTTTGGGTAATTCTGCACTGGAAGGCTATACCCGGCTGTACCTGAATGCAGTCCTGAATGAATATTATGAAATCCCCAGCGTCGCAATCTTGCACACGGCGGCGGCATCCGCCAGCAGCAATAATCCACTGGAAACAGCCTATGTATGGATCAAGGCCGATGCCGAGCTCATACGCAAGGGCAAGAGCGTGTCTGACACCAAGCTCAGTTTTTTCAACGGGCCCATACAAAGTGCGCAGGCAGCATCCGCCGCCAATGCTGCAGCCCAGGCAGCCCAGGCAGCGGTGGCTGGCGGCCCTACCGGCGTGCTGAACTGCACGCAGGCCCCGGCGCAATGCGGCAACACTGCATGGCCAGGTTGCCCTGACACCCCGAAATAATCTGACAGAAATTCCGACAAGAATTCAGACCGAAATACCCGAATTGGAATATTCGTGATGTGAAGGGCTCTTGTTTGACTGGCCTTTTTCTCATGCGAATGTGTGAAGAATGGCGCATGTCATTGCCCTGTTTCTTTTATCAGAGGCATGCATTGCTGCCATTAGTTTGTTGCTTTGTTTTTCCCTGGTTTTCTTTTTTGTTCATGAAATGCAGTACCACTCTTAGGAGAGTTTTGCCATGACTACTCAATTACCGATTTGTCACATCAACACATTGATTCCTCAATGCCTGCCTGTGACTATTCCGGCCGCATGTCATCATCTGACACAACCACCACAATGCCTGCCACAAACCTCACCTGTCGTCTGCCATGTGACGCAACCGCCACAATGCTTCCCGCAGACTCTGGCTGGACCAATTTGCCAGCATGTCACCAGCCCTGCGATATGCCACTTCACCCATAATCAACCTCAATGCGGCATACAATGTCAGGCGAATACACGCTTGCCTATCACTACGACCTTCGATCCGACCATATTCCAAACCCACACACCGGTACTCCACAATCAAACACCGGTACTCCATGGTGGTGTGGGCGGTGCAGGTGGCGTAGGTGGCGGCCTGGCCGCACCAGCGCAGGCGCAAAATTTTGCCGGTGCAGCAGCGCCTGCCCAGCAATTTGCAGCACAAGCCAATGTCGGACCAACCGGCGTACAGCATTGCACAGCCGCACCACAATTTTGCGGTAACACAGCGTGGCAGCCTTGCCCGCCCATCGGTCCAACCGGCGTGCAACATTGCACCGCTGCACCTCAGGTTTGCGGCAATACGGCATGGCAGGGTTGCCCGCCACCACAAGCACCACAAGCACAACAAGCACAACAGGCACAATTCCCTTTCCATCCAACGACAAACCCTACTGCCAATACCCATTGCTTCATTTGCCCACCGTTCACCATTGAGGCGCAGCAGGCTGCACCTCAGCAAGCACAGGCAATGAACCCAACGAATGCGACACATTGCTTTGTTTGCCCTCCACACACACTGGAAGCGCAACAACAAGTCGGACCAACCGGCGTACAGCATTGCACCGCCGCACCGCAATTTTGTGGTCATACCGCGTGGCATGGTTGCCAGCCACCACTGTCGGCACCACCACATTGCCCAACCGTTGCTGCCGCTGTTTGCCACACTGCTGCCACAGTTTGCACACAAACGGTAGCGCCTACGCATCTGCTGGGTTGCACTTGCTTGCCCATGACGGTGGGTCCGGTACATCCAACCAACCATATGCAAGTTTGTGGCAACACTTGCCTGCCAATGACGGTAGGGCCTGTTATTCCTACGAATAACATGCCGATTTGCGGCAATGTCACTGCACCTGGTTTTTGCTAAACAGGAAGCTACAGGGAACAAGTGAACTAAAGCAGTACAGAGCAGTTTGATCAGCCCTGGTAAAAACGGTCGGGATACATTCCCGACCGCGGGTTGACTCATTCTTTGTAAACCCCAGGTGCAATTTTGCACCTGGGGTTTCGGCATACTGGCAAGCGTAAGGCTGCCGCAATACCAGGAGTAATCAGGAATGTTTTTGACCGCATCCAATATGGCCCACTATCTGCTGGCGCGAGGCACGGTTCCACCAGGCGTGATTGTCGATGGTGATTTCATGGTGGTAGAGGCAGGCCGCCGCAACCGCAATTACAAGATCATACGGCGCGATGGTTCAGGCTTGTTCGTCAAGCAGATCAAGGAAGTCGAGCCTATGGCAATCTCGACCATGCAACGCGAAGCAGCCTGCTACCGCATGGCGCAAAAAAATGGCTATGAAGCATTAGCAAGACTCATGCCCGGCTTTGTCGATCATGATGCTGGCCGTCATTGCCTGACCATCAGCTTGTTACCTGGCGGTGAAAACCTGACAGAATTTCATGCCCGCAAAAAAACATTCCCGGCTGAAGTTGGCAAGTTGCTAGGAGCTGCACTGGGGAGCTATCACCAGACTCTGCGCGGCAAGTCGCTGCAGACAGAAGACCTCAGCAACTTCCCGCGTATGGCGCCCTGGATTTTAAGTTTTCATCTGAACAGTGTGCAGGCTGGCGCCACCCTCAGTGGTGGCGTGCAACAATTGGGCGCACTGATCCGGCAATACCCTGACCTGCAGCAAAACCTGGCACGGCTGGCACAGGGCTGGCGCTATGACAGCATTATCCACGGTGACATGAAATGGGATAACTGCGTGGTCTATCCTGGCCCCAATGGCGAACTGGCATTACGCATCATAGACTGGGAACTCGTTGATTATGGGGACGCCAGCTGGGATATAGGGGCAGTGTTGCAAGCCTATCTGACCTCTTGGATTTACTCCATGCCGCTGTATCAGGAATTTGACCCTGCCCGCTTTGTCGATAAGGCTGTTTATCCACTGGAGGGCATGTACCCGTCCATCCATGCTTTCTGGCACAGCTATGTACAGACGGCAGGCATCGATAAATCGCAAACCTATCCCTACCTGTTGCGCTGTATAGAATATGGTGCTGCACGCATGGTGCAGACTGCGTTTGAATCACTGTATTATTCGCCCGTCATGACCAATCATGCAGCGACCTTATTGCAAGTCAGCCAGAATATTTTGCGCGATTCACGGCAGGCAGCATCTGCCCTGTACGGGTTTAGCGGGGAGTTGTCATCATGAGTGACGCATCTACAAACAATGCATCCATACACGAAGAATTAAATGGCATCTATGCTGCCTTGCAAATTCACAATCAGCATAGCTATGCACTAGGCAGTAATGCACCCGTCCCCGTCACATCGACTGGCACCCCAACCAGCCCTGCCCAGGCATTGATCGCCGCCATCAATAACAGCCTGTATGGCATGTACTATGTGCGTGACGCTGCGGACGAACCCGCACTGCCATCACAAAACCTGGTAGCCAACCTGAGCCAAGCCAACCAGACCTCAGACCGCTGGGACCCTGGCTGGAAAATTTACCAGCAAAGCCCCGATGGCCGCGTGATGATACAAAAAGGTGAACGCAGCCGCACCGCAATGGCGGGCGAATATGCCGCCAACAAATGGCCGGGCATGCCTGCGCTGGCCGGTGAGATGGTGAACTTGCGTGTGTATCCCGGCACTGCCGACATGCAACAGGGCTTTTACTATGCGTTTGGCAGCAACCTGTCTGACCAGTTTGACGACTATGAACTGATACGTTTTTACTTCAATGTACCAGCCCCTGCCGCAGCAGAATTACTCTACGGTCTTACCGCGCAGTTGAACCGTTATGCCCTGCCCTTCCGTTATAAAACCTTGGTTGATGCCAGTGCCTATCGCCGCGCTGATGCCGCTGTGCTGTATATCGCCAAGCGCCACTACGCCATGGTCGCCGCGCTGATGCAGGACTTGCATGCCAGCCTGGGCAGCAAGCTGCGTGCAGCCACACCAATGTTTTGTAAATCCCTGATGAGTGGCATAGGTGTGGCAGAAGAACCGGGTACCGGTGAAAGCTTTGGCATGCATAGATGCAGGCTGGTGGCAGAAGGCATGGTCGATGCATGGCTGGCAGGCTCACAGAGCGTGAGCGCACGCGCAGACGCCGTGCAAAAACGCTTTGCCACGAATGGCATAGACATGCGCACCCCCTACCTGAACCGCAATTCAGTCAACCTGTTTGAAACACCCGTCTTTAACGGAGGCTTGCTGTTATGAATGCACCGATCAATGTACCTATGACTACACCTGTAACTGCGCCTATGACTGCACCCATCAATGCGGTCATCAATCCTTACAAAGAAGTTTATCTCGACGTTGCCGACCGCATAGGTCGCAATTTATGCCGTGATGCGGTCTGGGATGGTGCGCGTTGTAACTGGCTAGGCTGGTCCATGGAAGCCGTGAATCAAAACTGGGTACCAGCTTACCGCTCCTTTGCCGGTGATCTTTATGGCGGCACCAGCGGCATCGCCCTGTTCCTCGCTGAACTGCATCAGTTCAGCGGCGACAAGCAACAAAAACGGATACTCGAAGGCGCATTGAACCAGGCACTGTCGCTGTCTGACAAAATGCAGGGCCCAGCCCGCAGCGGTTTTTACGCAGGCAGCAGTGGCTTTGCCTATGTGCTGGTACGTATAGGTACATTATTGAAAAATGAAGCCCTGATCGCCCGTGGCCTGCGCGAAATGGCCAGCCTCAAAGAACAGGTGCCGGATGCGATGTTTATCGATGTCATCGGCGGCAGTGCCGGTGCAATACCGGCGATGCTGAAACTCGGCCTGGAACACCAGCGCCCCGACTTTATCGCCATGGCGCAAAGCCATGGTGATTATTTACTGACACATGCCAGCAAGAGTAATGCTGGCTGGTCATGGGAAACCATGCATGTGCCCGGACAAAAACACCTGACCGGTCATTCACATGGTGTGGCTGGCATCGTCACTGCCTTGCTGGAACTGTATCGCGCCACAGGAGAAAAGCGCTACCTGGATGGGGCCAACGAAGGCTTGCGTTATGAACGCGGCCTGTTCAGTGCCCAGCACAATAACTGGCCAGACTTGCGCATCATGGATGCCAGCCAGACCGATGCACCTCCGGTGTATAACATGGCCTGGTGTCATGGTGCGCCCGGCATAGGATTATCACGCCTGCGCAATGTCGCCCTGATGCCGGATGATGCCATGCTCATGCAGGAATTGCATGCCGCCGTACAAACCACCGCGAGTTCGTTGATGCCAGCCTGGGTACATGGCATAGGTAATTTTTCGTTATGCCATGGTGCCTGCGGCAATGCCGAATTGATGATCATGGCCGGACAATATCTGAAACGCCCTGACCTGACACAGGTCGCCGAAAAGATAGGGCAGGAAGGTTGGCAGCATTACGGCCAGTCCGACATGCCCTGGCCTTGCGGCGTGGCAGGTACGGGTGAGACGCCTAACCTGATGCTGGGAACAGCGGGGATAGGGTACTTCTATTTGCGCCTGTATAACCCTGAGGCTGTGCCGTCAGTGTTGATTGTGACGCCGCCGGAGAAGGTGGGGAGTTGATTGAAATTTTGTAGGTTGGGCTACGCTTCATCAGCCCAACAGTTGGCCTCAAAATACGTATACGTTATTTAAACGCGGAGTGTTGGGCTGGTAAACCGCAGCCCAACCTACAAGTTCAACCCAACCTACGAAAACATTAAAACAAACGATTATAGTAAGCCACTTGCGCTTTCAGACGAGAAATTTCAGCCTGATCACCACGTGTCACTGCATCTTGTATCGCCACACCATACAAGGCTTGTGGCGGCAAGCCCTTGGCCTTCATGGCTGTTTCCAGCGACGGTAAGAGGCGTTCTATTTCTGATGCGGCTGCCAGATAGTCCAATGCCTGATCGCGGACGGTGGACATTTTTTTGACATCGCCACTGGCGATTGCTTCATGCATGGGTACTGCATACAAGGCGGCCAAGGGTGCTGCATGTGTTGGGGAAACCATATCTACTCCTTCGAGAAATCCTGGCATCAATATAAAGCCAGGCGGATTAAGGAAAATATTCATCAATACAAAATTTTCCCCGGCAAACCCCAAAAAATTTGGAGGCCGGGCTTTGATCGTTACACTGTGCTGGTCAGCACATGCAAGCGATCGAGTACGCTCTTGAGTTCTGTCATGACGGCTTGCCGTCTAGCTTCTTCAATGGCATATTTTTGTGCGGCGGTAACGACATCGGCATGGCAGTGCGGGCACTCGGTCTCATCCTGCCAGATGTACTCATGACAGTTGCGGCACAATCCCAGTTCAGGCAAGGGATTGCTGCTGGTGCGTTCTGCCACACGTGGTGCTGGCGCAGGTTCCTCAGGCAGAATTTGCCTGCCGGGAATCGCTTCTTCATACAGTTCAAACCTGCCTATGGCAAAAGGCTTGTCAGGCGCTGGTGCCACTTTGCGGATTTTTTCATGTATGCCGCGTTTCTCCAGCTTCAATGCGCGGTAGTGGCAATAGGGATTATTGCCGGGCTTGCCGAACAGGGAATCTGAAGTCCAGGTACAGCCACCACGGCAAACATCGGCGTAGTAGCAGGTGCGACAATGACCCCACAGTGAATCGATATTGCGCATGCGGCCAAAGTGCAGGGCCTCAGACGTGTTCCACAATTCTGCCACGGCAGTGTCACGGACATTGCCACCACCATAGGTTTCTGTTGCCAAAGATGGACAACCCTTGATGGTGCCGTCCGCCTCAAGACCGATGACATTCTGGCCGGCAGCGCAACCTGTCCAGTGCAGGGTTTCATCACCGAGGCCACGCCAGTGATGCTCGAAAGGACCGAAGTAACCTAGGTTGTTGCCAAAGGTCAGCAACAGGCCGCGTTGCTGGCCTTCATGATAAAGGCGGTTCAGCAGCGGCATGAGTTCCAGCACGCGGTGTGGTTGCAGCAACAGGTGGTCATTCTCTACCGCATTGCCCATGGCCACGGTGATCTGTAATTGCCAGTGAGTGGCACCCGCTTCGATGATGCGGTTGAACAGGGGCTCCAGCTGATCTATGGTCTCTGCACCTATCTGGGTATTACAGCTGACACCCAGACCCAGGGATTTTGCAGTTTCCATGGCACGCAGGGCATCATTCCAGGAACCGACCACGCCACGCACCCTGTCGTGATAATCCTTCATGCCATCGATGGACACGCCTATGCCAAACAGACCAGCCTGCTTGCCAGCTTCCAGCCTGGCGGTATTGAGGTTGCGGGCACCGGTTTGCATGCCTACCCGTATGCCGTGACCAGCAATACGTTCCACCATTTGCAGCCAGTCCTTGCGCAAGAAGGCTTCGCCACCTATGAGGGTGATTTCACGCGTGCCCAGGGCGGCCAGTTGATCGATCACGGAGAAGGCTTCTTCGGTGGAAAGCTCACCCACCCTGCGCTTGCCTGCGCGAGAACCGCAGTGGCTGCATTTGAGATTGCAGGCAAGGGTAATTTCCCACACCACATGCACAGGCGTATGGCCGTTGAGATCAGACAGCGTACGCGCCCTGGCGGGTTGGGATGCTTGAGAAGATTGAGATACCTGAGTTTGTTCCATACTTGGCTCCGGTGGCAAATGCCAGCAAGCTGGCATCCGGGATCATGCGGCTGTACTTATTTGCTGGCGTTGAGCTGTGCCAGCAGGCTTTGTGCGAGTTCTTTCAGGCGATCGACTTCGGCCTGATCACCACGCGCCTGCGCGTCCTGAATCGCGACGCCATAAGGTGTGACAGGGTGAAAAGCGGCGGCAGAGTTGCTGACACCACCGAGCAAATTGCCATAGGAAGCGAGTTCGGATTTGATGCGGGCGATTTCAACCTGGTCGCCGCGGGCGACGGCGTCTTGTATGGTAACGGCATACAGGGGACGGATAATACCGCCCTTGCTTTTGATGGCGCTTTCCAGTTCAGGCAACAGACGGGCCACATCGGCGGCAGCCGCCAGGTGGCTGAAGGCGGCATCACGCGCTGCGCTCATTTTTGCTGCGTCGCCACTGGCAATTGCATCGCTCATTGCGACTGCATACAGGGGGATGAAACCGCCATAAGATTCTTTACTGGTAGTCATAAAATTACTCCTTTAAGTGAGTACGGGTTATGAAACTGGGGTGGGTATCTATAAAATTCTGGAAACCTGCCTGCTATCAATATGGCAAGCTTACTTAGTATATTTTCAATTATTTAAAAGTCAATGAAATTATTCTTTTTTTAATTAAATTAAATGAATAAAGAAATCATCAAGGCCGATGCTTTACACTTAGCAATCCTGCCAAACACTAAACCAGAACATAAATGTGAACAAAGTCAGTGGCACCGAAGGCTATGCAGAGATGGCGGATTACCTGATACAGCAATGGCAGGAAATTTCTTTCAAAGAACATCACGCTGCCGTCTTGCACCTGCTGCCGGTAACACCTGGCCGTGTGCTTGATATTGGTTCTGGCATAGGTAGTGACGCTGCCGCTTTTGCAGCAATGGGACATCGTGTTGTCGCCGTAGAACCGGTCAGTGAATTACGCCTGCCGGGCATCGCCCTGCATGACTCAACACTGATCACCTGGCTGGATGACAGCCTGCCAGACTTGTCATCACTCAGCGCCAGGAATGAGAATTTCGACCTTATCATGTTGAGTGCTGTGTGGATGCATCTTGACGAGCTTCAACGCCAACACGCCATGCCTAGACTGGCAAGTTTGATGAATACATCCGCGACCCTGATATTGTCGCTGCGCCACGGCCCTGTCCCTGCGGGACGACGAATGTTTGATGCCAGCGCCGCAGAGACCATAGGACTGGCTGCGCTTCAAAACCTGGAACCTATCTTGCACGCAGAGACACCGTCAATACAAAAACTCAACCAGCAAAGTGGAGTGACATGGACACGGCTGGCGTTCAGGCATGCAACATCGTAAAGCGACAAAAATACCAAGATGCAAAGATGCAAATATACATATCATATTGACCACAATTATCTTTTGTGAAACACTGGCCTGTATTGAATTCAACTCAGACTCATCTTCAGGCTCATTACATGGCAAACCCGCTACCCATCGTTGTGCCGCAACTCATGATGCAGCAGCGATGCGCATTCAGCATTGTCTTGCGTGGCCTGAATAATCCGCGCGGCATCAAACTCAAACAAGATGGCAGCCTGTTGCTGGTAGAAGCAGGCAGCGGCGATGCAGGGCAGCCTTTCTCTGGACGACTACTGCAATTCAAACAGGATACTGATGGCGGGTACGCAAGGTGTGAGGTACTTGCTGATGGTTTTCGCTCAATGAATATGCAGGCACGCATGTGCAGGGATGAAATATTTGGACTTGCCGATATTGCCTACGGCGATGGTCGCTGGTTGCTGAGCCAAACTGATTATGTGTCCGGCTCGCGCATACTTGATTTAAGCAGCCTGCCACCACGAGCAATCATCCATAGCCGTGGCAACCTGAATGCACTTTGCTATCATCCGCAAAGGCATAGCTGGCTGACGGTAAAACCAGATACCAACCAGGCGATAGAATTTATTGATGATCAGCCGGAAGCGGTAGTCGGTGTACTGGCAGATTTGTCTGGTGGCCAGCATGCGGTGCCAGTGACTATCATCCTGGATCAAAGCTCAACAACAGATGAGGCTAATCAGCCAGTCTTGATTTCCCTGTTCTCTGGCGAGTTGCAAGGCGATGCCGACAAGATGGGTATCAACTTTGAAAAAGGCGTCAGCCAGATCGTCAGGCTGGACCTTGCTACGGGTGAAGTCAGCACAGTCATAGCGGGCCTGACGCTGGCGACTGGCATGGCATTCACTGAACAAGGACAATTGCTGGTGCTGGAATTATGTGAGGATTTTTTAGAACCCATGCCTGCAAATGCAGTGCCAAAAACTGCCTGGCATGGTGGCTTCAAGCGTTATTCCGGTCGCCTGCTTTGCTTTGATCTGGGCAAGCGCACGGTAACTTGCCTTGCAAGGCATCTGGATACACCATCGAATTTATGCGTGGCAGGCAACACTGTTTTCATCAGCGAAGGGATGGGCCTACCCGGCCGCCCCATCGCCAATGCAGATGGAGAAACCGTGGCTCTCGAAGGCTATGTGCGCAAACTGATATTACCCGTCAATTAATTCAGGCAGACTGCAAACGCGCAGTCAGTTCAGCCAGTTTGGCAGGGAAAGGTGCCTGCGCCACCCAATGTGCCGGATCACCTTCTTTTTGCCAGGCAAAACCAACCACGGCCATGACATCGCCCGCTTTGCTGAGCAGGGGAATGGCAATTGCCGCCTGTGCACCAACAGCCTTGGCACCGGGTCGTATATTGCCACTTTTATCGTCTTGCAGATTACAGGTTTGCACAGGTGTCTTGCTCAACTGCGCGGCACCTGCCATGCCCTTGCCATGACTGACATGGGCGACGATGGCGAGTACTGGCTCGGGTATACGCAAGGCCGCACTCAGGTATAAATCTTCACCGCGCTGTACATGGATAGTACCAGCGGAAGCATCGAGATTGGCGATGCTGTCTTCCAGCCATTGCTGGTGTTCTGTGTTTTTTTCGAACATATTCATTCTCCTCAGTTTATGAGTATTGCTATCAATGTGAATCTTGCAACAGCTCTTGCCAGCTCTGGTCTTTGGCTGCCGTGATCAGATTTTGTTGCTGGCACAGTGAGCGAATCTTGCTGTCATGGGTAGGCAGGCTTTTGGCAATCGCCAGCTTTTCTGCCATGCTGCCTTGTTCAAGCGCACGCAATAATTCTGGTTCACCGAGCAATACCAGTTGTGGTGTTACGCAACGCCATAATTCAGGACTGATGGCTCGTCCTGCTGCCCAGCGTTCATGGGCAAGGTCAATCAGGATAGCGGCCAGGGCAGGATTATTCCTTTGATCCAGGCCTTGTATTGGCCATAGCGGGCTGTCGAGAAAAAAACATTTGACGACCATCTGGTTCCAGGCAGCCTCATCAAACGCCTGCATGGGGTAAGGATTGCGGTGCGCCATTGCTTCAAAAATGGGACGCATGCTGGAGCGTATCGCTTCACGGGCGCGGTGCTCTATCGCCACCGCTGCGGGATACAGCGGAAAGCCGGAATACAGGGCGATCAGTTCATTGATCTCGGCACTGTCAGCGATGCTGTCCAGTTGCATGGCAAATTGCGCTTCATCACCGGCATAGCTGGCGAGTAGGAAAGCCACCCTGGCTGCGATATCGACGCTCCAGGCCGAGGGGTCAAAACCAGGGCGTAGTGCATGCGCTGCGGCCAGTTCATCAGTACTCAAATTCAAATCCTGTTTGCCGAGTTTACGCGAGGCCATGCCCATGGCGCGATATACATCACGCTCCTGTTTCGCGGTACTGATTTGCTGGCATTGCAGGCGGTACCATAGCAAGGCTTCTGGCGTACTGCGTGCGGCTATCCAGATATCGAGTTGCGACAATGCTGCAGCAGTTGGTGTAAGTGCCTGCATTTCTTCTAAAGATGGATGTCTCATGATGGCCGCCTTCAAATGATGGATCAGGTTCCGGGAATGACACGCTGCAAGACCCTGGTCAGGATAAAGGCGCCCAGGCAAAATGCTACCGCGGCAACTCCACCACCAGCAATAGCGATTACCAGTGCATCCAGCAAGGATGTTGCAGCAATCAGTTGCGCTACGGCCCTGGGTACCGAACCTGCCAAATGGCGGGTAATCAATAAACGCACAGCGATAACGTCTGCAACGATCAGGGCCAGCAACATCAGCAAGGCCAGCCCGCCGTCGGCCCAACTGCTGACCGAGCGGCTGCCATACAAAAGCACAGGCAAGGCCAGTATCAGCAAGGGCCACAGGCTGCCAAGACGGTTCAGGCTCTCTTGTTTTGCTGCATAAGTCAGGCCCACCACATGCGCCCAGATAGCCAGTGCTGCCAGCACCACGGTAGTATTGAGCAATACAGTGCTGGTCAGGGACGGTTCAACAGCAGTCTCAACAGCAGTATTCAATTCAACCATCATGACACTGGCGGCGGCAACAAAGTAAACGAGCGCACGACACAGACCCATGATCAGCGGGCTCAGTGGATTGCCCTTGTGCCAGACGTTGTACAGCAGGATGGTGGCAGCCAGTGCGCAGCCACAAACAATGGCCCAGGTGCCGTAATAACTGAGTATGGCAATGCCTGCCACTTGCAGGACAAAGCCTATGGCAAACACTGCCCTGGCGCTGATCTGGCCAGAAGGAATCGGTCGGCCCGGTCTTTCGCGGGCATCTATTTCACGGTCAAAGGCATCATTCAAGTACATGCCCGCACAATAAAAAGCCGATATCGTCAGCATCACCAATAGCGTATGCATGAGGGATAAAGGACGACCAGTAATGCTGCCAGCAACGATGGCACCCGCCAGCACATTGGTCCATACCGTAGGCAGGTTGGATACCCGGCCCAGCCGCAGATAAATACTCATGCGACTGTTATTCATGACTATAGTATTCATGTCAGCAGTTCTTTCATGATAAAGCTCAACTCACGCGCAATGGCGTGAGCCTTGGATTCAGTCTTCAAATGGGCAGGCAAGACATCCCAGGTATAAGTCTCGACTTCCAGATGCCCTGAAAAGCCTTGCTTGCGCAAAGCTCGCAAAGTCGCCAGCAAATCTGCACGGGTTGATCCCAGTGTTGAAGCTTGCTGTTGTTCACTATCCCAGAAAATAGGCACATGGCAGTGCACACGCCATTCACCATCCGCATGTCCAGCCTGGTAAGCTGACAGCGCGGCAGGCAGGTCGGTATAACGTTGTAACTCGTCTTCATTCTGGATCACGACCTGATGCAGATAAACACCGTCATCAAAACGCCGCAATTCACTCAGCAAATCTGCATGCATGACAGGAATGCGCAAGGCACAAGATAACTGTATCTTGGGTATGCGTATGCCGAGAGCGGTGAGGGTCTGCATGGCATGGACGGGGTCTTCAAATTCGACAGCAGCATGACAGACGTCATAGCACACACCCAGATGACGGCGCATCAGGCGCTCAGCTTGCGCTTCTGTGCAGGCCAGCAATGCAGCCAGCTTGCTGATGCTGTCTTTTGCCCATAGCTGGCCGCAGAAAAAAGCGGTGGTCTCGCTCATGGTTTCCAGAAAACAGCAGGGTTCTGGTTCCAGTGCCAGGGCTATGCATTTCCCTGTATCTTGTTCGATTTGGGCCAGTATGGAAACTGCCTGTATGAGCTGATCAACAATTTTCTGTTGTGCATCTGCAGTTTGTGTTTCAGATTTGTAGGCACCAGGGACGGTGGAAATACTACCCTCCATATCATCAGGCAGGAGCTGGCTCAAAATCGTGGCGCATTGCCTGGTGTAGCGCAAACGTTCAGCATCGCGCCAGTCTGGCAGATAAACTTGCTCCTTGACCCTGACGGTGTGAAAAGGCCCATAAGGAAAAGCATTGATGGTGAATACATAGGCACCCAGGTCTTGTAGTTGCGTCTTGAATTGCTGCAAGACTGCTGGCTGGGCCAGGCTGTCAGCCGCAATCGCCGACAGGCGCAGCCCTATGCCGAAGGGCTGGTCTTCAAGCAGCTCCAGCTTTTTCCTGAGTACGGGGATAGTTTCATCAAGACTGCCGCTGATTTCTTCCCAGCTTTCACCCGCATGGATATTCGTGCAGTAAGTCAGGTGCACGTTTTGTGGTGGCAGGGATATCAACATATCAGTCTCAGCCTGCGATTGTGATGGATGCTGCGGTTGATATTGCGGGTGATATTGTTAGCTGTGCGCTTGTTTGCAAGCTTTGCAGCCAGTCTATCGCTGCCCGCACCAGTCCGGCATCCATCTCATGTACTTCTACACCACTGCCTATCGCGGCCAGCAGGGTGATGGTCAATTCGCCACCGAGGTGTTCACGGAATTCTCGCAAGCCTTGCAGCACCAGCAATTCGCCTTGTGCATTCTGTGCCAGTAATTGTGGGTGCCACAAATCAAAACCCAGTTTCGTCAACAAGCGGTGGATGCGCGCATCTTCTCCTGCTGGCAATAAACCTGCGAGACAGGAATAACGGGCATCCAGCGCTAGGCCTATCGCCACCGCCTCGCCATGCGACAGCGCATGTGCAGTCAGGCGTTCAAGTTTGTGGGCGACCCAGTGACCATAATCAAGGGGCCGGGCGGAGCCGCTTTCAAACGGATCACCACCGTGCGCGATCTGGTGCATGTGCAGGCTGGCTGAACGGGCAATGACGTTGTTCAGGATTGCGCTGTCAAATGCGGCCAGTGCGGTTAGCTGTTTTTCCATCATGAGGAAGAAGGCATGGTCACGTATCAGGGCCACCTTGACAGCTTCTGCCAGCCCTGCCCGTTTTTCACGCGCAGGCAGGATATCAATGAAAGCCGCATCATTAATGACCGCCCAGGGTGGTGCGAACGTGCCGATGAGATTTTTCTGCCCCTGCCAGTTGACGGCGTTCTTGACACCGACACCGCTGTCATCCTGCGCCAGCACCGTAGTCGGGAAGCGTATATGGCGCACCCCACGGTGGAAAATCGCAGACGCGTAACCGACTGCATCGAGCACCGCACCGCCACCTATCGCGATGGCATAGGAATGCCGGTCTATCGCCCGCTCTGACAACGCCTGCAATAGTGTTTCTACGAGGGCGGGATCATTTTTGCAGGCTTCGCCACCGGGCATCATGAATATCTCACCTATCAATTCCATCGCTTCATAATGGAAGTTGATATAAGTCAGTATCTGTTCGGCGAGACCAGGCATGGCTCTGGCCACACCCTCATCGAGAAAAATGGCGAGGCGGTGGCGGCGTTGCGGTTCGCGCAAAGTCACAACCGCACGAAAATCAGGATTGGCAATATCAAAGGCATCGCGGGTGGATACCACTGGGAAGGAATAATCGACGCGCACATGTTGCTGTTGCCAGGCACCACGCAAGGCAGATGGTGCCGTCACATCGAGATCGGGCAGCCTGTTGAGTTCAGCCAATTTCACGATAAGTCCTTTTCATGGATATCCACATCCAGTTCACCATCATGCTGTAATTGATTATAAAACTGATATGCATTTATTTGCAAATTTATCAATCCCTCCAAACAACATCGACAATATTGGCAACACTGTCTGGAGGAAACACAAGGGCTCATTCACTCAGGAAAAGGGAGCTGGAAGCTCGGCCCTGCTGTCGTGCCATCGTTCAAACCAGAAGGCGTCTCCATCAATTGCTGCGCTGCCAAACCCAGCGAGAACATCAGGCCAACTGCCTGGCCCAGCTTGTCCGGCTCCCCATTGAAGGCGATGTGCAAGCCATTCAGCAGTGCCTGATAAGTACTGGCAAACTGCTCCTGCAAGATGCGGGCGCGTGAACCCTTGGGATAAACCGCCAGATTAGGGTCATCCATCATCGGCCAGACACCATCAGGGTCAAACGGGATTTTTTCGCCACTATAGGCAAAGCCATGTTCGCTCTTTACAAGGCGATGACCATTGACGATCTCTGCATATTTGTAATAGTGCGACAACTCACCATCGCCATCACCGGGATGACGTGCACTTGCCCCCTCGCCCTGGCGCTTGATTTCATCGATCGCACGGCAGGCATCCGCCAGCGATGTGATGGCGAACAGTTTGCCGGTGCCATGCCATTCCGTGACCTGTTTCTCTGCATTGCCAAAACTGATCTGCCCGGCATTGCTGAGATCCGTCAGGGCTTGTTTGATTTCATCGTAGAACCAGCCTATGGTGTATTTAGAGGTATCAACAGGATCACCTCTCTTGGCGCGATAATGCACGGGCTCTATGGTTTTTTCTGGTTGCTCTATGGACATGAAGGCACGCAACTGGTCTATCGAGCATTTGCGCAGGCGTACATTCAGGTCTGCTCTTAAACCACCCGGCAAGGAGCCAGGATAGACAGGGACGAATTTGGGGCGGTTGAAGCAGGGCTGGCCACCTATGGAGATGAAGAGATTTGATACCAGTGCCATGTGCAACATCTCTTCCATGACCACGCTGCGTATCAGTTGCGCCACCTCGATATTGGCATTTGGCTTGATACTGTAGAGCGCAGTCAAATACGGTGGTATGGTTGCATGCTCAAGTTCTATCGCCTGTTGCAGGGCGCGGTGCAGATCAGGAACAGAATCGAGTTCCATGTAGAGCGGGCTTTCCAGCCACTTCAACAGCATCTCGCGCTTTTTGGTAGAAAGGTCGCGTGTCACTGGCATGTAATTGGGGTCGGATACCGGAGCCTTGAACACATTCTTGAGCGCATAAATCTTGTTCGTCAGACTCGCATAATTCGACAGATCGACGATCTTGTGCATGATGGGATAGAGGTCGGCATATTGCTGGAAGATGGGCCGCACATCACACATCCAGTCTGGTTTGTCAGGTATCGTGTAGCCGCTGAAGACCAGGGCATTCAGCGTCAGTGCGCCATTACCCACGCTGCCCAGCGGCGGTGGCGCACTTCCTATCTGGTAGGTCACGCAATACACCTGGCCATCAATATAGCCGCGTGGATTACCGGGGTCTGTCGCTTTCAGTGTCAATTCTGCCCGGCCATCGCTGCCCGTGGTAATGCTGGTCTGGAAAGCCAGTGCTTCGGTAGGTGTGCCGACTTGTTGTGGGCCCGATACCGGCCCCTGGGTAACCTGGCCTTGCATCGCAGACGGATCATAGCCGAGACTGATCTGGGTATTAGCCAATGGCTGCCCGAAGCTGCTTGCATAAAAATGCACGCTGGTGTTTTCAGGTGGATTAAACCTGAAGACGAAATTGTCTGCCCTCACCCATTGACCATTCGGTGCTTCTGCCAGCAGGGGTTGGGTAGCGTTTTTGACGAGGCCCAGCGGGGTATTACCGGCAGCGGCGAGCTGGGTGCTGCTCAAGGGAATGGAGACTATGCCTGCCGTGCTTTCATACCAGTGCTGCCCTTGGTAATTGACTTCCGCCAGCAATTGCGGCGGGCCATCATTCGGCAGCAAGGCTATAGTCAGGCTGCCAGAATCTGCACGGGCACCGCCCAGTTCTGCGATAGGCAGGCTATTACCCAAATCCAGTGTCAGCACATTGCCGACAATTTGCCCGATGGCGTCATTGGCTGTTTGCCCTGGCACTGCCCACAGGCGGCGGCCAGGCACGAAATGCCGGGGCTCACACGCATCATGCAAGCCTATGCTGCCGACCACACGGCCAAAGGTGAAATTGGGCGAAGACATGGTGTCGTCAAAACTATCGACATTGAACTTGATACTGAAATTGTCTGGCGTTTTATTCTCGGCCAACAACTCTTGCAAGAAGCGCGAAGGTCCGGCCCCGGTGATGCTGATCTGTTCCAGCACTGACTGGTAATAAGCGCAAAAGAATGAATCTGGCTCACCTGGCGGGTAATTGACCCAGATGTCCGCAAACGGCGCGACCGCAAAACGGCTACGGAAACCCATGCCGGAAGCCTCGCTGCCAAGATTGACCGAAAAACCCCAGATCTGAGACACCATCTGCTGTTCACTATCGAGATCAACCAGCTTGCCTTCTACCCTGCTGTCGGTGCCATTCACTGCCAGGCCGATGATGGGATCAAGACTGGGGTCGCTGCAAGTGCTGCCATCCTTATACACCACGCTGGTCACTACGCACTGACGGAAACGCCACGAGCCAGTGCCATTCGGGTTCCACCAGCCATTGCTGGCACCTGGCCCCGGCATCTGGTAGTTCGAACGGAAACGCGCTGTATTGAAATGTTCAGGGTCATTATTGACCGTGGATACATCCGCTTGAAACTGCCCGGCAAAAACCAGACGGGGAAGGCTTAGATAACTCATGGTGACTCCTGGGGTAGATATCAAGTGAATTGACGGGCTTACCTGGGTTTGCCGGGTTTGTCTTGGCGATAATGGTGACGCCTGATAGTGATACTGAGGGCGTTCCGCTAATGCTCGCAGACAACCGCTGTGCCAGCCTGAACAGGCAGCACACAATTACAAATATTGAAACATTAATGCAAAATAATCAATGAATATTTGCAAACAAATGTTGAATTATGATGACATTTCGAAATTATTCAAAAAGAAACATTTTTTACATAAAGCATATTGCAGTAAACGATAGATAAGATAATAATCAGGCAACAAGAGGGACCAGCAAGGAGCAAGACAAGGGCAGGCTTTGCAGCGCAAACCCGTTTCATGCTTACCAAACCTGCCCAACTCAGCCGACCCAGCCACATAGCCAATGAACAAAGATTTGCCATGCAAGCCCAAACCCTGTTGATACTGAATATCGTTGGACTGACACCTCGCCTGATTGGAACCTACACACCAAGGCTAAAGGCTTTTGTTGAACAGGGCAGGCTGCTGCCCCTGCAAACCGTGACACCAGCAGTCACCTGTACCGTACAGGCCAGCATGATGACGGGGTTGCCACCACAACAACATGGCATAGTCGGGAATGGCTGGTTATTCCGAGATCTGGCAGAAATCTGGTTCTGGCGGCAATCAAACAAGCTCATCACCGGAGAAAAAATCTGGGAAGCAGGCAAGGCGCGCGACCCCAGGTTCACTTGCGCAAACCTGTTCTGGTGGTACAACATGGCCTCCAGCCATGACTATGGCATTACGCCCCGGCCTATCTACAAGGCCGATGGCCGCAAGCTGCCCGACTGTTATACAACGCCACCAGAATGGCGCGATGAGCTGAGCCAAAAACTCGGTGCCTTCCCGCTGTTCCAGTTCTGGGGGCCGGCCACCACGATCAAGTCCAGCCGCTGGATAGCTGATGCCGCCAAGCTGGCGATCACGGAAAAAAATCCCACCCTGACCATGGTCTATCTGCCCCACCTTGATTATGACTTGCAGAGACATGGGCCAGACCTGGCAAGCCAGGCGGTACAGCAATCGCTGCGTAATATAGACGAAGTGGCCGGAGACCTGATCGCCCATGCACAACAGGCCGGGCGTCGTGTCATGATACTGTCTGAATATGGCATCACGGCGGTCAATCGCCCGGTGCACCTGAACCGCATACTGCGTGAAGCCGGTTATCTGGTAGTACGCCAGGAAGATGGTGCAGAACTGCTGGACCCGATTGCCTCCAGCGCCTATGCGGTGGCTGACCACCAGTTTGCCCACGTGTATATCTCCAGGCCAGAACTGATTGCGCCGGTGCGCAGGCTGCTGGCCGGGGTCGCTGGTGTAGAAGGTATCTGGGCAGGTAGCGAGCGGACAGAAATAGGGTTGGATCACCCTCGCTCTGGTGAACTGGTCGTCATGGCAGATCAGCGCTCATGGTTCACCTACTATTACTGGCAAGATGATGCGCTGGCGCCTGACTTTGCGCGCACGGTAGACATACACCGCAAACCCGGCTATGACCCGGCTGAATTATTTGTCGATAAAAATATCCGTTTCCCCAAACTCGCCGTTGCATGGCGGCTGGGCAAGCGCCTGCTGGGTTTGCGCAGCCTCATGAATGTCATCGGCCTCGATGCCAGCCTGGTCAAGGGTTCGCACGGCAGGCCGGTGGATGATGTAGCCGATGGCCCCTTGCTGATACTGGATCAGGCAAAGGCCGATGGCGTGAACGAAGTCCACGCGACAGATATCAAGGACATCGCCTTGAAAATCATGTTTAAAGATGCACACTCAGGAGCAGGCAAATGAACGAGAATGGCACCCCCCAAGATAAGTACCCTGGCAACTTCGTCGCCGACAGCACGATAGTCGATGAAATGTTTTCTGACCGTGCCGTCACCTGCCCCTGCTGCAATGGCACGATCACGCCGCAGATGCTGCAAAACCTGCTGGCCCAGGCTGGCCAATTGCAACAGGGCCAGGCAGCCTTCCGTCAATTGCCTAGCGGCGGCAATGGCATGATGATAGACCCGCATGCCCACATGATCGCCCGCACTACCGATGACTATGAAGCCATGGCCAAGGCCGGCATTGTCGCCGTTATAGAACCGGCGTTCTGGCTAGGGCAATTGCGTACCAATGTCGGCAGTTTCATCGATTATTTTTCTACCATCACCGGCTTTGAGCGTTTTCGCGCCGGGCAGTTTGGCATACGCCATTATTGTGCGATAGGTCTCAACCCCAAAGAGGCAAATAACCCGGCACTGGCAGAAGCGGTGCTCGATATCATGCCACGCTACCTAGGCAAGGAAGGTGTGGTCGCACTTGGTGAAATTGGCTACGACGAGCAAACCGAACTCGAAGACAAGGCCCTGCGGGCGCAGATCGCCATGGCAATAGAATTTGAACTGCCCATCATGATACACACGCCGCACCGCGACAAAAAACGCGGTACCACCCGCACCATGGATGTGCTGGAAGAATGCGGCTTCGACCCGGCGCGCTGCGTCATCGACCACAATAATGAAGAAACCGTGCAAGAGGTACTGGACCGTGGTTACTGGTGCGCCTTCACGATCTATCCGTCCACCAAGATGGGTAATGAAAGGCTGGCTGACATCGTCAATCAATATGGCCCTGAGCGCATCATCGTTAATTCGGCCTGTGACTGGGGCGTGTCTGACCCGCTGGCGGTACCCAAATCAGCGCGCCTGATGGCCAGCCGGGGAATTTCTGCCGAGGTGATACATCAGGTCGTGTATGCCAATGCCTTGTCTGTCTATGGGCTGAACCAGGAGATGCAGGAAGTTCACTGGTGCCAGCCTGCCAAGATAGACCAGCGTACCCTGTATAGCGGCAATTCCGTGCTGCGTGGACAGACGCCACGTGTAGATGAAGAAGTCTTGAATCCGGATATTATTCGCTGAGTTGTCCGGGAGCTTGTCATTTGCTGAAGTCGATTTGCCGCCAGTAAGCCTGATTACTGGTTAAAATACCTGAACTTGAGACCAACCAGATGACCAGCTCCCATGTTGAAATGGCTTAAAAACACTTTTTCAAAGTCAACAGAAACTTCCCAGCAACGATCTGTAGAAACCGCAGTTGAGCAACATGCTCAGGCACCTGCGCCAACATCTCCGACAGAACAGGCTGCGCCTGCTGCATCAACAGTCGTCACCATGGTTGAGGGCGACCAGAATGCGCTAATCGTTGCCTACCAAAAACTGGCCCTGGACCCGGCAGAAAACCTGCCCGCCGATATCCTGGCTGACAAGTTGTATGAAAAAATGCTGTTGCCAGAGGCGGAAGCAGTGTATCGCCTGGTGTTAAAGGCCAGGCCAGAATCGCTGGAAACCTGGACCAATCTGGGCTTGACCCTGGATGGGCAGTCACGCTCTGCCGAGGCGATACCGTGTTACCAGCACGTCATTGCAAAAGATCCTGGTAATACGATTGCTCATTTCAATCTTGCGGTCAGCCTGTCATTGCTGGGAAAAAATCCTGAGGCTGAGCAGGCTTATCTGCGCGCACTGGAAATCAATCCCCAAATGACGCATGCGCATTTCAACCTCGGCATACTTTTCCAGCAGCGCGACCATTTTAGCGGAGCCATCCATCACTATGAAGAGCTGCTGAAACTGGAACCACAACATTACTACGCCTATTGCAACCTCGGCATGATACTTGCCAGCCAGGGCCGCATGGCAGAGGCAGAATCCCGTTTCCAAAAGGCGATTGCTGCGCAACCTGAATTGTTCAATGCAGATTTATTCCTGATCAATCTGTACCAGCAGCAAGGCAGGCAGGCTGATGCAGAGACCCTGCTCAAGAATCTCTACCAGCGCCAGCCTGAGAATACCAATGCGCGTGACAGCTTGCTGAATCTGTACATGCAACAAAGGCGTTTTGCTGATGCTGCCAATATTTATAAGCAGATGCTGAAGCAGGCACCGGCAGAGCCAATTCATCACTACAACCTGGCCGTCGTACTCAAGGAACAAGGCCTGGTTGATGAAGCCTTACAGCATTATCAGCAGGCAGTACAACTCAAGCCCGACTTTACCGAAGCGTACTGTAATCTTGGTGTCGTCTTGCAAGAGCAAGGTAAATTGAAAGAGGCGCAAGCCAGTTATGAGCGCTGCCTGGAATGCAATCCCTGCTTCAGCATAGCCTTGAGCAATCTTGCGCACATTTACAGCGGCAGCGGAAAGTTTGCACAGGCAGAAACAAATTATCGCAAGGCACTGACGCTGGAACCGGGCAATGCAGACCACCACGGCAACCTGGGAAGTTTGCTATACCAGCAAAATCGCTATGCCGAAGCCGAAGCCAGTTTTCAACAGGCACTGAAACTCAATCCCAATTCCTTTAACGCCCTGCACGATTATGGCAAGCTGCACATGCACTTCAGCCGTCAGACAGCAGCGCACCAGTGCTTTGAGCAGGCGATCAAACTCAAGCCGGATTTTGCCGATGCCTACAATAGCCTGGGTGCCCTGTTTGATGACCAGGGCATGATTCCCGAAGCAGTAAATGCCTATCGCCAGGCACTGGAATACCGCCCGAATTTTTCTGAAGCCTATGGCAATTTGCTGTTTGCCCTGAACTATCACCCAGACCTGAGTGCAGAAGATATTTTTGCCGCTTACCGTGAATATGAACAGCGCTTTGCCGCACCGCTGTATCAGTTGCAGCGACCCCATGCGAATAACAAGACCACTGAGCGCCGTCTGAAGATAGGCTATGTTTCACCAGACTTGCGCCGCCACCCGGTACAGCATTTCCTTGAACCGCTGATGGCGCATCATGACAAAAACCAGTTTGAAGTTTATGCCTATTCTGAATTGCTGACTGAAGATGCAGTGTCAGAGCGCTATCGCAGCTACGCCGATCATTGGATACCTACGACAAATTTAAATGATGACGCACTGGCAGACCGAATCCGTGCAGATGGCATCGATATCCTGATAGATCTGGCCGGGCATACCAGCAATAACCGCCTGCGCGTATTTGCCCGCAAACCTGCGCCGGTATCCCTGTCCTGGCTAGGCTTTGGGTACACGACCGGCTTGCAGGCTATCGATTATTTCCTGGCAGATTCATCTACCGCCCCTTACCGGACGGAAGCGCTGTTTGCTGAAAAAATCTGGCGTGTCGATAGCCCGGTGTTTGCCTACAGACCCAAGGAAGGCATGGGCGCAGTCTCCAGTCTGCCAGCCCTCAAGAATGGCTATATCACGCTGGGCACCTTAAGCCGCGCAGTGCGCATCAACCATAAAGTCATAAGTACCTGGGCAAAAATATTGCAACGACTGGAAAACGCCAGGCTGGTGATAGACAGTAGCAACTTCAGCGATGCGGCCACGCGCAAGGCCATGGAAGACAAATTTGTTGCCCTGGGCATAGACACGAGCCGTCTGCAAATTGGTGTACATAGCCCGCCATGGGATGTGCTCAGGGGCATGGATATAGGCCTGGATTGCTTCCCGCATAATTCTGGCACGACTCTGTTTGAAACCCTGTATATGGGTGTGCCTTTTGTAAGCCTGCTGGGTAGGCCAGGTGTTGGTGGCATAGGGGCCAGCATACTGGAAGGACTGGGGCGGCCAGAATGGATAGCCCGCACAGAAGATGAATATGTAGAAAAAGTCGTCAGCCTGGCATCGAACCCAGATTACCTGAGCACCCTCCGCATGAGCCAGCGCAGCCAGATGCAAAACAGCAGGCTCATGGATGAAACCGGCTTTTGCCGCAAGGTGGAAGCAGCTTACCGTTCCATGTGGCAAACCTGGTGTGAGAAATAAAACTGAAAATAAAACTGAAAATAGAACTGAATACGGGGCCTAAGCCCTGATGATGAAATCCATCGCAATATCATGCGGCTCTGAGGCAAATTCAGCCTCGGTGCAGGCATAGGCAATCCCTATCGCCACAGGGCGTGGGCTGGAGGCCAGAGTACGGTCATAAAAGCCGCCGCCATAACCCAGGCGATAGCCTGCTGCATTCCAGCCCAGACAGGGAATGATCAGGACAGGCGGCTGGCTGACCAGCCTGCCATGGGCAGGAATGGTGAGGCCATAACTATCGATCGCCATGGCATCTCCGGCTTGCCAGTCAAGAAAACTCAAAGCCATGTCCTTGCCCGTCACCAGTGGCAAGGCCAGGCGCAAGCCACTGGCCTGTAATTCTCGATAGTAAGTACGCAAATCCGGTTCCGCCTGTATCGGCCAATATACGCCCAGGCTGGCTGACCGGTTTTGCTGACACCATGCAAGTAATTGCCTTCCTATCTCTGCATCCAGCACCTGCTTTTGTTCTGCCGTGATCTCCTGGCGTTTTTTACGCAGGAGCTTGCGCAATTCGGAGCGACTTTGCGCTGTTTCAATGCTGAGTTTGTGTGCGCTATTCTTGGGCTGTGTCATACTGTCAGAAATGTAATCTCAAACTGTCAAAAGATGTCTGTGAAAAAAAGTTTAGCTAGTCTTGGCCTGATGATCTTAGCAGGTTTTGCAACAAGTCCTTTCGCCTATGCAACGCCAGCGAAGAGGAGCCTGATTGCCAATGATGATGACCGTTTCATGGCGCTGCGCGATGCCTCCATGCATGATGACGCTGCCAGCGTCGAGCAATATGCGGCGGCGCTGAAGAATTATGACATTCCTTCCTACATCGATTATTACCGCATACGCTCGCGTCTGGTAAAAACCAGCAATAGTGAATTCCGTGAATTTATTAGCAAGTATGAAGGCAGTGCCATCGCTGATCGCCTGCGTAATGACTGGCTGCTCATGTTGGGCAGGCGTGGTGAGTGGGACTTGTTTGATCAGCAATATCCGCAATTTGTAGTTGCCGATGATAATCAGCTGCGCTGCTATTCCCTGTTATCGAAGGCAAACAAACAGCAAAAAGTGGCAACAGAAGCACGCAATTTGCTCAATAGTCCGCGTGACTATGGCGAAGGCTGTTATGCGCTGGTGACTTATCTGTCTGCTAACGGGCAATTCAACCAGTACGATTTATGGGCGCAAATGCGCATGGCGGCAGAAAACGGTGCCATCCCCCTGGCGCAACGTATAGGCAAGTTACTTAATCTACCAGAAAAACAAGTCGCAGAAGTCATCGACAAACCTGCCGGCCTGTTGAAAAAAGCACCGGATGCCGGCCATGCAGCACATGAGCTTTACCTGATTGCCCTTGGCCGCCTTGCCAAAACTGATCACGAGCAGGCTGCAGCCACCCTCAGCCGTCATACGGCCCTGTTCACTGACAATGAAAAAGCCCTGGGTTGGGCGCAAATCGCCATGCAAGCTGCACTGAAGCTGGAGCCAGAAGCTTTAGGCTACTGGCAAAAAAGCGAAGGCGCACCGCTGACGCTGGAAGCCTATCAATGGCGCACCCGCACTGCCTTGCGTGAACTGGACTGGAAACTGGTGAAATCCAGCATCACCGCCATGCCTGCCAGCCTCAGGAGTGAACCAACCTGGGTCTATTGGTATGGCCGCGCCCTGAAGGCAGAAGGCAAGAATGAAGAAGCACGTCAACAGTTTGCCAGCATCGCAGATCAACTCCATTTTTACGGGCAGCTTGCGCTCGAAGAGCAGGGTCAGAAAATCGGTTTGCCCGCCACAGTCAAGCCTGTGACACCAGAAGAACTGGCACCGATGGAAAAAAATCCCAACCTGCAAAGAGCCTTGAGATTTTATGCCATGAATTTGCGCTTTGAAGGCACGCGTGAGTGGAATTGGGAATTGCGCAAGATGAGCGAACGCCAGCATCTGGCGGCGGCGGAACTGGCAAGACAAAACAATTTGCTCGACCGCATGGTGAATACTTCGGACCGTACCAAGGGTGAACTGGATTTCAGCCAGCGCTACCCTACCCCGTTCAATGACAGCATGTACAAGACTACCCAGGCACTCGGTATGGACATGGCCTGGGTGTATGGCTTGATACGCCAGGAATCACGCTTCATCATGAATGCCAAGTCCCATGTGGGTGCCTCTGGTCTCATGCAACTGATGCCAGCGACAGCGCGTTATGTTGCCAAGAAAATTGGTCTGGGTAACTTTGTGCCCAACCAGGTCAATGATGTGGAAACCAATATCGCCCTCGGCACAAATTACCTGAACATGGTCCTGACTGACCTAGGTGGCTCGCAAGCACTGGCGTCAGCTGCTTATAATGCAGGCCCTGGCCGCCCGCGTGCCTGGCGTTCCAAGCTCAGCAAGCCGGTGGAGGGGGCAATTTTCGCCGAGACTATTCCCTTCAATGAAACCCGTGGCTATGTCAAAAACGTCTTGTCGAATGCGACTTACTACGCCGCCCTGTTTGAGAAAAAACCACAATCACTGAAGACACGCCTGGGCGTCGTCGTGCCCAAGGGCATGACTGCTGGCGACCCTGATCTTCCTTAATTTTCAAGTGTAGACATCATGCAAGATACAGAAATGCAACCCGCCCTGGCCGCCCTGCTGGACCAGCACCGTGCCGGTTTGCGACTGGTGATAGGCAATAAAAATTATTCCTCCTGGTCCATGCGCCCATGGGTGCTGATGAAGGCCTTTGGCATTCCGTTTGAAGAAATACGCATCATACTGAACCAGCCGGATACCACCAACCGCATTGCCGAATATTCAGCCGCTGGCCGCGTACCTGTCTTGCTGGCAGGTGAAATCACTATCTGGGATTCGCTGGCAATCTGCGAATACCTGGCCGAGCAATTCTCCATACTCAACCTGTGGCCGGAAGATGTCGCCGCAAGAGCGACCGCCCGCAGCATCTGTGCCGAAATGCATTCCGGTTTTTCTTCGCTGCGCTTTGACATGCCCATGAATATCCGTGCCGACCTGTTTGGCAAGGGCCGTACCATAGGTTCACAGGCTGACATAGGCCGCATCTGCGAAATCTGGGAAGATTGCCTGGCCCTGTATGGTGCGCATGAATTCCTGTTCGGCGCATTCTCGATTGCCGATGCCTACTTCGCACCGGTCGTCATGCGTTTCCGCACCTATGGCGTGTCGCTGGCCCCTGCGCTGCAAGCCTATGCTGACCGCGTCATTGCCCATCCGGCGGTAACCCTGTGGGTCAGAGAAGCCTTGATGGAAACCGAAAACATGCCTGGCCATGACAATCGCCATGGCGATTAAGCAATAGCTGCATGAAGACATCGATGAAGACATGATGAAAACATACATCGTAGGCGGCGCCGTGCGCGATGCCTTGCTCGGCTTCCCGGTGCAAGACCGCGATTTCGTCGTCGTCGGTGCTACTCCTGAAGACATGCTGGCCCAGGGTTACCTGCCGGTAGGCAAGGACTTTCCGGTATTTCTGCATCCCAAAACCCATGAAGAATACGCACTGGCCCGTACTGAACGCAAGACGGCTGCGGGTTACAAGGGCTTTGTCTTTCATACCGATGCAGAAGTCACACTGGAACAGGACCTGATACGCCGCGACCTCAGCATCAATGCGATGGCGCAGGATGATGACGGCAATATCATCGACCCTTATGGCGGCGTGCAAGATATCAAAAACCGCGTATTCCGCCATGTATCGATGGCATTTTGCGAAGACCCGGTACGCATACTGCGTCTGGCCCGCTTTGCCGCCCGCTTTGCCATGCCACCGCAAGACTTTAGCGTCGCAGAAGAAACCACAGCACTGATGCAAAGCATGGTCGCTGCCGGTGAGGTCGATGCGCTGGTGGCTGAGCGGGTGTGGCAGGAAATTTCGCGTGGCCTGATGGAAGCCCGTCCTTCACGCATGTTCGACGTCTTGCGCAGTTGCGGCGCACTGCAGCGCTTGTTGCCGGAAATTGATGCCTTGCCAGAAGCGCAAATGCAGCGTCTCATGCAGTTACTCGATGCCGGTGCCCAGGCAAATTTGGCCCTGCATCTGCGCTATGCCGTGCTCTTGCATGATTTGCCAGGCAAGCTCGTTGATGGCATCTGCCAGCGCCTCAAAGTCCCGGCTGAATGCCGTGATCTTGCCGTCATGCTGGCACGTGAGCATATACATATCGCGCAAGCAGCGAGCCTGTCTGCGGCAGATACCGTCGATTTATTCGGACGCTGCGATGCCTACCGCAAACCCCAGCGATTCCTCGAACTATTGCATGCAGCAGCCTGCCTGTATGCCCGGCCGGAACAACCATATGCACCACTAGCCAGCCTGAGCAAGTCGCTGGAGGCTGTACAGCAAGTCAATGGCGGCGAGATTGCCAGTTTGCATACCAGCACCCCGGCACAAATTCCGGTAGCGATACGGGCAGCCAGAATAGCTGCACTGGAAGCCATGAATAAGCAGATAAATAAGTAAATAAATAAGTAGGTAAATAAGAAACATGAAAAGCCCGGCCAGCGTCTGACTTCATTCCGGTTTCATTCCGGCTCCACTGAACGGAATAGAAGGTTTATTCTCAAAAACCGGGCTTTTCTGGAATAATCAGGGCAGATCATCTACAATGCATTGTGCAGTGCACAAAAGCTACCCATAAGGAGCTGATATGAATGCGTCTGATATGTTTCCTGAAGATCCCAAACACTTGCTCGACTCCTCCAACAAGCCCTCCAAGCCCACTATTTTTGTCAAGGAATTGTCAGAAAAAGACCGGCACCGCATCATGAAACACTTTCTCGGCCTCGAAGAAAGTGACCGCCTGCTACGCTTTGGCACCTACCTGCCCGACGCGATGGTAGAAAAATATGTCGATGGCATAGACTTTTCCCGCGACAAGGTATTTGGCGTCATCAGTCACAGCTTCAATATCGTGGGGGTTGGCCATCTCGCCTATGCTCCCCGCAGTGAAGACGATGAGCACACCGACAAGGACAAGGTCGCAGAATTTGGCGTCTCCGTCTCAGGTAATGCACGCGGCAAGGGCATAGGCTCCAAGCTGTTTGAACGCGGTGCCATCCACTGCCGCAATGATGATGTTGATACCCTATACATGCATTGCCTGTCGTCGAACCAGACCATGATACACATCGCCAAGAAGGCGGGCATGGAAATCCACCGCGCCTATGGCGAAGCCGACGCCTACCTCAAGCTCATGCCAGCCGACGCAGCCAGCATGCTCAAAGAAGCCATGCAGGAGCAGGTCGCCGCGATAGATTACAGCATCAAGGCGAATACCCGTGCTGCGGCAAAATGGCTGAGGCATTTGCCGGGGATACGGGATAAATCGAAGTAAGCTTTCAAACTGGGTTGCAGATCGTAAGACCTCTCAACACAGAGACACAGAGTCACAGAGAAATTCAGGAGAAAAGCAAAATTTGATTTCTCTGTGCATCAATTGTCGAGTAACTAATATCAAAAAAATCTGAGTGCAAGTCGCATTGACGTTGCTTTTGACTTTTGCCGTTCCCGTGTGTCGGCGCCGTTTGTGCTGTACAGAAAATGGAAAAAGAAGGACCGCTGTTTGAGGTGTAGCAGGGGCTTCGTGGTGCATGTACCACGCCTGCGTAACGGCAATCGCTTGCAAGCGATTGTGCGCCCTGCAAGGGTAGCGAGTTTCGGGCCTTCCCATTTTTTGTACTGCACAAACGGGAACCCCCTTCAGGGGGCGACGACGCCTGGGTCGCCTTTCTTTGAATTCTTTCTTTGGCGACGCAAAGAAAGAATTTCGGCTGCCGGGCCGAGACCCGGCTTGTATCCACGAAGGGCAATCGCTTTAATCAAAGTACGGCAATGCAACGAACGCCGCTGGAGCGCCAGCCCGGTAGCCTACTGCCTGCTAAGGAGCGACGATTTGAAGGCTAACTATATTAAGGATGTCGCTGCAATCACACTCATCCAAACACCTAGCCCTTATACCCCAACCACCACCGGCAATGCCGTCGTATCCTTAATCTGCTGCAAGGCAAAGCTGGACTTTACATCCAGCACGGCAGGATGACGTAACAGCGTCTCCATCATGAAGCGTGAAAAGTGGTTCATGTCTTCCACATGCACGCGCAAGAGATAGTCCATTTCCCCGGTCATCGCATAACAGGCCACCACCTCGGGCCACTGTCCTACCGAGGCCGAGAAGTCATCGCGCGGCGAGCGTGATGCGCCCTTGCCAGGGGCATCACTATGCTTTTCCAGGCGCACATTGACGTAGGCGAGCAAACCCAGGCCTATCTTGGCGGGTTCCAGCAAGGCTACATATTTGCGGATGACACCGCTGTCTTCGAGGCGCTTGATGCGGCGCAGGCAGGGCGAGGGCGAGAGATTGACGCGTTCGGCCACCTCCTGATTGGTCAGTCTGCCATCGGCCTGCAAAATCGCCAGTATCTTGCGGTCAATCTTGTCCAATTCAATTTCAAGCATAATCTGCCCCATATCAAATAATTTAAGCAATATTATTGCTCAAATTAATCAAGTATTGGGTTATTTTGCAATTATATGGCGCGTTTCGCAGACTATACTGAGAACTTGAGCTATATCAAAACCAGCCGTAAAAGCGGTGGATATAGCAAACACTGATGATCACACTGAGGAGACAGGCATGACTTTCCAAACTTGGGAAAACCCTATGGGTACCGATGGCTTTGAGTTTATCGAGTACGCGGCACCCGATCCAAAAGCACTCGGCGACTTGTTTGTCACCATGGGTTTTACTGCGATAGCCAAACATCGCACCAAGGATGTGACCCTGTTCCGCCAAGGCGGTGTGAATTTCATCATCAATGCAGAACCTGATTCTTTCGCACAAAAATTTGCCCGCAAACATGGTCAGTCTGTTTGCGCATTCGCTTTCCGCGTCAAGGATGCCAATGCCGCCTACAAGCGCGCACTGGAACTGGGTGCCTGGGGTTTCGACAATAAAACCGGCCCTATGGAATTGAACATCCCTGCCATCAAAGGCATTGGTGATTCCCTGATTTATTTCGTCGATCGCTGGCATGGCAAAGATGGTGCAGATGCAGGCGCCATCGGCAATATCAGTATCTATGATGCTGACTTTGTAGCTATCCCTGGTGTGGATTCCAACCCGGTTGGCAAGGGTCTGACTTATATCGACCACCTGACCCACAATGTACACCGTGGCCGCATGAAGGAATGGGCAGATTTCTATGAAACCCTGTTCAACTTCCGCGAAATCCGTTACTTCGATATCGCTGGCAAACACACAGGCCTGAAGTCCAAAGCCATGACTTCTCCTTGCGGCAAAATCCGTATTCCCATCAACGAATCTTCGGATGACAAATCCCAGATCGCTGAATACCTGGACCTGTACCACGGCGAAGGCGTGCAACATATCGCCATGGGCACAGACAATATCTATGACACAGTTGGCGGCATGAAAGCCAATGGTGTGGTATTCCAGGACACGATAGAAACTTACTATGATCTGGTAGATCGCCGCCTGCCTGGCCATGGCGAAAACCTGGAAGAATTGCGCAAGCTGCGTATTCTGGTGGATGGCAAGAGCACAGAAACATCGCGTGAATTGCTGTTGCAGATTTTCACGACGACAGTTATCGGCCCTATCTTCTTTGAAATCATACAGCGCAAGGGCGACCAGGGTTTTGGTGAAGGTAATTTCCGCGCCCTGTTTGAATCTATTGAGCTCGATCAGATCCGTCGTGGCGTCATCAAAGACGAAACTGTTGCGTGATTTTTGTCAATAGCTAATGGAGATATGAAAGAGGCTGGTTATCATCTTGATGCCGGCCTTTTTCACTGAAAAATATGGATACTATCGCTACTCCCGCTACTGCTGACACAACCGTCAGCAACGACGATTTTCTGGCCACCGTTGCCGAAAAATCCAACGGCGCAGCCTTGCGCGGCAACTATGAAAAAGCCGATGATCATTATGTCGTAGCACAAGACTGGGCTGCCTATACAGAAGAAGAACACGCACTTTGGCGCAAGCTTTATCAGCGCCAGATGGAACTCTTGCCTGGCCGTGCCTGCGACGAGTTCATAGAAGCACTGCACAAGATGGATGCCTCGAGTGGCATACCAAAATTTGAGCGCACTTCAGAGGAATTGTTTGCCGCTACTGGCTGGCGCATTGTGGCCGTGCCCGGGTTGATTCCTGAACTGACTTTCTTCGAGCACCTGGCCAACCGCCGCTTTCCCATCACGGTATGGTTGCGCAAGCCTGAAGAGTTCAATTACATTGTAGAACCTGACGTTTTCCACGACTATTTCGGCCACGTACCACTGCTGTTCAATCCGGTCTTTGCTGACTATATGCAGTTGTATGGCAAGGGTGGTTTGAAGGCGATGAAACTCGGTGGTCTGGATTTTCTGGCCCGCCTTTACTGGTACACAGTGGAGTTTGGCCTGATCAAGACGGACAAGGGTTTGCGCATCTATGGCGCGGGCATCCTGTCATCAGGCGGTGAAGTCGAATACTGCCTGAAACCGGGTACGCCTTCACGCCATATCCATCTTGACATAGAACGCTGCCTGCAAACCCTGTACAAGATAGACAGCTTCCAGGAAACTTATTTTGTCATCGACAATTTCCAGCAGTTGTTTGATGGCACGGCACCGGATTTCACGCCTTATTATCAGCGTCTGAAACAGTTCGATGCATTGCCAGCCAATACTCTATTGCCGGGTGAAGTTGAATTGCTGCCATAAGCCAGCACAGATATTAAAAACTGAAATGGGAGCATCAGACGATGCTCCCATTTTTATTTTTGCGCCGTGATGATGTTGGAGACGCGCGTCCACACCTGGGTACGGCCATTTTCTGGCTTGTCCTTGTAGGCCGTGACTTCCAGTTCAGTCGGGCTCAGCATGCGCATCTGGCAAGCATAGGTCTGGCCATCGGCGCGGTTAAAAATCTTGCCTGACCAGGCGGCAGCTCCGTTTGGCGTAAAGCCCTCCATTATGGTCTTGCCCAATACCGGCGCCGCGGATGCAGGCGTTGCGGCACTACCCATCGCAGTCATGTTGCTCAAATTCGCCGCATCATTGACCTTGCTGACGTTGCCGCACAAAGCCTCACCACAGTGACTGATTTGTACTTCCAGACTACCACTTTGCGTGAGCCAGGTACCGACGACTGCGCCAGCCTTGCCACTGGCAAGATTGTTGGCCTGAATTTGAGCTTCCACAGGTGCCAGGTAGTAATCAGACAATCCAGCCTGCTGCGCCTGGGCAGACCAGGCACTCATCAATACAGTGGCGAAAGTGCTGATAACGATCATTTGCTTTTTCATGTCAGTTCTCCTTGAGTTGTCGAAGTGATGTCATTCATCACGGCCATGTCATTAGACAGGCGCAAGGTATCTGGCAGATGTCAGGAAATGCCATATTTGCATCTGCATATGTTTCTACAGCACTCAGATACATTGGGATACAAAAGATTTTGTCTCTGCCGCGATTTAAGCTATAAAGCCCTATGAGCGTAGCGAATAGATGAGCACAAAGCCCGACACATGGAAAACACAGAATCCCCGGATCACATCCTCATCGTTGATGATGATGCAGAAATACGCGAACTGACTGCCCTGTATCTGCGCAAGAATGGCAACAAGGTCAGCACGGCTGCTGGCGGCAAGCAAATGCGCGCCCTGCTGGAAGGCAGTGCCATCGACCTCATCGTGCTCGATATCATGATGCCGGGTGAAGATGGTTTGAGCCTGTGCCGTGAATTGCGCTCTGGTCCGCACAAAGTCATTCCGATATTTTTTCTGACAGCACGCGCTGAAGAGACAGACCGCATCGTTGGCCTGGAAATGGGTGCCGATGATTACCTGACCAAACCTTTCGCTGCACGGGAGTTGCTGGCACGCATCAAGGCGGTCTTGCGCCGTACACGCATGCTGCCACCTAAATTGCGCGAACAAAAGCCACCTGCCAGGCTGCAATTTGGTGACTGGCAACTTGATACCCTGGCACGCCATCTGCTCGATAAAGACGGTGTCATGGTCACACTCAGCGGGGCCGAATATCGCTTGCTGCAAGTCTTTGTCGAACACCCGCAGCGCGTGCTGAACCGTGACCAGTTGCTGAACCTGACACAGGGGCGCGATGCCGACCTGTTCGAGCGCTCCATCGATTTGCTGGTCAGCCGCCTGCGCCAGCATTTATGCGATGATGCGCGCGAGCCGCGTTATATCAAAACCGTACGCAGTGAAGGTTATGTATTTTGCGCACAGGTCACAGCACCCGAGGAGGCCTGATGCACATCATAGAAAGCCCGCACTGGCCGCACACCCTGTTTGGCCGCCTGTGCCTGATTTTACTCAGTGCCCTGCTGATGGCCTATGCACTCTCGTTTGCCTCATCACAATGGGACAAGATGCAGGTCAGGAAAAATCATATGGTTTACTCAGTTGGCAAGGATGTCGCCAATGCGATTTCATTTCTTGACCGGCTGCCAGTCAGCGAACGTCAGGCCTGGCTGGACAAACTTGCCCGCAATAACTATGAATATACTTTGCAGGCCGCCCCCGCTGATGCCAAGGACAACATCGACCTGGACATTGCCAACGAGGCGATAGAGGCCATAAAAAATAATCTGGAGCATCCGGCAAAAATCAGGATCAGCGTACGTACTGAAAACGATAAAAAAATCCTGCAGTTGCATCTGGCCCTGAGCGATGGCGCGCCGCTCACCGTGCGCCTGGCTGCAACGCCATACACCATACAATGGAACATGTTCTCGCTACTCTGCGTACAGCTTGCCATCATCATGTTGGCAACCTGGCTGGCCGTCAGGACAGCGACGCGCCCACTGGCCATGCTGGCCGACGCTGCCGATGCGATGGTCAAGCCAGGCGCCAGGCCACAGTTCCCTGCCCGCGCGCCACGAGAAGTATTCCGTGCAGCGACTGCCTTCCAGAATATGCAGGAACGTATAGACACTTACCTGGCCGAACGCATGCAAATCCTGGCCTCCATCACCCACGACCTGCAAACCCCCATTACCCGCCTGCGCCTGCGTACCGAACTCATGGAAGACGATACCCATAGGGACAAAATGCAAGCCGACCTGCACGCCATGCAAAAACTGGTGGAACAGGGTCTGGCCTATGCCAAGGTGCAAAATCAACTGCAAGCCGACCAGGAAGCCAGCAGCAAGATCAATCTCGACGCTTTGGCTGGTAGCCTTGCACAGGACTATTGCGACACCGGCCAGCAAGTCAGCTTGCGTGGCAATAGCAGCCAGATCATACAAACCCGCCCCCTGGCCCTGTCCCGCCTGCTTGGCAACCTCATCGACAATGCCCTGAAGTTTGGCGGCGAAGTAGAACTTATTTTAATTGGCGATACACAGCATGCTGTTATCACGGTGCAGGACAGAGGCCCAGGTATTCCGGAAGACCAATGGGACGCCGTCATGCAACCTTTCGTGCGACTCGAATCTTCCCGCAACCGAGATACTGGTGGCGCAGGCCTTGGACTTGCGATCGTGGCGCAACTGGCGATACAACTGCATGCGGAAGTAAGGTTTGCCAATCGTGAAGGTGGCGGCCTGGCGGTGAGTGTCCGGTTGCCTTTGCAGGTTGGGGTGGAGTAGGACAATCAATGAACCAATGATCAAAAAAATATGGATCGAGGTCGTCGTGACGTTGCTTTTGACTTTTCGCAGTTCCCATGTGTCGACGCCGTTTGTGCAGTACAGAAAATGGATCAAGAAATGAACGTGTTTGAGCGAAGCGAGTTTCGGGCATTTCCCATTTTTTGTACTGCACAAACGGGTACCCCGAAGGGGCGACGACGCCTGGGTCGCCTTTCTTTGAATTCTTTCTTTGGCGACGCAAAGAAAGAATTTCGGCTGCCGGGCCGAGACCCGGCTTGTTTCTACGAAGGGCTATTGTTTTAGGCAAAGTAAGCATCTAACAAGCGACACGGCATACTAAGAACGCCGCTGGATTCCAGCCAAAAGCATGCTGGAATGACGTTAACTATATTAGAGTCAATTTGAAAGTCTAGCAGCTAGGTAAGTATGAGAAAGTCATCAAGCCCATCCGCATTAAATCGCAGACTTCGCTCACACCCTCCAATACTCCCCCTCCGCCCTCTCCATCAATCCATTCATAATAAACTCCCGCCGCAACGTCGCAAAATCAGAATGAAACTGCAACAGGAAACTATTGATATCCGCCTCTACATAACGCCGTTCAAACTGTAATTGCTCCACCAGCCAGCGCAAGATCACCAGCCGCTTTTTACGCTGTTCAGGAATACTCACCAGACGCCCATCCTTGACGAAAGACTTCATCACCCGCTCAGCCTCAACTTCGGTCGATTGCAAATCCAGCATGATCTGGGAGGCATCCCAGTTCGCCTTGAAACGCTCGGTGCGGCTGGCTTGCAGGCGTTGCTGCGCCAAGTTCAGCCAGCTTGCACTACCGTAACCCTGTACCAGATCACGACCGATAGCGTCCCAATATTCAGCAGCAGCGCTAACGCCCAGCGCCTGCAAATAATCACTGGTGACGACGAGGTATTGCTTGCGGTAAGGTAGCAAATAGCCAGCGTCACTCGCCTGCAATTGCGACTGCGCTTCGGCATAGCTGGCATACCAGTGATTGATAAAGACCGACACCTCGGGACCATGCCAAAAGTCCCCCATGTCCTCACCAGGTTTGGCTTCGCCACCGAGGACGATGCGGGCATGTTCCCAGTTCTGAAAACCGGCATCAGCTGCGGCCAGGTTCATGCAATGCTTGAGTTGCCAATTCTCGGGGATTTCCCACTGGCGCTGGCGGCTCAAGATCAGGGCGCGTTTACTGGCTGCAGTATTACGCGTCTCCAGCAGTTTTTGCAATAAACGGGCGCGGGTTTTGATTTCTGTAGTCAATGCGTTCATGCTGCAGCTCCAGACGATATGGGCTGTTGTGTGATGAACAATGAGGGGTAATACGACGATAACATGATGAGCTCCAGTTCGCTTATCGACGACCCGCTGACGTCAAACGAAACATGGCAATTATCACATTAATTTGGATGTGCATTTGCAGGGTGAGAGCCTCTTGTGCGGGTAGGCGCCCCTTAGCACCTGCCGCAATTCTAGGCGCGCATCCGGATTTCGTCAACCATGTCACGAATGCAAGGCCGGCAAACTGGCAAGTGATACGCCTAGAATGACCAACACAGCACCGATGAAACGATTCAATATCACTTGCTGTCTGAGCATGCCTGCACGCAGGCGATGATCTGAAAAGAACAGGGCAACCAAGCTGAACCATATCCAATGTGCGACAGACATGAACAAGCCATAGCCAAATTGCGCCAGCAGGCTGGTATCAACTTGCACGACTTGCGTGTAAGTGCTCAGAACAAATAAAGTGGTTTTGGGATTAAAGGCATTGGTCATGAAACCTGCACGCAAGGCCGCCAGATTATTAATTGACTGCCCCGCCCCGGCTTCTCCACTGACGACAGCGCGGGCATAAAAAGTCTGGTAACCGATATAAATCAAATAAATCGCACCGATGATCTTGATGGCGAAATACAGGCTGGGGGATTTGGCAATCAACAAGCCCACACCCAGCATGGTGTACATCACATGCACTTGCACACCGAGTGCTATGCCACTGGCAGCCAGCAGGCCGGTACGGCGACCGTACAGGTAACTGTTCCTGGTGACCATGGCAAAATCAGCACCGGGGCTGATGACGGCCAGGATGGTGATGATGGCGACGGCAATGAGTTCTGTCATTTCTTCCTCTAAATTAATTATGCATTTGTGATTCTATTTGTGACCCATGATCACGTATGCATTGATTCTGAAGCCACACAAGAATTATGAAAATCGATATATACTCAGAAATATCATTGAGAAAATCTCACAGATGCCAAATCACCTCCCCTCTCTGAATGCGATACGCGTATTTGAAGTCGCCGCACGCCATCTGAGCCTGGTCAGGGCGGCAGAAGAACTGCATGTGACCCATGGCGCGGTCAGCCGCCAGATCAAGCAACTGGAAGAAAACCTGGGCGTGGAATTGTTCGAACGCCGCAACCGCGCCATTTTTTTGACACGCGCAGGCTTGAGCCTGCAAGGCACTTGCACTGACATCATGCGGCAACTGGAAGCAGGTTTGCGTCAGCTCAGGCAGACGGATGATCAGCCACTGGTGGTGTCGTGTGAACCGACGATAGCCATGCGCTGGTTGATACCGCGCCTTGGTAAGTTCAGAGAACTACACCCTGAGCTGGAGATTCATTTATTTGCCGCTGGTGGGCCAGTCGATTTACGGCATGGGCATATAGACCTAGCTTTGCGGCGCAATGATTTTGCCTGGGATGCGAACTATCATGTAGCCACAGTTACCCGTGAACTGATCGCTCCGGTTTGCACACCAGGCTTGCTGAAACAAGGCAAACTAGCACTGAACCAGCAATGTCTGCTGCACACGGCAACCCGGCCCGATGCCTGGCCGCAATGGCAAAAACTCAGCAGGCAAACCGCACACGGCAAAAACCGGGCGACGTATGAACATTTTTATCTGAGCCTGCAGGCAGCTTGCGCTGGCCTGGGTGTCGCGATGGCATCAGCGTATATGGTGGAAGATGAAATCCACAGCGGACAACTCATTGCGCCTCATGCTTTCATGGAAGACGGCACAGACTATGTCTTGCTGTCAGCTCTGCCCTTCGGCGAGGACCAGCGCCGCCTGAGGTTTCTGGAATGGTTGCAGCAAGAACTGGAAGTGACGGCGCAAACCGTCATTCCCGCATGCTTTTAGCGGGAATCCATCGTTGATCAGCTACCCAGGCATTAAGGCCGATGGGGCCGATCAGGCATGGATACCCGCCTGCGCGCATTGCTGTCCGGAATAATTATCTTGACTTGTTCTGAAATCAAGATATAGCCGACGTCCTGGCATTTTTTTCTGTGTCGGAGACTTGATTTTGCATTTGAATATCTTCTGCCAGCGGTCATGCTCAAAGCTCCTTCCCCTTCAAGGGGAAGGCTGGGATGGGGATGGGTTTCTGACGCAAATTCATTTACCGTTATTCGACCGAAACCCATCCCCACCCTATCCCTCCCCTTGAAAGGGAGGGGATCTGCGCGTCAGTTTTTGTCAAGCACATTATTCCGGACAGCAGTGCGCCTGCGCGGGTGTGACGAATTGGGAAGTACGGTAGGCTGCAAGCTTGCGGCGCTTTTTCGTAAGTCCTATGTATCAATAAACGCTGGGTTCACCTGGAGGACGTGTTTTGAAACGCTTGTGCGCCCAGAAATATTCGGCTGGCGCTTTCAAAATCTCTTGCTCAATGAAGGCATTCATGTAGCGCGTAGCCGCGACGATGTCGTCGCCTGGATAGTTTTGCCAAGGCTGGTGGAAAGTCACTTTCCAACCCTTGTAACCAGGCAAAATAGTCGCGATGACAGGAATGACCTTGGCGCCTGTGGTTGCGGCAATTCTTGGCACTGCAGTCAATGTCGCTGCGGGCACGCCAAAGAAAGGTACGAACTCGGCATCCTTGGCACCGAAGTCCATATCCGGCAGCATAAAGAAAGGCAGTTTTTCACGCATGGCGCGGATGATGGGTTTGACGCCTTCCGCCCGTGAAAACAGTTTTACAGGGCGAAAGCGCGAGCGCCCTTTGCGCAGCGCTGCATCAAACACCTTGCTGCGCTGGCGGGTGTAAATGGAACACAGCGATGACTCCAGCATCACTGCCACGCCTGCCACATCAAGACTGACAAAATGCGGACACATCAATATGGTAGGGCTCTCTGCCATTGCCGCCATGGGTACGGCAGGGTGTATCTGTATGAGCCGCTTCAAACGCGCTTCTGATGCCCACCAGAGTATGCCGCGTTCCAGCACGCTGCGGGCATAGACCTGGAAGTGGCGTTTGGCGATGGCCTGCCTCTCGGCTTCGCTCAAATGCGGCAGGCAGAGCGCAAGGTTAGTCAGCGTGATGTGTCTGCGCTTGCGTATCAGCATAAATAATATACTTCCCACACCTTCACCCAGGCGACCAAGCAGCGGCAACGGCAACCAGTGCAATATCCACATCAGGACCAGCACTGCCCTCATGCTGGCTCCCTGTCCGTGCCGGTTTCCGGCCCATCAACGCCATCCGGTTTCTTGTAGCGGTTATAACTCCAGAAGTATTGTGCGGGGGATAGTGCAATCAGTTTTTCCATGCCGCGGTTGATGGCCGTTGCCTGTGCCACCGGGTCTGTACCCAGCTCTTCTTCAAAAGGCACGAAGCGGATCACATAGCCGCGCCCGCCGGGCAGGCGCTCTGCAAAAGTCAGGATAATCGGTGCATCTGTCATGCCATGCAATTTGGCAGACAGGGTCATGGTGTAGGCGCGCTTGCCAAAGAACTTGGCCCAGACGCCCTCTCCTTCCTGCGGCACCTGGTCGGGCAGCAGGCCTATGGCCTCACCTTTTTTGAGGGCCTTGGCCATGATCCTGACACCAGAAAAATTTGCAGGTGCCAGCAAAAGATTGTCACGGGCTCGCGCACCTTCTATCAGCGGTTTTAAAGCAGCCTTGCGTGGCGGGCGGTATAAAACGGTTAGGCGAGTGCGCACAGCAATGCTTTGGGCGACAATTTCAAAACAACCCAGATGTGGTGTCAAAAATATCACCCCCTTCTTGGCATCCAGCGCGGCCTGTACCAGTTCCCAATTCTCTATCGTCGCCGTCTTCAATACCCTGTCAGGCTTGGCGCACCAGATAAAGGGCAGCTCCAGGATATTCTTGCCCGCCTCACGCACGGCAACATGCAAATGCTCAGGAAAACCGGCACGGGTGATATTTTGTTTCAGACGGCGGCGATACGACCCCGACAGCAAATAGACGAACCAACCCAGCGCGGCTCCGGAAAAATGCAAGACCGACAATGGAAAAATGGAAAGGAAACGAAACAAAGTGACAAGCATGATGCTGCTCAATTATCAGTATAATAATAAGGGTATATTCGACAGACTATGCAGAACGAGCGTAAAATATCACATATTGGCTAGCTCTGACCTGCTTTAGGGCAGGATAAACACAGAAGGCAAGCCACCGCCGAGTTAATGACAACTTGCGAGGCGGTTAATAAAATTCGCTAAAGCGTCGCAGGACTCTTCCGACTGCGGCATAATTTTTACGGTCAATTTTTTATAGGAGCCTGCGATGGCTAATGATTTTCTTTTCACCTCTGAATCGGTATCCGAGGGACACCCAGACAAAGTCGCCGACCAGATTTCCGATGCGATTCTGGATGCGATCTTTGAACAGGATCCCCGTTCCCGCGTTGCTGCCGAAACCCTGACCAACACTGGCCTGGTGGTTCTGGCTGGTGAAATCACCACCAATGCTCACGTTGATTACATACAGGTAGCACGCGACACCATCAAGCGTATCGGCTACGACAATACCGATTATGGTATCGATTACAAGGGTTGCGCGGTACTGGTTGCGTACGACAAGCAATCCAATGATATCGCCCAGGGTGTTGATCAGGCATCGGATGATCACCTCAACACCGGTGCTGGTGACCAGGGCCTGATGTTTGGCTATGCCTGCGATGAAACACCAGAACTGATGCCTGCGCCAATTTACTATGCGCACCGTCTGGTAGAACGCCAGGCACAATTGCGCAAGGATGGCCGCCTGCCTTTCCTGCGTCCGGATGCCAAGAGCCAGGTCACCATGCGCTATGTCGATGGCAAACCGCACAGTATCGATACTGTCGTGCTTTCTACCCAGCATCACCCTGACCAAAGCGAAACCTCGACCAAGATGAAGCAGTCTTTCATTGACGCTGTCATTGAAGAAATCATCAAACCAGTCTTGCCTAAAGAATGGTTGCTGGACACTAAATTCCTGATCAACCCGACTGGCCGTTTCGTTATCGGCGGCCCGCAAGGTGATTGTGGCCTGACTGGCCGCAAGATCATCGTTGATACCTACGGCGGTGCCTGCCCTCATGGCGGCGGTGCTTTCTCCGGTAAAGATCCTACCAAGGTAGATCGTTCTGCTGCGTATGCTGCACGTTACGTCGCCAAGAATATCGTCGCTGCCGGCATCGCCCGTCAATGCCAGATACAGGTAGCTTATGCGATTGGCGTAGCACGTCCTATGAACGTGACTGTTTACACTGAAGGCACAGGCGTCATTCCTGATGACCAGATCGCCGCATTGGTGAACGAGCATTTTGACCTGCGTCCAAAAGGCATTATCCAGATGCTGGACTTGCTGCGCCCGATCTATTCCAAGACAGCCGCTTACGGCCACTTTGGTCGTGAAGAGCCAGAATTCACCTGGGAACGTACCGACAAGGCAGCAATTCTGCGTGCCGCTGCCGGGCTGTAATTTGTCTGAGTTGTTTTAAGTAATAGGTAGCACTGGGAGTAGAAGCGAGAATGCCGGTCAGTTTTATCAGAAGTAAGTTCTGCGCATCTCGCTGCAAAAACCTCAGTGCTTTGTTTGCGGTGGCTGGCCTGCTGGTCATGCCATCTGCAAACAGCCTGTCTGCTACTCCTGCTGCATCAGTTCCACCAGCAGCATCTACGCCATCAGCAGCGTCAGCACCATCCACGCAAACCAAACCCCCTGTCAAACCAAAAATCGTCAGCGACTGGTGCACGCCACTGGTAGCACGACTGCCCAAGGTTAGCCTGGCTGACTGCAAGAACAGCAAACTGAGTCCCACTGGTGCCAATTCTCTCAATGGTTTCCCGGTACTATTCCGCGACATCAAGGCAGATGTCAAGCATCCGCAAGCGATACGGGTACTACTGCTGGGTGGCATTCATGGCGATGAACAGACGGCATCTTCCGTTGTATTCAAATGGATGGAGGTCATGCAAAAAAGCCCGCTGGAATTTAACTGGCGCGTGGCACCGGTAGTTAATCCTGATGGCTTGCTGGCCCCCAAGCCACGCCGCGTCAATGCGCGCGGCATAGACCTGAACCGCAACTTCCCCACCCCCAACTGGCAAAAAGAAGCGCCAAGCTACTGGGCCCGCGTCACCCGTAGCGACCCGCGCCGCTATCCAGGCAAAGCACCGATCTCAGAACCGGAAAGCCGCTGGGTATATGAGACGATAGAGAAATACAAGCCCGACGTCATCATCTCCGTCCACGCCCCTTTTGGCGTACTCGACTTTGACGGCCCGACCACACCACCGAACCGCTTCGGCCGCCTGATCTATAACCGTGTTGGCGTCTATCCCGGCTCACTCGGCAATTACAGCGGCCTGCACAAGGACATCCCGGTGGTCACTATCGAGCTGCCAAACGCCACGCAAATGCCGCCAGACGCTGAAGTACAGCGCATCTGGCAAGACATGCAGACGTGGATACGGCAGAACGTGGCAACCCCGTTGAAGACGGCACGTAATCCTTGAATTTGCATCTACATTAACTACATCGTTAATCCTGTGGACTTACTGTGCAGTCTCATCTTCGATTAAGAAAGCCATGGTCCGGTTTTTGTCCAGCATCCATTGCTGCGCCAGACTTTGCACTTTGCTCAGGGATATCTTCTCTGCATTATCCCTGACTGTGAAATACCAGCTCATGTCATTGGCAACCAGGTAAAGCGGCAATGCTACGGCATAACGCTCTGCGTCATTCTTGCGGGACTGAAAACCCTTGAGCCACTCTGCCTTGGCACGATCAAGTTCAGCCTGAGTAAAAGGATGTTCCAGAATGTCTTTTTCCAGACTCAAGAGTCTGGCTTTGGCATCGGGCAGTAAATTACCCGAGCCATATGGCAATAAAGACCTGACAAACAGGATGCTGTCATCCAGATAAGGCGTCACATAAACGCCGATTTTTTCTGTCATCGTGGGATCTGCAGATTTTCTTTCCTGGAACCGCTCTTTGAGTATGCTGGCAATCAAATGAACGGCAACAAAATCTGGATCACCAACAGGCACAACACGATAGGCACTGATCATGCCCGGCGCAGTGCGCCTATAGCTCAGGCTGATTTCTTGCGCGGCAAGCTGGGTAATCTTTTCAAATCGCCTGTGCTGAAGAACAGATTCAGGTTTGGGTATGCTGGCAAAGCGGGCTTGAATTAGCTCCAACATTTCTGCATTGTCAAAATTACCGGCGACAATCAGGCTGGCATTGTCGGGCCGGTAATAGCTTTGCCAGAATATTTTAAGCTTATCCAGATTGGTGTTCGCCAGATCACTTTTATCACCCAGGATATTGCGCCCGCTTGCCTGGCTTGGCCGCATGGCAATCACAGTTTTTCGCAATAAACTTGCATCATGTTTGCTGATCGTGTTGTCTATCTCTTCATAGACTTCCTGCAATGCGGTCTTCAAACTGTCTTCACTATAATTGAACTGGCTCATGCGTTCGGCATCCAGCGCGAGTATCCATTCCAGCTCTTTGCGGCTGCTGATGTTTTTTGTTCTGTAATAGGTATAGTCGCTGGTAGTAATACCCAGACGACTGATGTGTTTTTCTTTTAAATCATCTTCCAGTCTCGGATAGAGCAAAGAACTACGCTGCGCGACAAAATGCTCAAACATATGCGCCAGTCCCGATTGCCCTTCCAGCTCACCTGCACTGCCTGTGCGGTACACCAGATTCACGACATAAAGGTTGGATTTGGCATCAGGCATAAGCAGTATCTGCAAACCATTCTTCAACTGATACTCATGTACGCCCTCAATACTGCGGACAAAGCGCACTTGCGCGTCATTACTTACTGTAGTTACTACTTTTTCTAAGTCTGCGGCAAAGCTGCCTGCCTGCACTTGCCAAAAAAGGCTGAGTAACAATATTCTTGAAAAAATATGAGGAGTCATAAATATGCAGGCGCTTTAAAAATTAATATGATTTTAAAAAATTTTACTTAGGGTTTCCCTTGTCAGTGGCCTGAAAAAATATCGGGAAATTCTCATCAACTGCTTTTGCTTAAAAAATGCCGTCAAGAATGAATTGATTTTAAGCAAACTCTAATAATATCCTTGTGTTACTATTTACTCAACATCAATCCGGTGTTGACGCGTTGTGATGAACTCAAGGACCCGAAGGAACTTATGAAATCCACTCAATTGGTATTGGCATGCCTGCTCTGCGCCACAGCAACTGTCAGCCACGCTGAAATATTGTGTACAACAGCAAAAAATACGCAGGAAGAAGCCCAGTGCATGGCTGCTGAAGTGAACAAGGCAGACCAGAAGCTGCAAACCTATCTGCAAGCTGCCAAAAGCCGGATTGACAAGACTCCTGACGTCAAGCTCAACCTCGATACCGCGCAAAAAGTCTGGGAACAATACCGCGCCGCCCATTGTGGCGATGTCTATACTTATTGGGCACAAGGCAGCGTGCGCTATCGCCAGTCTGCCCAGTGCCAGCTGGACCTGACACAAAGCCGTACCCATGATGTGTGGCAAGCCTACCTGACCTATGCAGACAGCACGCCACCTGTACTGCCCCGTCCCTGAGGCCAAAACCTTAAACAAGCGGGGCTGACAGGTAGGTTTTGGTAATCGGTTGTACAATGCAATGCTGTTTTATCCGGCGTTTCATACATAACCCACGAAGAAACCTTACAGGAGAACACCATGCAGCTTCGCGAAGACTTTAATAGCCTGGTTGGTAGCACTGAAGATAGTACGGCAGTCAACCGCCGCAGTTTCATGCAAACAGCAGTTGGTGTCGGCTTTGCCGCAGCAGTTGCTCCAGTGAGCGCGCAAACCATGATCAAGACTGACCGTGCCGGTCTGACCGATGGCGTGGCAAAACTGACTGTCGCCGGTGCAGAAGTACCTTTGTACTTTGCCAAGCCTGAAGGCAAGAGCAATTTGCCAGTGATATTGGTGATCTCTGAAATTTTTGGTGTGCATGAACATATTGCCGATGTCGCCCGCCGCTTTGCCAAGCAGGGTTATCTGGCAATTGCGCCTGAATTGTTTGTGCGCCAGGGTGATGCAAAAAATGCTGCCAGCGTGGCCGAACTGATCAAGGAAATTATTTCCAAAGTGCCTGATGCGCAAGTCATGGGTGATCTTGATGCTTCAGTTGCATGGGCAGCCAATAATGGTGGCGACACCAAGCGCCTGGGCATCACCGGCTTTTGCTGGGGTGGCCGCATCACCTGGATGTATTCTGCCTACAACCCGAATGTCAAAGCCGGGGTGGCATGGTATGGCAAGCTGGTCGGCGATGCGTCGGCATTGACGCCCAAGCACCCTATCGATATCGCCGCCAACCTGAAAACACCGGTTCTGGGCCTGTATGGTGCCAAGGACCAGGGGATACCGGTAGAGTCTGTCTTCAAGATGGAAGTGGAACTCAAAAAAGGCAATAGCAAATCAGAATTTAAGGTCTATGAAAATTCTGGTCATGCCTTCAATGCTGACTACCGCCCCAGCTATAACGAAGCCGATGCCAAGGATGGCTGGAGCCGCGCGCTCGCCTGGTTCAAGGCCAATGGCGTAGTGTAATCATCTTCTTCTCTGTATCACGAGCAGATCTGGCGCAAGCGATTTGCCAGATCTGTCTCTTTCATCTTATCCCGGGACCACTACCATGCACACTTACGACTATGACTTATTCACGATAGGCGGCGGTTCTGGTGGTGTGCGGGCCAGCCGCTTTGCGGCGCAATATGGTGCCCGGGTTGCCCTGGCAGAATCGGGCCCGCTGGGTGGCACATGCGTGAATGCAGGTTGTATCCCTAAAAAACTGATGTCGTATGCGGCGCATTACCATAATGACTTTGAAGAAGCCGCGGGCTTTGGCTGGAGCCTGGGTGAGCAACGCTTTGACTGGGCTACCCTGATCGCCAATAAGGATAAGGAAATCGCCAGGCTGAATGGCATCTACAGCCAGATATTGACGAATGCAAATGTGGATGTCATCGCCGGTCATGCACAGATAGTGGATGCGCATACGGTGGTGGTGAACGGTAAAAGCTATAGCGCACATCATATCCTGATCGCTACTGGCGGCCATCCCGTCAAACCAGAATTGCCTGGCAGTGAGCTGGGCATCACATCTGATGAATTTTTTCACCTGCCTGCCCTGCCGCGCCATGTCATCGTTAAGGGTGGTGGGTACATCGCAGTGGAACTGGCATCCATCTTGAACGGCCTGGGTTGCAAGGTCACACTGGTACAACGCGGGATGCAAATCTTGCGCAGCATGGATGCTGACCTGGGGCATTTCCTGATTGCTGATATGCGCAAGAAAGGCGTGGATATTGCGCTCGACACCAGCATTGTTTCCATAACAGCACAAGGTGACAGCAAACAGGTAGTGATGAGCGATGGCCGCACGCTGGAAAGTGATTGCATCCTGTTTGCTACAGGCCGCAAGCCTAATGTCAGAGGGCTAGGGCTGGAGAACGCCGGCGTGCTGGTGCGCGAGAATGGCGCCATCAGCGTGGATGAACACTTCGCCACCAATGTCCCGCATATCTATGCCATAGGCGATGTCATCGACCGCGTGGCACTGACCCCGGTAGCACTGGCAGAGGGCATGGTTGTTGCAGCCAACCTGTTCCAGCATGGCCGCAAGCTGATGTCATATGAAAATATTCCCACTGCCGTGTTCAGCCACCCGAATGTCGCCACGCTGGGCATGACTGAAGCCAAGGCACGTGAAAAACATGCGCATGTCAGAATTTTCAAAAGCGAATTCAAGGCACTCAAGCACACGCTGTCGGGTTCCAGCGAACGCTGCCTCATGAAAATGATCGTCGATGCTGATACCGACCGCGTACTCGGCATGCACATGGTAGGGCCGGACGCTGGCGAAATCATCCAGGGCTTTGCCGTCGCCATGCAATGCGGCGTGACCAAGGCACAAGTAGATGCGACCATAGGTGTGCATCCTACGATAGCCGAGGAATTTGTGACGATGAGGACGGCGGTGGTGTAGCTTAAGGAAACTGTTCCGGTAAATAGATAGTGCCGGTGTTTCGTAGTTTTTAATATTTTTCTTGAACTTACTTCTTCTGACACGACTTTGCATAAATTTCATCTCCCGTTTTTCCTCGCCATCATGCTTGGCCTGTTCTCAAACAACTCCCATGCTGCATGCACCGATGACTTACTGGGTGATTTTGCCAGCGAAAAAAATGGCTCTGCCATCATCAGGATAGAGAAAATACAGGGTGAACTTACCTACCGCATGTCAACTGAGAACCTGCAGTGGGACGCCAATGTTCACAAAAGTGCGTTGGTCGCGCAGGACAAATTGTTGCAGTTGCTAAAAGAGCAGAGCCTGCTCAAGACTTCATGCGCGATATGGGTGGACAGCGGTGTGCTGATGAAACTGCCCGTGGGAACAGCCGTGCAAGTCAGTTCACCCACACAAAAATCTTATATAGACAGGGAGGTGACGACAGGCTATGTCTATTACATCATGCAAGGCTTCATGCTGGAAGCAATTGATTTGTACCCGGTTGCCGCCAAAGGTATTTCCCCAGTCACACCTGAACCTTTGAAGAAAAGGCCTGATGGCAAAGAAGTCGCTGATGCTGCGGTAATTTGCCCGGGTAAAAGACGGCCAGACATGAAACAGGTGGCTTTTAATAATTTGCGTGCCAGCACCAAAGACTGGTTCAGGAAACGTTCGCCACAAATGCAGCTGGAATTTATCTGTGGCCAGTTGCTGCATGCAGAAATGCTCAAATTTCCTGGCATGGCAACAAAGGATGAAAAGGAAAGAACTGTCATCCTGGAGAATTTGCGTGAGCTACTGCGGGCAGGCCAGATACCGCGTGATGAAAATGGCGACGCGCAATGGCTGAATGCAGGCATTGCACTTCTGAGAGGAAATCATGACTGGAACATGGTCGTGGCTTTGCAAAAAGAATTTTATGATTTGTTCGATCAAGCTGTCTTCCCGCGTCTGACTGTACCTGCTCCCTATGAAAACGGCTACGCCAATACCGAGTTGCTGAAACTGACACGGTTCATGCCAGCAGCGCAAGCGCTGCGTGTATTAAAAAAATTCAATAAAAAAGGCTTCTTGAGCAGCTCTCGTGAAAGGCCAGAGACAAAACGCTATGCCTTGTCGCCAGTAGCGATGGAATTATTGCAGCAGTATCCTGATCTGGGCACAGTGCCTGCAACTACCCTGGATTTTCTGTTTTCGCAGGCAGGTTCTGACGCAGTCAATGACAGGGAATTGATGCGTAATGCTGTAGCCACTAAAAACGCAGATGCTGTACTTCAGCTACTGAAACATGGCGCAGATCCACTGCACAGCGAAGTTTTATCGCGCGCCTGGGATACACCAGCCTATCCCAGCTTGCTGGCAGCAGCGCTGGCGCAGCATGCGTCCACAAAAGCAAAAAACCTCTTGCCACAGATTGAGGCCGAAGCCGTTCTTAGCCGCATACTTGCCACCCGCGATTATGAAAAGAAAATTGACTGGCAAGAAGTGGATTTTTTAGTCAGTGCCGGTGCAGATATCAATCATATGTTTGGGCAGAACATCCCAGAGAACATCGGTGTATATGCACACATGCGTCCTGAAAGTACGATGCAATTGATAGCGCACGGCTTGCAACTAGACAAAAATCACGCGTACGATGACGGCAAGAACAAGACCTCAGGCGAATTACTGCCTTTGTATTTGCGGTTTGAGGGCTATGAGCCACATCATGAAGACCTGATACGTGCCATGCTCACAAAATACAATAATGTGAATATTGCCTCGGTTTGTACGACCTGTGGCCTAAATTATCCCCTGGACTATGCACTCAAATCCGGGCGGGCAGATCTGGTGAAAACCTTTCTGGAATTTGGTGCCAATCCAAATAATGTGAACAGGGATGGTTCATTAAGTTTTTGGCAGGCGATCATCAAAAACCAGCCTGATATGCTGGACATGATGGCAACTTCAGAATTCAGACTCAATTTGAATGCTGTTGATAAAAATGGCATATCAATACTGGCCTGGGCCAATTGCATCAAGGCCGATGCGGCTGCAGCATGGTTGAGAGAACATGGCGCGCTGGAAATTGGTCGCGAGATTTGCGCCAAAGTTAAATAGCTATATTTTAAATTCGCTACACGATAGCCAACTCTTCACTACCTGTTGGCAGTGCATCGAAAAGCCTCTAGGTACCACTCTTACATCCTCAAAGCGGATGCAAGCTTAACTAGGAATACCACACTGCCAATTGAAATGATCACCGACTTCGGCCAGCGCCGTCAATCACTCCGGCCCTCAGCCCATCAAGATAAGCAGCCAGGTAAGGTGAGTTTCAACGCACCGTCTGTGATGGCCGTCATGGTATAACTAGAACAGTGGCAATGTAAAATCGGTGCGTTAAAACGCGCCCTGCAGGCGGCTTGTTTGTAACATTTATAGTGTTCGCAGCATTCCTGCTTTGCTCAATCAAGGTAGCCCAGCGTCTGTGCCAACGGATCTATTTTTTCCCATTGCTCTTGCCTGAGGAATGCTTTCGCCCGCAACATCAGGGCATCAGCTTCGGCAATCTGGCCTTTGCGCCGGCTCAGTTCAGCCAGCCTGGTCAGCACCAGCGGCAACTTCTTGCCAGACTTTTTTTCCGGCACCAATAAAGATGCGCGCAACAGCGGTTCAGCTTCAGCGTCGCGCCCCAGCTTCAGGTAAATCGCTGCCTGATCATCCAGCAAGGCGGTTGGCTCTCCGAGCGTAGCCCAATATCCTCCAGGCATAGGCTCCTCAGGCATTTGTGAAATGGTCTCAGTGCGCTTCTGCTCCATGCTTTGCAGCAGGGCCAGGGCTTTTTCGTGCTTCCCATCCCGGATGAAGTGGGCAGCAATACGGCGACCTGCCTCATAGGGATTGAGTGGCTCCAGCACCAGCATCAGTGGACTCGCTTCCCAAGGAGCCTGCCCTGAAAAATTGAGTTTCTTCAGCAATTGCTCAAGCAAGATTTCAGCTTCGCTACCACGCTGCATGCCTATCAAGGCGGCGCAGCGCATCAACACAAGCTCGTCGGGCTCGCCATCAGGTTTGCTCAATTTTTCCCAGATGAAGGAATACTGGTCCAGATAGCCCAACGCCTCTGCATACTCATGCTTGCTCAGGGCAAGATTCGCCAGATTGATATTGATCATGGCGCCAAACAAACTGGCGCTCATATCGGCATCTCTTACTGCGAATTTTGTTTGTTTGCTAAACTTTAGTGCAAGCAGGTTAAATTTTTTCGCGTCAGAAAAATCTCTCGCCCAATATGCCAGTTTTGCCAACGTAACATAAGCGACTAGCTGATCGCCAAATTCTCGCTCACTTGCGGGTGGCTTTGCTTTTTGCAGATAGTCGCCAAAACGCTTCCAGCATTTGGATACAGGTACTGGTTCACAAACTGGTGAATCATCGAATTGTGTTTTCTGATTATTCTTTGTATTTTCTGCTGCCTGAGCCCGGTCAAAAGCGAGTAACAACACCAGAGAATATACTATCCATTTTTTCATTGATATGTCTTTGGTGAAGGCAATAGCAGGGCAAAAGTATATAGTTCAAAGAAATATCGCTGGCATTTCGCAGCATTCCTGTTTGAACCGATTACCAGCAATGCTGCAATATTTTTTTTATTTCTGACGATGCGGTACATTTCAGTTGCGCAGGAAAGCTCCCTTTACCTGCACCTGCCATCAATTCGATGGCTTGATCTTCTGATATACCCGTCCAGTGCCCTGATCAAACACCCAAATTTGCTCCAGCTGGAATACCAGCGCATTACCGGCATAAGTTCCTTCTGTCATCCGGGAAGCAGAAGGGCTTCGGACATGCAGGTAGCTCTGTAAGAATTGCGGTACCAGGTGCCCAACATACAGAATCCTTAATCTGCTTTTAGCGAGACGTGCCTCATCTGCCGTTATGTTGAATTCGGGCCTGACTCGCTGCCAAGCGCGGGTATTGGCGATATTCAAAGCGCAAACACGGTACTGGAAAAGATCGACATAAACTTCAATACCAGAGGCACTTCTTGTTCGACCTTTGCTGGCACCTTCGTACATTTGATTAAGCGTCCTGCTACTTAATATCTCAGTTTTCGCGCTACTCAACTGACTGTAGTCTCCAATCTCAAATGAACCACTCATCTGGGCTTTGTCTGCATCATAATTAAATTCCAGCACGTTTCTTGGTACGACAAAAGCCATCGTGTCGGACAAGCGCAATTGACCACGTAAACCGGCATTTGCCATTTGTCCAACCCTGCTCTGGTAATCAGCTGTTGCTTCAAATTCGTCTTTGGTCAAACGGAGTTTTTTGACATCTCCGACGATGTCTCCACATACTTGCCCGGTATAAGCAGGACTCAAAGCTTCAAGCTTGTCATCAAAAGGCATCAGTGCAGGAGAGTTTTCATTTCCAGAAGCCCCGACACCGCTGGTCTGGGCGCAGGCAGATAACATCAGTAATAAGACTGCGGAAAAAATACTCTGTATTGTTTTCATCTTCTGGATTGGTAGTGGTGAGATAGATTGTGAATTGACAACAGCATTCATTATAGCCAAGGAACCATAGGATTCGGCGAATAATGCATATCCCGATGTTGACAAGATAACCAACTTGATTTGCAGAAAACCCCGCAATATGTTTTAATTTGCAACCTGGTTGCAAATTCCCGAGGCTTAAAATTCACTCCACGCTGTTATCCATCCTGTTTGCTACCACGATTGCTGGTGTATTAAGCATCACTGCGGCTGCCATTTTTTCGTTTTCGCTGTTATCCAAAGTTGTAGAACGCATGGTCAGCCTGTCGGTGGGCATCATGTTGTCGACTTCTTTGCTGCATGCCCTGCCTGAGGCTTTTGAGTCTGGGGCGGACACACGTACGCTGTTTGCTTGTTTGCTGGGCGGCTTGCTGGCTTTCTTCTTGCTGGAAAAATTCGCCATCCTGCGCCATTCACATCATCATGAGGGTGACGGTCATCACCATGAGCATGGCCATGATGCGCATGAAGCGGGCAAGGCTGGCTGGATGATACTGGTGGGTGATGGCCTGCATAATTTCACTGATGGTATTCTGATCGCTGCTGCTTTTCTGGCCAACCCAAAACTTGGCCTGGTGACCGGCCTGGCGATTATCGCGCATGAAATCCCGCAAGAGATAGGTGATTTTATCGTTTTGCTGAACGCTGGCTTCAGCCGCATGCGTGCGTATATGTATAACCTGATCTGCAGCATGATGGGTGTGGTTGGCGGAGTGCTTGGCTACTACACGCTGGAAAGCGCGAGCGGCATGATCCCGTATGTGCTGGTGTTTGCGTCTTCCGGGTTTATCTATATCGCAGTCAGTGATCTGATGCCGCAGATGCAGAGACGGGCGACGATTAAAGAAACGATACCGCAGATTATCCTGATATCACTGGGAGTGGTGCTGGTGTTGTTTGTGACTAGTCACAGGTAAGTATTGGAAATATGCGTGCTCTCGTAGGTTGGGCCGGGCCTCGCTAGGCTACGGGGTATCAGCCCAACAATGGGCCTCAATGAACGCATACGTTATTTAAACGCCGAGTGTTGGGCTGGTGAAGCGCAGCCCAACCTACGAATTCATCTACTCAACGCTCCACTGGCCTGGAAACATCCGCACACCATTCACTCCATGACCCCGGATACAGGGCTGCACCATGCAGGCCAGCGACTTCCAGTGCCAGCAGGTTGTGGCAGGCGGTAACACCAGAGCCGCATTGCATGATGGCCCTGCTGGCATCGCCAACAATAGGGCCCCATTCCTGCTGTAACTGCTCTGCCGGTTTGAAGCGGCCATCGGCTTGCAGATTGTCTTTAAAGAAGCGGTTTTTGGCACCAGGGATGTGGCCACCTACCGGGTCTATGGTTTCATTCTCGCCACGGAAACGGTCAGCAGCGCGGGCATCGACCAGGGTTTTGGCTGCGCTGCTGATATTGCCCAATACGTCAATGACACCAACGGTCAGCGCCAGTGCATGCTTGTCTGTGATACTACCGCTGCGTGCAGGTGGCACTTCTGTCGTGACTGGCTGGCCTGCCGCAGTCCAGGCTGGCAAGCCACCATCCAGCACGGCAGCCGCCCTGTGCCCTACCCAGCGCAACATCCACCACAGGCGTGCGGCGAACATGCCACCATGCGCGTCATAGACGATGACCTGACTGTCATCATTGATGCCCAGCGCCTGCAAAGTAGCGATGAAATCCGCTTTCTCAGGCAGGGGATGGCGGCCACGGAAAACACCATCAGCATCGACCTTGGCAGCCGACAGGCGCTGGTCCAGATGGACGAATTGCGCACCGGGGATATGTCCCTGATCATACGCAGCCTGGCCTGCATTGGTATCCATCAAATCATGGCGGCAATCCAGCACGACCCAGTTGGTGTCGGCGATGTGGGATGCCAGCTCTGTTGCATTGATCAATGTGGTGTACATCTTGGTCCCCTGAAAAAAGATGATGATTATTCTGAACTGATGGCATCGCCGGGTATGGATTTGCGATTGGTTTTGGCATTATAGAATGTTGCGATCAGGCCGCTGCATAAAATAACGGCGATACCTACCCAGCTCAACCAGGCCAGGCTGACCTTCCAAATCAGCAGATCCCAGACACTGGAAAACACAATGCCTACATATTGCAGGTTGGCTGTGACCAGGGTATTACCGAGACGATAAGCACGTGTCATGGCCATTTGCGCGCTGGCGGCTGTCACACCTATCGCCAGCAAGAGCATGATGCCCCTGCTGTCCAGATGATGCCAGGTGACGTCACCGGCTGCGGCATACACTGATTTGCCTATCAGGGCACCCAATAATCCAGCCACAGCACAGGTCAGCGAGAAATAAAACACCACGCGGTATTCAGGCTCGCCCAGCAAACCCATTTGCCTGACTTGCATATATGCCCAGGCCGCTAGCATGCCGGACAACAGGGCCAGCATGCCTCCCATGACCTGGTCAGTATGTATGCTGGGCCGCAGCAGCAAAACCACACCAGCAAAGCCCATGAGGATCGCGGCAACCGGCTGCCAGGTTATGCTGCGCTGCTTGCCCCACCAAGCACCAATGAGCAAGATGGCGGCGATCCAGATGGGTGACATGTAATTCAGTGTGACGGCCATTGCCAGCGGCAATTTGCCCAGGGCATAAAACCATAACCACAGTGAGATGACGCCCACACCGCCACGTACCAGGTGGTGGTAGGGCATACCTGTTCTTAAAGTACCACCCTGGAACCTGACCAGCACGGCAATCATCAGCATACCTATGGCACCGCGATAGGCGACGATTTCAGCGGTAGAATAATCAACCGATGCCAGCTTGACGCAGACACCCATGATGGAAAACAGAAAGCTGGCAACCAGCATCCATAAAGACTGCATAAAAACTCAACTCCAAAAGATAAGGGAGGCACGGGCCTCCCTTAAAATTCTACATTACACTGCAATTTTTCTTCGGTACCATTCATGGAAGTGCTGCATGCCATCTTCCATCGGCGATTGATAGGGGCCGACTTCATTGACGCCACGGTCAAACAAAATCTTGCGCCCGGCATCCATGCGCTGGCCTATCTCATCATCCTCGACGCAGGTTTCCATATAGGCTGCACGTTCAGCCGCGATGAATTCGCGCTCAAACAGCACGATTTCTTCAGGATAATAAAACTCAACCACATTACGGGTCTTGCCTGTGGCAGTTGGCCACAGGGTAGAGACCACCAGCACATGCGGATACCATTCAACCATGATGTTCGGGTACAGGGTTAGCCAGATCGCGCCGTACTTGGGTGCTTCGCCATTGCGGAACTTCAGCACCTGTTCCTGCCAGCGCTGGTAAGTGGGCGAACCGGACTTTTGTAAGCCCTTGTGTACGCCCACAGTTTGCACGCTGTAGTCTTCACCGAATTCCCATTTGAGGTCATCGCATGAAACAAAGCTGCCCAGACCAGGATGGAAAGGCTCGACGTGATAATCTTCCAGATAGACTTCGATAAAAGTCTTCCAGTTGTAATCACATTCATGCACTTCAACATGGTCCAGCATATAGTCAGTGAAATCCAGATCCTCGGTGACGCTGAGTTTGGACATGCGTTCCATGACGTTGTAGCCGTTTTGCTCGAACAGCAGGCCATTCCAGTTTTGCAGCGGTGTACGCTGCAAATTCAGGCAAGGCGTGTCGGCAAAATGCGGCGCACCGATGAGTTCACCCTTGAGGTCATACGTCCAGCGATGCAGCGGGCAAACAATATTATTGGTATTGCCGCGCCCATTGAACATCAATGCCTGGCGGTGACGGCAGACATTCGACATCAGTTCTATGCCTTGTGCACTGCGCACCAGCATGCGGCCTTCATTTTCGGCAGCAAGCGTGGCAAAGTCGCCGACATTGGGCACCATGAGTTCATGGCCGACATAACGCGGACCAGAATGGAATAACTCTTTGATTTCGCGCTGCAACAGCGTTTCATCAAAATACACGTAAACCGGAAGTTGCGCGTCAGAACGCGCGAGTGTAGACAAAGAAGCCAGATCGGACATCCCCACCCCCCAAATTAATTTGCACCAACCTAAGAGAGAAAGAATCCACAAAAACCTGTTCCGTAAGGATTTTCAATCCCAACGAAAATTCAAACGATCAAACGACTTGAAGAGGAAATTTTGGACAGAACCGGGGATTATACCCGAACCTGAAAAAAATGGTCTGAAAGGATAATGAAATGATATAAAAAGTTCAGGATTTGCCGGATTTACAGGGTATGGCGCTCTCAAGGCTGGGCTGGCGAACTGCTTTTCCCTCCGGAGCAAACCAGGCAAGCAGGGCGAGCCTGGCTTGTCCACACCACGCTCAGCTTGCCTGCAAGACAGTCTGTAACTGGCGCAAAGACAGGGCCGATTCGTCTTCAATGCGACGGCGCAAGACCAGAAAGTTAAGGATTTTCAGCAAGGGAGTGGGCAAGTCATAATGCAGATATCTTTCAAACAAGGTTCCCGCTGAGGTTTCTGATAATTGATAACTGACTGTCAGGCGGGCACCATTATCGACTGTTGCCTGCCCGGTCCAGCGGCGCTGATCCAGATATTCTGTCACTGTCCAGACCAGATGCCCGGTGCGGCCACCAGCACGTACATCTTCTTCAAAGCGGGTGCCGTTGGTGGCGATGCCGGCATGCTCCATATACAGCTTCAGGGATGAGGGATGCCAGTCCGGCCAGTGCGTGGGCGTGCAGGTGTAGTCAAATACCTGCTGGATCGGGCGCTGTATTTCTATGGCATAGTAAATATGTGTAGTCATGGTGCTCTTTCAGCTGCGGTCCAGCGCAGCACGGGTATAGGCTTCGACATGGTCGAGCAGCTTTTCTGTAGCGGCAACGGCGCCATCTGCATCGCCACTGGCGATGGCGTCGGCCAGGTCAGCATGGGTCATGGCGGTGACATGCAGGATGTCTTCAAACTGTGCCTGTATCTTCCAGAAACGGCGTGTCAGGGCATGCATACGCTGCAAGGCCGAGACCAGGAATTCATTGCCTGCCACCGCGAACACAAGCTGGTTAAAAGCTGCGTCCGTTTCGCTCAGGATAAGTTCATCTGCCTTGCTGGCTGCCTGGCGAAAGCCTTCTGCCAGGCCACGGAACTGTGCGCGCTCACCCTTGCTCGCCTTGCGGGTGGCGATGCGTATCAGGCTGGACTCCATCGCACGGCGCGCTTCTATCAAACGCATCTGGCATTGCAAATCAACTTCACTGACTATCATGCCACGCCTGGGCAAGACCTTGACCAGCCATTCCTGCGCCAGTCTTTGCAAGGCTTCACGCACGGGAGTACGGCCAAGATCAAGATATTCACAGAGTTCACTTTCAGTAATCGCCTGGCCGGGTTTGAGGTCCAGCGAGACGATACGCAATTCCAGCAGGCGATAAGCGCGCGCGGCTTGCGACTCGTTTTTGATAACAGGAAAAAGCTTGCTGAATTCTGTTTTATCCATGGTCTGTTGATGAGCGTAATGGCCGTTGTTTCATAGGGTTTTATTTGGCATCAGAGGACAACACCGCCACGTTCACTGGCTGCAGCGGCGCTTGCACATGCGGCACCGGGGGAGGCATACCCAGCTCCTGATAACGCCTGGCTACTTCCGGCTTCAGGTGTTGCGAAGCATAGCCATTGAAGATGGTGCCCAGCAAACTGCGCTGCAAGTCTGATGTACCCAGCAGCCAGTCAGCAAAAGGAAAAGTCAGGTTCATATTGTAGTCGGTCATCAACGCCTGGGTATGGTGCACCATGTGATTCCTGCGCATGGTATTCACTAGTGGCAGATGCCTGACCACGCTGTTTTCATCGACATGGCAAAGAAAATGCATGGCTTCATACAAAAGATAAAAAGCGATGGCAGTGGCAAATACGATGTAGCCAAGATTGCGTCCCGCCACCAGCGCGCAGACCAGACCCAGCAAAATGCTTTGGATAGCGATCAACACAAAAGCATAGGCCGGGAAAAATACGATGCGGTATTCACGGGTGCTGGCTACCCGCATTTCTTCATGGGTGAAGTAATGATGATGCTCCTTGGTGTGGCGATGCCAGATCAATTGTGACAAGCGGTTCTTGCCACGCTTGTGCAAGCGGTTCTTGTGCACATACCACTCGTTCAGATTGGCAAACAGCAAGGTCGCTGGCACACCCAGCCAGGCCCAACTGGCGGCCTGCACCTGAATGAACGCTGCCACGATGAGGGCAATACCCAGGCCAAATACAAACAGGCCGTGCAAGACGCCATTGTAATAAGGGCTGGTCGCAGCCTGATACTGACTGCGGAACAGGCGCTGCTTTTCATCCATGCTGCCATCTCCGGATAATTTTATTTTGAAGTTCATCTGATATATCACATGTTCATCGTATACCAGTTTTAAAAAATTAAAAGCATTCATGTATGATTTTTTGTTCAGGCTGGTTTAACACACACGGTAGTTGCAGCTGGCGCTCCAGGCTGCGCGCCCGGATCAGGACTACTCTCATTTGGCTACACTCGGAAGCAGATGGCTCAGGCAAAATTGAGGACTGGTTCTGCAATACACACATGAGATGAAGACGCGGCAGACACCGCAAGAGAGAAGTGGCAGCAGAGAGCCTGTTGTGGTGAACCGACAAACTTGCCCGCCAAAAACGCAAGACTGCATTTTAGTGAATTTCATCTAAAACCCCGCAACTGCATGCCTTGCTCAGGGAACTACAGAGTGCATATAAATGATTTAACTATTTATATGGCCGCTTGTGCCGTCACAAATTCCCAACACTCTTCAATTTCCAGGCTGTTTTATGTTGCATAGCAACTTGCTAATCAAGCCTGACGAACCTAGCCTGAGCTTGCCATATCAAGACCTGCTCACAGAAGCAGGCACATAGGCACCGCTGCGTTTCATTTCAACGATAACAATGAAAGAGACAAAATGAAAAAACAAATGGTAAAAAGTGTAGTGATGTTCGTCATGGCCATGATGGTGTTACCAGCACCGTCGTGGGCAGCAGGTTATACGGAGACAAAATATCCCATCGTGCTGGTGCACGGCCTGTTCGGCTTCGATAACATCGGCCCGGTAGATTACTGGTACGGAATCCCCTCGGCCTTGCGCAGTGACGGTGCCAAGGTCTATGTCACCCAGGTTGCGGCTGCCAACAGCACCGAAGTCCGGGGCGAACAATTGCTGACCCAGGTCAAACAAATCCTGGCAGTCACAGGCGCAAGCAAAGTCAACCTGATAGGACATAGCCACGGTGGCCCCACCATACGCTATGTGGCTTCTGTCAGGCCTGACCTGGTGGCGTCAGCTACCTCGGTAGGCGGTGTCAACCGTGGCTCCAAGGTGGCAGACGTCTTGCTTGGTGTAGCACCGGCAGGTTCCTTGTCGAACACCGTACTGGTCTCGATCACGAATGGCCTGGCACAAGTCATCAGCTTCCTGTCAGGCAAACCCACCATGTCGCAAGACTCTCTGGCCGCAGCCAATTCGCTGAGCACGGCTGGTTCACTGAAGTTCAACGCCAAATACCCTGAAGGCGTACCAACGACAGCTTGCGGTGAAGGTGCCTACACGGCACGAGGTGTTGCATATTTTTCCTGGAGTGGTGCCAAGCCCTATACCAATGTGCTCGACATCATAGACCCAGCACTGGCACTGACTTCACTGGCTTTCTCAGGTGAAAAAAATGATGGCCTGGTCGCCAGTTGCTCCACCCATCTGGGCAAGGTAATACGTGATGACTATGCAATGAACCACCTGGACGAAGTGAATCAGACCATAGGCCTGATCAATATCTTTGAAACCAATCCGGTTACCCTGTATCGTCAACATGCGAATCGCCTGAAAAATCAGGGCCTGTAATTTTGCAATACAGCCTCTGAATGCAGTCCCCGCAACAAGATGCAAATTTGAACAAGGAGCGGTAGTCTATGAGAACAGCCAATCTGGCATTTGCTGGCGCGACGGCCCTGGTCGTCGCGGTTTTTTTCGTTTTTACTTCCCTCAAATCAGAGAGCAATAGCGAACCCATCAAGCAGCGCAAGAGCGATCAAAGCTTTGACTTTGTCCGCTCATTTGAAGGCACTACCCGCGATGGCAATATCAGCCAGAGCGACATGAATCAATTACAGGTCAGTGCAGAATTGCGCCTGCTGTTTGATTACTACCTGGCAGCGACTGGTGAGAAAAAACTGCCCGAGATACGCACCGAAATTGAAAAAGTACTGGATCAAAAACTCAGCGGCAATGCAGCTCTGCAAGCCAAGAACCTGCTGGCCCGCTACATCCAGTATAAAGAAGCCCTGGTCAGCGTAGAGGCCAATGCACAAAACATCAGCGCGGGTAAAACCAGCATGGCCTCAGCAGCCAGACAGCGCTGGTCTGCCATGCAGCAAACCCGCCAGCGCTTCTTCAGTGAAAAAGAAAACCAGGCCATGTTTGGCTTTGATGATGCCTACGACATCGATGCCCTGAACCGCCTTGATGTCGCCGAAAACGCCAGCCTCACCACTGAGCAAAAGCAGGCACAACTCAAAGCCCTTGACGACGCCCTGCCCGCTGCCTTGCGCGAAGAAAAAAATGCCCCCTACCAGGTCATACGCCTTGAAGAACAAGCCGCCAATCTGCGCGCGACCGGTGCCAGTGAGGATGACATCTATAAAATGCGCGCCGCCGCCACTTCACCAGAAGCCGCCAGCAGACTAGCAGAAGTCGATAGAGAAGAAAGTATATGGAAAGCCCGCATACAACAATACCTGGAGCAAAAGAATAAACTGAATACCGAAATGGCCTTCCACAGCGCAACCGAAAAACAGGCGGCACTAGACCAGGTACGCAAGCAGTATTTCAATGCGGATGAACAGCGCAGGTTGCCTGCGTATGAGTGACGCTGAATCAGAGAGAAACAAGCATCTCCCTCAAGCATTGAGCGAGATGCTCATTACGTGACGATAGGTAAATATATGACGGCAAAGCCTCTATGGACCCATTCCAATTTTGTATGTCGGTTTTTTCTCATTGGTCACATAAACCGTGACGTCAGAATCAACTGCCTTAAGACTCCCAGCCGGAGCAAAAGACACGCTCCATTCGCCATTGAAATTCTTTTCTGCATCCATTCAGAATAATAAATAAATGAAAGATGGGTGAGTACAAATTTTTTCATATCCAGCCGTCTCTCTTTCGCCAGAAAACTCTTTGCAGATTCAATGACTGCACTCGCTTGCAGAAGTGGAACTCTATTATTCAGAGCCTGCTCACTGACAGGCGGTGCCGCCGTCGCACCATTCAGATGGAACAACTGCACCAACACTATTGCAGACAAAAAAAGATTTCACCGACCAGCCTTTCAAAAAAATAAACAAAAGATCTTTTCATGTCAGACGCTATCAGTCCAACAGCAAGCTCGAGCAACTACACATGCTGATCAACCAGCAAAGGATTCCCATCAGAATCTATCACCATGAAAAAGGCAGGCCCGATCGTTGATTCATCGGCTTCTCTCAGCAATTGCACACCTTGCTTTTCAACTTGCGCTGCAATTCACGCACATCAGTAAAACCGCCCAGCTTGTTCGCATTGCTGTCCTGGCCGCGATTAAAGGTCAGCTTATTCTTTTCAAACACGCCCTGAAACAAGCCTATGACATGCTCGCCATTCTTGAGTATCAACCAGTTTCACGCGCCATCATCAGCACTACCGAATCTATCACGCATCGGCATACGCTCTCAATATTGCATCATCATTTCTGCACGCAGAAATATGCAGCAGTACTGTATGCCTGAGCTCTACTGTAGGATGTGCTACATGGACTTTAGCAAACTCAAAGACTTCTTCCAGTGTGTAATCTTCGAACCAGCAGGAAGGTAAAAAACTATCCTCGGGATAATCTCCGAAATCATATTTCTCCAGTTGACACCAATCCACGACATCATCCCACAGTGCGCATTCCTGCCCCCAGGCAATCATATACAGACATCCCGTATCCACCAGCCAGCGGCTGATCGTCGCACGCCATTCAGGGGTAACATCGTCCTCTATCATGACGATGGCGACATAAGGGGAACATGCTGAAATGTCGGTTGGGTCAGCACCTGGCTTGAGATGCAGATAAATGGGCTCATTTGTCATGGCAGAACTTGCAAGAATAGAGTCTTAACAGGCCGAAGGCAAAAACCAGCGTGGAGAGGCTTTACCTACGTGCAAGCTCAATTTCCCTTTGACAGTATCTGCACAACTCAAATCCGCTTCGAGTACATCCTCATCACGCCAGGAAGGATTAACAAATTGAGCAATCACTGTTACGTATTCATTCTTCTTAGGCGTGCTCAGGATACCAGCGTATCCTTGCCACAATTTTTTTCCGTACAGTTTGTAGACTGCCCAGTCTTCGCCATCTAGGCCATTTTGCTGTTCGATAGCGAGAAATTTCTTCCCGGCTGGTGACATCAATATCGTATGGCCGGCCTTGAAAGTCTTGCCGTCACTATGGCGCAAGATGTCGCCACTAAACAATGAATCTACCTTATGACCTATCAGATGCAGATTTTGCGCTGCATTGTAGCCACAGTAAAACCAGTGTGTACCGCCAATATCCACATGCGGTGGTTTATCGATAAAACGTTTTGTGCCATTTGCATACTTCACTTCCAGCAAATGTTCACTGGGTCTCCGTGCATGTGTTGAATGCTGCTGGATCAGCTTGCTTTCTGCATCACGGGTAAGAAATGCGTCCATGCAGCTCAGTTGCTGATCTGCCGCGTGGGCGTTTGTCGCCCAAACTGTGGCGATTAAGAAGCAGAATAATCTCATTGCGTGAAAATAAAGAAGGTGCCGGCATTTAAGTATCGCCATACATGCAAGAGGCAAGAAAATGCCAGGCCAGTGTTCTTTAAGAGAAATAGTGATGGGACAGTGAGTGTGCCATTTTAATCAAACTTTGACACGACTTGCAGGGGCTTTATTTCAGATGCTTTCGCCTGGACGCTTAGTACTATTTACCACCTATTACTATTTTCCAGCGAAAATCAAACCAGACTCATCTCTTCTTCAGCCTCTTGCTCATCTGGCGTATTTTCCAGAGCTTCGGTCAGGGCGCGATCGACGACACGGTCGAGTTCGAGTATCTTCGCGCGTTTTTCGCGGAAGGTTTGTTCGAGTTCTTCGGCAGTGACCTGGAAGGTTTTTTCCTTGTCACCGGTTGTGAAGATGTACAAGCTGCGCATGGGGCTGACCCAGGCGAGTTTGACCTTGGTGGTGCCACCGGTTTTTTTGGTGAATTCCAGCCAGACGCCACGCTCGAGTTCAGTGACGGTATCAACATGTTCATCTGGTGGCGGTGCAGGTTCGGCTTCTGCCTTGCCTTCTGCTTCTGCGCGTTTTGCTATCCTGCGTTCGGCTGCTTGCTGTGCGACTTCGACAGCGATTTCTATCTGACGCTCTGGCGACAGGTCCAGTGGTGCACGGACGATGGACGCATGGCATTCTGCCAGGTCGGCAAAGAATTGCACACGATCGGCATCTTCCCATTTGATCAGGCTCAGCCATTTGTTCAGGCGGGCCAAAATCGCAGGCAGGCGGTTAAGTAATTCCTGACGCTGTTGCAGGGTGATCTTGGGCTTGACGCTCCAGATCAGGTCATCCATGGTCTTGATGGCGTCTTCAACAGCATAAGGTTTTTCTTCCTTGACGCTATAGGCCAGGGTAAGCACCTTGGTCCAGCGGTCTTCAAGGAAGGTTTCAACAAAGGCGACGACTTCACCAGTACCTACGCGCAAGGACACCTCGTGGGTGGCGGCGATATTGGCCTGTTTGACTTTTTCTTTTTTGAGCGCTGTCTTGATCGGCAGTTGCAATGCCTCTGCCGCTTCTTTCTCTTCTTTCTGGATGAAAGATTCGAGATCGTTGACGACTTCATCAAACAAAGCGACTTCCTGGTCAAACTCTTGCTGCACACGATGAACGTTGCGCTGCATGGTCTGGAACAGCGGATCTTGCTGACCTTTTTTCTGATCCCAGGCCAGGCTGTAACGCGATAGCAAATCAACCAAGCGACGAGCCGGGTGATTTTCCTGGAAGAAGAATTCCTTGTCCATCAAGGCGGCCTTGAGGACAGGTATCTGCAGGACTGAAATCAATTCCTTGATCTGGGTAGGAATTGCCTGATTACGGAACACACTGTCAAATACTTGTGACAGCAAGTCCAGGGTATTTTTTTCTATGCCGGTGTTGGCGATGTTGGCAATTTCCGGCATTTGCTCGCGCATTTGCGAGAGGCGCAATACGTCTTGCGCGCCGGCCATCATCTGCTGCAGCTTGACACTCTTTTGCAGCTCAGCGAGTTTCTGGAACAGCTCGGCACGTGCCACTGTCTGTGATTCACCCGACTGGGCGAAACCGGAATAAGGGGTAGAGCCGCCAGCGCCTTCTGATGCACCACCCATCTGGCCTGCACCACCTTGGTGACCGCCGAAATTACCTGAGTTGCCTGAGCCGCCACCAGCGAAACCACCTGCTGATCCACCGCCTGCACCCATACCACCAGCGCCGCCATGTCCGCCGCCAGCATGGCCACCTGCTTCATTCGCGGCACCAGCCTGGGCATTGCCAGACAAGAGGTTTCTGAGTTTTTGCGAGATATCGCCAGGAACTGCTTCTTTGCGCTTTTCTGAATTACGGCTACGGCGTATGCGGAAGGACTCGTGCAAATCAGGCAAAATGCCTTTGGCGATCAGCGCTTCATTAAGCGAATTTAAAATTGGTTCAAGGTCAAACAATATGTCGGCGCGCAACAGTGGCAACACCAGCTCATGGGTGTTTACCTCTGGATCAAATTCACACCAGGCAGAATAAATCGTGTGCAGGAAGATCTCTGGGCGGAAAGGATTTTGCGCAATGCTCAGTGCATCATGCTCCATCAAGTGGGCAAAACGCATATTCAATGCGGCATACTGCTCGGCACTATCGAGTTCCAGTGTGCGGCCAGCCCTGCTCAGGGCCAGTTTTTTGTCCATCTCTTCGTAAGTGACCAGGGTCAGGGCGACGTCGGCATTGCTGGCGACGATTTTGACACCTTGCAGGAGAGCCTCGATTTCCTTGCGGAAAGCAGCTTCAAATCCAGCCGATGTCAGGTAGAAAAAGGCATAGCCATTTTTTTTGAGCAATTGCCCGGCGTTAAAGCTCAGGTTTGCTTCGCGCGCATCCATGCTTTGCTCAGACAAGGCGAGGAAGGCATTTGCCAGGCGGGCAGAGAATGCATCTAACTGGGATGCCACCAAATGATTCGCCAGCGGAATCAGACCGCGCAAGACGGCATCGCGGGACTGTAGAACAGTACCGGTAGGCTTGGGCAGGTTGGCTGGCGTGGACATGGTGACAAGAGAATCAGGTTATTTTGTTCAAACTGAAATTAGAACAATAAAAGTAAGAAAATTTATCCAAGTAATACTATAGTGCAAATCGCACATTACAATTGCAAAGAATTAAGACAAAGTCATGACACAATTACAGTTTCTTTTGCGGTGTATGCTCTTTGCTCTAAGATAGTTGGAAAACAGCTAATCTGCACAAGAATTAATCAAACTGGATGAACGAACTATATACCGTTAATTTCCACATGGAAATGTTTGAAACGCAATTTCTACAAAATTTAAGCATAGCTTCAGAACAAATTTCAAAACAGCAACAGCTTCGAGCACATCCCTTAAAATTGATTGCCATCATTGCAATAAACAGTAAATTTCTCGGGATTGTTCTAAAATAGCAGGTTGAACTCTGTTTACCTTGCTTTTCACGCCGATTTTTACGTTTGGTTTCACTTTTTTTTGTTAACGGCGCGAAACAAACATTTCTTTATGACAAAAAAACAATCAACTGCAAATCTAGCTGTTCCCGCCCATCTGGAGGGTCTGTCCTTTGAAGATGCGATGGCTGAACTCAATAAGCTCGTCAACAGCATGGAAGCAGGCGAGCTGCCGCTTGAAGCCTCTGTAAGTGCTTACCAACGCGGTTCTGAACTGGTGAAATATTGTGCATCCCAGCTGGAAAAAGTAGAGCAACAAGTTAAGGTTCTGGAAGCTGGCATGCTCAAACCTTTTGCCGACTCTGGCAATCAGGGCGGCAATCAAGGCAATGAGGAATGAGCATGAGTGAACAATTTGGTAACTGGATGCGACAAACCCAGGCAGAGTGCGAAACCAGCCTGAAACAGTTTTTGCCGGACGAAAATACAGTTCCGCAACAATTGCATGCCGCCATGCGTTATGCAACCCTGGATGGCGGCAAACGGGTACGTCCTCTATTAGTATATGCAGCAGGCCAGTTGTTTGATGCGCCTGCCGCCTTGCTGAGCCGGGCTGCTGCTGCAGTAGAAATGATCCATGCGTATTCGCTGGTACACGACGACATGCCCTGCATGGACGACGATGCCCTGCGCCGTGGCAAACCTACAGTGCACGTCAAATATGATGAGGCAACCGCACTGCTGGTCGGCGATGCCTTGCAGGCACAGGCCTTTTTGGTCTTGTCTGAAGGTGAAGGTGATGCCAGCGCCAAACTGGCCATGCTGCAATTGCTGGCACGTGCTGCCGGCTCGGTCGGCATGTGTGGCGGACAGGCGATTGATCTGGCCAGCGTCGGTGTCGCCCTGAACCGTGAACAACTGGAGCAGATGCACAGGCTGAAAACCGGTGCCCTGCTGCGCGCTTCTGTATTATTAGGGGCCATGTGTGGCAAAACCCTAACAGCCAATGAGACCGCAGCGCTGGATGCCTATGCTGCCGCGATAGGCCTGGCTTTCCAGGTGGTAGATGATGTGCTCGATGCAACGGCAGATTCTGCCACTCTGGGCAAGACGGCAGGCAAGGACGCGGCAGATAACAAGCCCACCTTTGTCAGCCTCATGGGCCTGGAAGCTTCACGCGCATTAGCCACGCAACTATGCCATGATGCGCATGCAGCACTGAGCAATTTTGGTGACAAGGCAAGTTTATTGCACAACCTGGCGGATTTGATCGTACAACGCCAGGCCTGATTGCTGGATAAGTAAGGTGCGTCTCGACGCACCGTTATCTGCCTGTGCATTGAGATTTTTGGTCGAAGAGCGGTGCGTCAAGACGCACCCTACGAAAAACGGCAGTAGTTTCAAGCTCATCCCGGCGCAAGCTGGAATCCATCTGCGCAAGATCCATTCACGCAGATGAACCGTGTGAAAAGCAGATTAAGTAGGGTGCGCCGTGCGCACCACAGCAGTAAAAATAGCAAAGCGAACAATAAATTTGGCAGAGAGTTTTGCCAAAGAATAGTAGTCAGACAGAAGTAAGCACGAACAGTAATGCAGCGCAGGTATGCGATAGCAGCTCTGGCAATCGGTCAGGTAAGTAATAGCCGATCATCAGGGGCGTTTAGCCAAGTAATGAAAAAGAACAATGACGACTTTATTAAACACCATTAATTCCCCCGCTGACCTGCGCAGCATGACGCGCAGCCAACTCAAGCCGCTGGCCGATGAATTGCGTCAGTATGTGCTTGACTCCGTTTCCAAGACGGGCGGCCATTTGTCGTCGAACCTGGGCACGGTGGAATTAACCATCGCCCTGCATTACGTCTTCAACACGCCAGAAGACAGGCTGGTATGGGATGTCGGCCATCAGACCTATCCACACAAGATTCTGACAGGCCGTCGTGACCAGATGCATAGCCTGCGTCAGTTGAATGGCATCTCCGGTTTCCCGCGTCGTACTGAAAGTGAATACGATACTTTTGGCACCGCGCACTCATCGACCTCGATTTCTGCCGCGCTGGGCATGGCACTGGCCGCCCGCACCAAGGGTGAAGACCGCCACGCTGTTGCCATCATCGGCGATGGCTCGATGACGGCGGGCATGGCTTTTGAAGCCATGAATAATGCTGGCGTACATGATGACATCAATCTGCTTGTCGTGCTGAATGACAATGACATGTCTATCTCGCCACCTGTGGGTGCACTAAACCGCTACCTGGCGCGCCTGATGTCAGGCAAGTTTTATGCGGCCGCACGCAATGTCGGCAAATCGGTCTTGCCATCACCTGTGCTGGAGCTCGCCAGGCGTTTTGAAGAACATGCGAAGGGCATGATAGTACCGGCCACCATGTTTGAAGAATTCGGTTTCAATTACATAGGCCCTATCGATGGCCATGATCTTGATTCGCTGATACCGACACTGCAAAACATCCGCAACCTCAAAGGCCCGCAGTTCCTGCACGTGGTTACAAAAAAAGGCCAGGGTTATAAACTGGCAGAAGCTGATCCAGTTCTGTACCACGGGCCCGGCAAGTTCAACCCGGCGGAAGGCATCAAGCCTGCAACAGCACCGGCCAAACAAAGCTATACCCAGGTATTTGGCAACTGGTTGTGCGATATGGCGACGGCGGATCAAAAACTCGTCGGCATTACACCCGCCATGCGCGAAGGCTCGGGCATGGTGGAATTTGAAAAACAATTCCCCAAGCGTTATTTCGATGTCGGCATCGCTGAACAGCATTCCGTGACCTTTGCCGCTGGCCTGGCTTGTGAAGGCTTGAAGCCTGTCGTCGCCATCTACTCCACCTTTTTGCAGCGTGCGTATGACCAGTTGATCCATGACGTCGCCCTGCAAAACCTGGACGTGACTTTTGCCCTTGACCGCGCTGGCCTGGTCGGCGCCGATGGTGCAACGCATGCCGGTAATTATGATCTGGCCTATCTGCGCTGCATCCCTAACATGGTGGTCATGGCCGCATCCGATGAAAACGAATGCCGTCAGATGCTGAGCACCGCCTATCAATACCCCGGCCCTGCCGCGGTACGTTACCCGCGCGGTGCTGGCATAGGCGTGCCAACAGGCAAAGACCTCGATACCATCCCCCTGGGCAAAGGCGAAATCAAACGCCAGGGCAAGCGTATTGCGATACTGGCATTTGGCTCTCTCGTGCACCCCGCACTGCAAGCGGCAGAACAACTAGATGCGACACTGGCGAATATGCGCTTCGTCAAACCGCTGGACGTGGAATTGCTCAAATCCCTGGCGGCCAGCCATGATGAACTGGTGACCGTCGAAGAAGGCTGCACCATGGGTGGCGCAGGTTCAGCCGTCGCTGAAGCACTTGCAGAGGCAGGTATCAACAAGCCCCTGCTGATACTGGGCCTGCCAGACCGCTTTGTCGATCACGGCGACCCCGGTTTGCTGCTGGCGCAATGCGGGCTGGATGCTGCGGGCATAGAAAAATCGATACGTGCAAGGTTCGATTAAAAAAGCCTGCAACGCTGATGCTCAATAACAAAAAGACTGCTGGCAAGCAGTCTTTTTCGCTAATGCTGGCATGACACTCACATTCACTACGCCCTGGAGAGCGAAGTAAATCAGGGTGCAGATATTATAGATAGAGCATCCTCAACACTGTAAGGAAATCCATTGAGACTATTGACTGACAAGGCAGGTTTTACTGCCACGCTTGAGTCCATTCATGGCGTAGATTCATTTTCCGGGCTACTGGAAGCAACACCTTTTCTGCTCAGAAAACTGCGTCAGGCGCGAATGCGCCGTACTACTGAGCAGCCAGGCCATCACTTCCCGGGCATGGATGACCTGACACAAGAGTTGCGGGATATGCCATCCGATTATCAGGTCTGGCCCGACAAGGAATATTGGTATGCAAAATTAGTCCGGTCGCCGGAATGGTCAGAAAATCGCAGGCTGTTTGTAGTTTTATACTGGTATCAGGAAGGCGACGATCCACTAAAAAGGCTGGAAGAAATTGTCTCGACAATCAACTTGGAACAATGCATGGCATATGAAGAATACTCTTACGATTAAATGGCCATAGTGCCCATAGTGCCCATAGTGCCCGCAGCATTGGATGTCAAATAATTACCCTCTTTATCCTTATACGCCCATCATCAGTCAAGATACTGTTTGTTTTTTGCCCGCAAAATTGTCTCAATCTCGGTTTTCAATACAGGTTTGGCATTTTCACCTTCAGGTCCGTTATCAGTCGTGATCGTATGCCGGGCCACTACTTGCAGATCATGCCAGCCATTTGTTGTGCCAGGTAGCACCACAATATCGCGTTCGACATTATCGGTAACGACCAGTTTATCGCCATAGGAACATGGTGGCCCATCTATCAGTCTCCAGCCAGCCATGGCCATATTTTTTAATACCGGGCGCAGCTTCTTGCCTTCTTCTATCATCAACATGAGAAAGTCGTCAATTCCACCATCAGCGCATTTGGGGCTATGGCCGATATTCATACGCACGCCAAGCGCCCGCAGGCCAGGTGCCAGATTATAGCGGGCAGTATCCAGACGCAGGCTGCCATCATAGATGCGGGTAATAGCATCCAGTTCAACTTCCTCGCGATACATTTGCAGCAGCTGTTGTTTGTTGGTGTTAATCACGGCCATGACAAATCCTTTGGCATCTTCACGCACCTCCCCTTTCTTGTTGCGTAAATCGTGGAACAGGGCGACAACAGTACGGTCTTCATGCAAAGGATGGGACTTGCAGACCAGGGCGATGAGATCGCCGTTTTCAGCATTTCGACTGAAGGCAAAATTGATATGCAATTTGTCTTCCAGCGTATCCGCAAGCAGGGCAACATTGCAGGTCTGAGGCTCAAGTCTCGCCTCTGCAATATATGCAACATGTGCAGCATCATCGACTGCGGCTTTTTTAACTGCTGGCTGCACAATTGTTTTTACAGCTGCGGCTTTTGGAGATCGGACGAAATAAGTCAGGCTGTCACCACTGACCTCACCCATGTCAGCCGATGTCGCACTGCAATCTGCGCGACGCTTTCTGTCGCTGGCATCACCAGCACAAAAATCGAACGCTTCAGCCCACCACTGTTCGAGATTACCATCACCGTCCAGATCGGACACCTGCGCGAGATTGTTTTGCCCCTGTCCACCACGAAAGCGCACAGGCACGCTAAAAGCTTTCATGCCGTCGGGCCCTGCGATAAAGAATAAATGTGTCGCTTGCTCATCGTTCAGGCTTAATTCCAGCATTCTGTTGGCATGCCTGGGGTGACGCCAGACCGCAGCTTCCTGCACTTTTACCTGACGGTTTTCAAGGTCAGCAGCAAGAATTTGCATGTCACTCAATGCTGCCCCACTCATACCATCCAGCAATTTAGCCAGCCAGCCGGATTGCGCTTGTGCTGCCTGCTTGACGGCACCACCGGTATCTGCAAGTGGCGGTACGCTGCTCTTCTTGTTGAACTGCTGAGCCTTGTCCAGCACCAGTTTACTGTGCGCAAGTTTGAGCGTAACGGTTTGCGGCTCGGATATCCATTTCTCGCATAATTCACGCAACCATACTGCGGGTGCTGGCTGGCTAAAACAGACGGTGCCATTTGATGTCAGCTTCTCCAATATCAACTCACGCAAGGCAGCGGATTCAGTATGGTTCAGGTAATCAATAAAGCGCCCACGCAGTTCAAGCGCAGATTCTGATTTTTCTGCTTTTTCTGACTGCGCTGCAGGCACTTTATCCTGCCTCAACCATTCCCAGTTTGGCGCCACACAGGATGAAGCTGGCTTATCAGCCAGATGCAGCAAAGCATATTCACTGCTCATGCCTGCACCTGCATGAGTCAACCATTGACTGATGAGACTGCAATCATCGCCAACTGGCTTGCCCATACGCTGCAACTCTGCCAGTACCGCATCCCAGAGTTGTGGTGAACGGTCAATGCGCTCTGCCACCACAGCCCAGGGATTAATAGCTTCATTGCGATAACCAATCTCATACAACTGGCTATTGTGTGCCATGGCCGGGATAGCGGCGATGCGCAGCGCCGTCATTTGCTGCAGGGTCGTTGTCAGTGCGTTTACAGGCCAGGCAGATGGCGCAGCCAGGACAGACTGGAGTTTGGCCCGCAGATAGGCTGCACGTCGCAGCACGTCATCAAATTGCGGCAGCCCATCTTCTCCGCGCTTGCCAGCTTTTTGAGTTGGCGAGCTTGCCTGGGATGTCACCGCAGGAGCATCCAGCGCCAGCTCAGCTTCCAGTGTTTGCATGGTCTTCGCCAGCACCGCATCGGCTGGTGCCAGGCTGGCCCACTGGCGCATCACCAGCACGCAATCATCAGGCCCGGTACCGTTGCAACGGCTGGCCGCCAGCAACTGCGTGAATTTTTGTACCAGTACCGGCACCACCTTGTCCGCAACTTTCTTTCTATCTTGCTGCTTCCTGGCGACTTCAGCATCAGTAAAAGCAGCCTGAAAACCAATGCGCTGCTGAATACAATGAGCAAAGTCATATTCTCGAACCGCAGAACTATTCGCTGCGCCTGGCATGAACAACAAATCCTGACCACGGCGGCGCATAAATGGATTGGCAGCAGGCCTGACCCAGGCGGATTGCGGCGTGCACTTCCACAGCGCGATGAAAGCGGCAGGCTCTGCATCCCAATCCTGATATGGGCCGAACAGACTGATCTTGCCAAAGAAACGCGGTTCTTTCATGGCACGTGCCGCCGCGAACTCGTCTGGAAACCATGCCTCCATTTTGCCAAGCACATCGGATGGTTTATTGAAATTCAATAGCTTGCCACGACCGGCAAAAATCAAACCATTTTCACGAATAATCGTGGGTTGCTGACTTAACTGCAGCGAGTTATAGAAGAGGTCGATACGCTCAGGGGTCGCTTCACGTACGACAAATTCAGGAATTTTACTTTCCCTGGTTTTCACCATGGCCTGAATTTCCTTCGCTATTGCGTTGCTACTGGCCTCATCCAGCGAAGCCGCCTGGACGCTACCCGTGAGCAAAAATAAAACCGGGAGAAAAGATAAAACAAAAATCCAGGAACGGGTTTGTATTTGCGTCAGCTGATGCATCATTGTGGGCCAGAGAGAAGTGAATCATTACAATACATCAAGTCTGGTACCCGGTACATCGCTGGTACCCGCTCTTTACAGAATTATGCGCAGGAGCACAAAAGCCAGATTAGCTTAGACTGTGCTTGCTAAAAAATGTGGCACATCTCCACCAGAACTCCCTACCCTGAGAAGAAAACCATGCCCGTCTTTGTTTGGCGCTACAAACGCAGGAAAGATTATTATTTCTGCCTGGTTTTACGGTAAACGCCCCTGAAACTGACGTTCATACCACCACAGACATTATTATCTTTAACGACCAGATAAGGGCCAAGCAAACTCAGTTCCAGTTTGCAGCCATCGTCTTCTGCACTGTCTTTCAACACAGCCTTATTGGCCTGTGGCGTCATCGTTCCGGATATGTCGCCGACATGGACATTGCCACCGCCGCCGTCCCACACGGCATTGCCGTCATAGCCTAGTGATTTTCCTTTTTTCTTGATATTCAGTTCGGCGTACTTATAGTAATTCCACTTGCCCAGCCAGTCTTCTGGCTTCGCCGCAGCAGCTTCTGCATGGCTTATTTTGTTCTGCAAGCTGTCCGCCCTGACCCAGCCCACGGTCTCACGTTTGGCACCGGGATACCAGGCGCATACCCAATCTCCCCTGCGCTGATTGCTGACCAACTCATCACCTGTCAGCACATAAGCCTTGGTCTTGCAGGCATCGCCCTTTTCTGGGCAGGACTTTTCATCCTTGTAGAAATACAGTTTTTGCTCTGCATCTGCCTTAACGCTGACCAATGCCAACTTGCTGTGATCTTCTGTAAAGGTATAAGAGTCGCATTTTGTCTCCTCAGCACTGGCGACAGAAGCAAGTGCCAATAGCAAGAATGGGGTAGTAACTGTGTGAAGTCGCATAATTTAAGTGAGTAAGTTGGCAGTGCCTGGTAAAGAACCTTGATACAAAAACAGAAAATCTTAGTCTTTGCATATAATACAAGAAGCAACATGTAAAAGAAACGCAGCTTAGGGATACAACAATGCGTACGGGCTACCATACATCGCCCAGCATTGCCGCTGATCGCCTGGTATTTGAACTGGGTGCACTACATCAATATAATCATTGCACCGCAGTTTTTACATGTGCAGTGTGTGGATAGAAAGCACGCAAATACTACACTGCCACAATACTCCAGGAATTTTTAAAGGAAACCAGTATGCAGATACACTCCAAACGGCTCTGGTCAGCCATCCTCCTGCTAGGTGCGCTGTCTTGCGGATACGCGCAAGCCGCAGATGCTGGGGGGCAGGTAGTGACGACAGATGACAAGCACGTCAAATTCTGGGCGGCAGGCACGCCAGAAAAAACCGAAGAAACCATGCCCGAGCGCAAGGGTGCACCCTACAAGCGCACCACTTACACGATGGAAGCTGGCGGCAGTACGCTCATGCTGGGTGTGCTGGAGTTTCGCCAGGACGATGGCTCGGCGCCAGGTTATGAAACCGCCTACCTGAACACCATGCTGGACAATATGCGCAGAAGCTTTGTTAACAAGTTTTTGCTGGATAGCGATGGCGGCTGGAAAGATATAGACCTGCCAAATTCAAACCTGAAAGGCAAGCAGGTAAAAGGCAGGCTTGAGAATCAGGATTTTGTTTTGCGCGCCTACGTTGCCCCACATACTATCTACATGCAGCAGGCAGGTCATGCGCCGCAAGACAAAAAGGCCGCAGAAGTGGCTGACAAGTTCTTGCAATCGCTGGAGATCACGCCTTAAGCAGGAGAGCGATGCAGCCTGGGAGTAGCCCCAGGCAAGCATTCAGCTATTCATCCCCCCGTAACTTCAAGGGTGATTGAATAGCCTTCAAAAAAAGCATGGGATTGCCCATGCTTTTTTCTCCTGCTGCAGTTTATTCCTGTTACAGCTTATTCCTGCGTCATGATCTGGCGCAGCGCCCGTTCAAATACTTCTGGCGGCTGGCCGCCTGAAATCAGGTGGCGCTCGTTGATGATAATCGCCGGTACCGAATTGATACCTTGCTGGTGATAGAAAGTCTCAGTCTCACGTACCTCTGCAGCATAAGCGTCAGACGCCAAAATGCGCGCAGCCTCTGCCGTGTCCAGCCCTACTTCACCCGCTACCCGCAGTAATGCCTCGTGCGAAGCCGGGCTTTCACCCTTGCTGAAATATAGTTCAAACAGCGCTACCTTCAAGGCATGTTGATGCCCCTGTGTTTCTGCCCAATGCAGCAGGCGGTGTGCATCAAAGGTATTATAAATACGGCTGCGCGTCGCCATATTGAACTCAAAACCCAGCTCTGCACCACGGGCCCGTATCATTTCGCGGTTCTTGATGGTCTGCTCCTGACTCGCGCCGTATTTCTCTGCCAGATGTTCTGCAATGTCCTGCCCTTCCGGCACCATCGTGGGATTTAATTCAAAGGGCTGGAAGTGCAAATCCACTTTGGCATCATCACCTATTTGATCAATTGCCTTTTCCAGTGATTTGAGACCAATGATGCACCAGGGGCATGACACGTCCGAAACGAAGTCGATTCTGATTTCTTTACTCATGATATTTCTTTCTGCTGTCAGGCTAGTAGGCTGTAACAGCTATCCAATTGATGGTGCGTCAAACCAGGGTCTTATGCACCGATATGCCAAGCTATATATGCACTTTACCAGTCAATTCAAGTGTCTGCTGCCGGAGCTATCGGACGCCGCTGCGCCCACCGCCTACAAATTGATACACATTAGTTTTCCTGGCAAATTAATATATATGCATTAAAAAACAGATAAGCCCACTTTTTTTATGTGCATATGGCTATATCTATAAATCTATGGGCATGACGATTACTTACCCCGGAGCACGAACTTACCGGACCATTACAGGGCCATAAGCGCAACACTGAGTCATCCTTGTAGTCTTCATTAACCGTCTGCATCCCCTCACCCACGCATTAGCCAAGGAAAAGAAATGACAGAAGATGAAATCCGCCGTAACGCCTTTGCAATGCCTTATTCCAACTCAGCCTTTCCACCCGGGCCTTATCGCTTTACCGACAGGGAATACCTGATCATCACCTACCGCACTGACCCTGAGCTGCTGGAAAAAATCATCCCCGCCCCTTTGAAGCTGGCAGAACCTGTCGTCAAGTTTGAGTTTATCAACATGCCAGACTCAACTGGCTTTGGGCATTATTGCGAATCCGGCCAGGTCATCCCGGTGACACTTGATGGTGTGCATGGTGCTTATGTGCACAGCATGTATCTGAATGATCATCCACCAATTGCGGCTGGACGTGAGTTGTGGGGCTTTCCTAAAAAACTCGGTGACCCCGAACTCAGGGTACACAAGGACACCCTGGTTGGCACACTGGATTACAGCGACTTTCGCATTGCCACCGGCACCATGGGTTTCAAGCATACCAAGCTTGATCATGCCGCCATCAAGGCTGGCATGGAACTCCCAACCTTTTTATTGAAAATCATCCCCCATGTCGATGGCACGCCGCGCATCTGCGAACTGGTCCAGTACCAGCTCACTGATGTCACCATCAAAGGTGCATGGGGTGGGCCGGGTGCGCTTGATTTGCATCCGCACGCGCTGGCCCCCATCGCTGGCTTGCCAGTGCTGGAAGTATTATCTGCTGTTCATATCCTTTCTGACCTGACTCTGCCCTACGGCACAGTTGCGTACGATTACCTCGCCACCACCAAGAAATAAGCAAATAAAGGAACTCACATGTTACTCAATAATAAAGTCGCCCTCATCACCGGTGCCGCCAGCGGCATAGGCAAAGAAATCGCCATCGAATACGCCAAACAAGGCGCAAAAATCGTCATCGCCGACATGGCCCTGGAAGCAGCACAAGCCACCGCCAAAGAAATCGAAGCATCCGGTGGTACCGCCATGGCAGTGGCGATGAATGTGACTGACGAAACACAGGTCGATAAAGGCGTCGCTGACGCAGTCGCTGCCTACGGCAACATCGATATCCTGATCAGCAATGCAGGCATACAAATCATCAGCCCGCTGGTTGACCTGAGTCTGGATAACTGGAAAAAAATGCTCGCTATCCATCTGGACGGCGCATTCCTGACCACTCGCGCCTGCATGCGTTCCATGATCGCTGGCGGCAAAGGCGGCAGTGTGATCTACATGGGCTCAGTCCACTCCCACGAAGCATCCCCACTGAAAGCCCCTTACGTCACAGCCAAGCATGGCCTGATCGGTCTGGCAAAAACCGTTGCCAAAGAAGGTGCCAAAAACAATATCCGCGCCAACGTCATCTGCCCCGGCTTTGTCCGTACCCCACTGGTCGATAAACAAATCCCGGAACAGGCAAAAGAACTCGGCATCACCGAAGCAGAAGTCATCAAGAATGTGATGCTGAAAGAAACCGTCGATGGCGAATTCACGACCGTACAAGACGTCGCCCAAACTGCGCTATTCCTCGCGGCCTTTGGCACCAATGCATTGACTGGCCAATCCATCACGGTTAGTCATGGGTGGCATATGCAGTAAGTTGGTTTGTGAAGTAAAACACTAGCACCTCTTACACCCAAAAACCCGCAGCGCTAAGTTGCGGTTTTTTAAAAAATTAATTTTTTCCAAAGCAATTGCGATGGTGTTTAAAGAGGGCAATTTACTAAACAACTATCAAGCCAAATTTGATAGCTTCAAGCGGAATTGAAAATTGATGCGGCCCCAGAATTTCAATATGTCTGATTTTTACTGTTCTACCAAAATCAAAATTGACGGATATAAATTGAGAGTTGGGAGGACATTCCAATGGAGAGAGATCAATGACAACAAAGACATTGTTTGAAGACTGCGTAATTTCAAAATCGCCAAATGCAACTTCCGCAATAGTCACTTCCCTTTGAGTAGTTTTAACGTGCGGCGCGTCATAGGCGACAACTGACGGTATTTGAAGATTTTGTATTATTTTTTTTGCAATTGCTCTAAATCTTATTTCTTCAATTGGTATTTCTGTAATAGCAAGTTTATGGGCTTTAAAGCTAGCGCTGAAACGGCATTTCTTATTAGTCGGAATTTTTGAAATTATTGCATCGGAAGCCATTTCAAATATGCCGTATAAAGTATTTGTGCATTCAAAGCTTTTTAATATGTTGTCAAGGGACGATGTATGTCCCAATACACTTTTTACAACAAAATTAATCTCCACCTCTGCGTACTCTAAGAATGTTAGAAGTACACTGGTATTCCGACCCCACTGTTGAATTTCTCGTTCACTAAGACTCTGCAAGTCTCGAAGTATTATTCCATACTGCTTTGCTTTTTGTTTTGCCCCCAACGTAAAACCAGAATTGGAAACCGCTATAACAGCATCTGCCTGTAAACTTAATCGCCGCCCCATTAGTTCTTCGATCCATTTTACGTCCTGAACTTTTTTATGAATTCTGCATTCAATTAAGGTCAAACTATCAATGCTCTTAACAGTGACATCAATTTGTCTTGTTTGATCTGGATTATCAGGATCAGGAAGTTTATCGTTCCAAGTTACTGTAGATCCACTACCCGCGAGAAGCGTATGAATTCGACATATTTTTTTTTCGAATTTATCAGAGTAGTTCGTCATCTCTTAATTCTGCCCCACGATCGCCGAATCAAACGATAACCATCAAGTTTTTGATTCTTGAGCGAATTTCTAGTCATCTAATCCAAGCCTAGATACTCAACTTATAGTTACCGTAATAAATTTGTGTATCGAAAATTGACCGTCTTTATATTTGCAACTCAATCAAGAAACCCTGAGTAAGTGTAGCGAGCGGCGCTAGTTTGGGTTAAGAAGCGCAGTCGTACTTTAGTACGGCGAGCATCGCAGGCCCAAAATCGCGTCGCGCAGTAGCTTAATCAGGGTTCCGACTAGCGTTGGCGCTCTTTCTCCCACAACACATCCGATCCCCCCGCATACCTATTCAACACCCGCGACAACACAAACAACAAATCCGACAAACGGTTCATATACTGTCTTGGTGCCTCATTGATAGCCTCGGCATTGCCTACGCTGACTATCGCGCGTTCTGCGCGGCGGCAGACGGTGCGGCAGACGTTGGCGATGGCGGCGGCGCGGGAGCCTCCGGGCAGGATGAAGTCTTTTAGCGGTGGCAGGTCTGCATTATATTTTTCCAGCAGCGCATCCAGCCTTTCTACCTGGGCATCGGTGATCATGGTGTAGCCGGGGATGCAGAGTTCGCCGCCCATGTCGAACAGGTCGTGCTGGATGGAAAACAATTCCTGCTTCATCTGCTCTGGCATGTCTTCACACAGCAGGACGCTGATCTGAGAATTGAGTTCGTCCACGTCACCCATGGCGTGCACGCGCAGGGCGTCTTTGGCGACGCGGCTGCCATCACCGAGGCCGGTCGTACCTTTGTCGCCGGTACGTGTTGCGATTTTTGAGAGTCGATTACCCATGGCAAATAAATTAAGTGAAAAATAAATAAGGAAGTGTGAAAGGATACGGCAAAATCTGCCCGAATACACTCTGAATACACCATCCTCTCCGCTGGCAGCGTGCACATCATAGCTGGTATTGGTGCTTGGACACCCGCCATGATTGCCCCGCTTGCCGCGTATCAATATAATCTCGCCATGACACTTACACAATTACTCAGCGCGATACGCGCCTCTTATGTTGCCGTGCTGACTGCTGCCATCAATCAGGATAATGCTCATGTCGAACCTGCTTACCGCAATGCCGATGGTGCACTCGCTCTGGAAGGCAATCCGGCCTTGCCCTGCCGGGCAGACTGGATACCGGTAGAGGGTGAATATGCCGGACAGTCACATACGGTGGATGCCAAAACCCAGCTGGAATTTGAACCCTTTGGCTTTAGCATGTCTGGTACCGAGGTAAGCATCACCCCATTTACCTGGGACTGGCTACCTTTGCAAATCAGTGGCCTTGCGCCTGATGTTGCAGCTACTACCCTGGCAGACTGGTTCATGGCCTGGTTTGATGTTGAGGATAACAATGTCAAAAATGCCGAGGGCCTGTATGGGGTCGTGCATTTCATGTCAGGCATTACACAGGAAGATGAAGCCCTGCAAGTCAGCATAGACCTGGGTTCTGTATCAGAGGCGGCACTGGAAGATTTGCTGTTCAAACTGGCTGATGCCAAAGCGCAGTCCATACAACTGGGCTGAAGCAGTGCAGCAGGGTTTTACTTGCCTTGCAGGCAATATTTGAACGCTGATTGCCGCTGGCAAATAAAATAAGGCAGGAAGTTGGAAAGCTTACGGCAAAATCTGGCCGGACACAGCATAATAGAGGGCACCACTATCTGTACGGACCGCATTATGAACCATCCTGCCATTTTGGCGAGTGTCAGAAAGCCCCTGCCCGCTGGCCTGCTGCATGCCTTGCAAGCCTTGCTGGAAGACCGTTGCAGCATCGCCCTGGCAGTGCGTGAGCATCATGGCCGCGATGAATCTTCGTATGACCCCATGCCGCCAGAGGCGGTGGTATTTGCCCAGAGCACCGAAGAGGTCGCCGAGATCGTCAGACTGTGCCATGCGCATGATGTGCCAGTGATACCCTACGGTGCCGGTTCTTCGCTGGAAGGCCATATCCTGGCCCTGCATGGCGGCGTGACGATAGACTTGTCACAGATGAACAAGATGGTGGCCGTGCATGCCGAGGATTTGACCGCTACCGTGCAGGCTGGCGTGACGCGCAAGCAATTGAATACCGAGATACGCGACACAGGCCTGTTCTTCCCGATAGACCCGGGTGCCGATGCCAGCCTCGGTGGCATGGCAGCCACGCGGGCATCCGGCACGAATGCGGTGCGCTATGGCACCATGCGTGAAAACGTTATGGCGCTGACGGTGGTGACTGCCGATGGCCGCATCATACGCACGGGTTCGCGCGCAAAAAAATCATCTGCCGGTTACGATCTGACGCGGGTGTTTGTTGGCAGTGAAGGCACGCTGGGCATTATCACAGAAGTTACCGTCAAACTTTATCCCTTGCCGGAAGCCATCTCGGCTGCGGTGTGCAGCTTCCCTGATAATGCCGATGCGGTGAATACCGTTATCCAGACCATACAGATGGGCGTGCCAATTGCGCGGGTAGAATTTCTGGATGCGAATGGTGTGCGTGCCATCAATGCACATGACAAGCTGAATTTGCCAGTCAAGCCCTTACTGCTGTTTGAATTTCATGGCACAGAACATGGCGTGAAAGAACAGGCGGAGCTGGTGCAAGAAATTGCAGCAGCCAATGGTGCCGGTGATTTTGAATGGGCCACCAGGCCAGAAGACCGCAGCCGCCTGTGGGCTGCGCGGCATAATGCCTATTTTGCGCTGCTACAATTACGGCCAGGTTCACGTTCTATTTCTACCGATTGCTGTGTGCCGATTTCACGCCTGGCTGAATGTATCAGCGAGACCCAGATCGATTGTGAAAACCATGGCATTACCTATTCCATCATCGGCCATGTTGGTGATGGTAATTTCCATGTACTGATGCTGGTAGATCCGGACAGCACTGATGAAATTGCAGTGGCAGAATCCATCAACCAGCGCATGGTGACGCGGGCGATTGCGATGGATGGTACCTGTACGGGCGAACATGGCGTGGGCATACACAAAATGGGATTTTTGATAGAAGAACATGGAGCAGATGCGATACACATGATGCGTATGCTCAAGCATGCATTTGATCCCAAGAATATTTTAAACCCGGGCAAAATTATTGCGTGGGATGAGGTTGAAGAATAAATCGAGACCGTATTCAATTTGGTAAAAACACTCACCACAGAGACACTGAGTCACAGAGTAAGCACAGAGTAAGCAAAGAGAACAGCAAGCGAAGGATATGCGAAATTCCTCTGTGTCTTTTATTGCGACAACCGGATTTACAGGTGATCTCTTAACGAGTGCTTGAGTACGCTACATAAAACAAATCAGGAAGAGTATGGCAACACGATTACCACCGGTACATGCATTATCTGCTTTTGAGGCTGCGGCGCGGCATAGTTCTTTTGCGATTGCGGCAGAGGAATTGTGCATCACACCTTCTGCACTGTCGCACCGCATACGTCTGCTGGAAGAACATTTGTGCGAGCGCGTTTTTGTACGTGAAGGGCGCAGTGTCACGCTGACTGAGTTTGGTCGCCGTTACCTTGATGTGGTGCGGGTAGCCTTGCGCACCTTGTCTGATTTCCCGCTGCCAAACAAGATCACGCACAGCCAGTTGCGCGTCAAGGTGACGGTACCGCCTACCTTTGCGCGCTATATGTTCATGCCACGCCTGGCTGAATTCATGCACCAGTATCCCGATATAGAAATTGAAGTCTATCTGTTTGTGCCGCTATATGACCTGAGCTTGTCAGAAAGTGATGTAGAGGTGCGTTTTGGCGCCGGTGAATATCCTAATCTGGTCACCAAGAAATTATTTGTCGAACCCAGCTTTGCCGTCGCCAGCCCGGCTTACCTGAAATCTTTGCCGTCGATACAGACGCCGGCAGACCTGCGTCATGCCAGACTCTTGCGGTCTGCGCTGGAACCCTGGCAGCCATGGTTTGAAGTGGCGGGACTGGACTGGCCAGAACCAACGACAGGCTTGCGCATCGATGACCTCGGCCTGTTGCTGGAAGCAGTCAAGCATGGCCATGGCATAGGCCTGACACGCCAGCATTTTGCCCAGGAGATGATCAACCGGGGTGAAGTCGTGCGTGTGTTTGATACGCAACTGGCAACGCCACCGCATGCCTATTACCTGGTGCATGAGGCCCAGGCAAATATACGGCCCGAGGTGCAGTTGTTCATCGACTGGATGCAGGCGACTTATCAGCAGGCTTAGTGACTGGTTTTGCAGGGTGCGCCATGCACACCGTTTGAGACACGGACATGCTACTGCAAACCTATATTTGTTGTAAACAATGGTGCGCGCCACGCACGGCAAACATCTTTCCCCTGGGAGTTGAAATGGCATGCGGCGCATTACCATGCGCCCTACAACACGGCTACGTTTAAAATTAGCCTATGTGCACCGCAAAGCTGTCTGCGCTACACCACCCTGCTGCTCTCCTGACCCGGTTGCTCTATCTGTTTTTGCAGGGCCAGCCATTTGTCCAGCGGCATGGGGCGGGCGAACAAGAAGCCCTGCATGGATGCGCAACCGTTGGCGATCAAAAATTCTGCCTGCTCCTTGGTCTCCACCCCTTCTGCCACCACACGCAAACCCAGGTGGGATGCCATCGACAATATCGATTGCACGATGGCCGTGCCATTCGCATCACCCGGCGTATCGTGAACAAAACTCTTGTCTATCTTGAGTTCATACAAAGGCAGGCGTTTGAGGTAAGCCAGGCTGGAATAGCCGGTACCAAAATCATCGATGGAAAAACGTATGCCCAGCGTCGTCAATTCCAGCATGCGGGCAATGGTGTCTTGCAGGTTATCAATGAGCAGGCCCTCTGTCACTTCAAAGATCAGGCGTGATGGCGACGCGCCAGTGTAGCGCAAGACGCGCCTGACTTTTCCTACAAAATCTGGCTGACGGAATTGCTTGGGGCTGACATTGACAGACAGGGGGATGTCCCAGCCTGCCGCCTGTAATTGCAGCAGGGCCAGGCAGCCCTGTTCAAGCACCCAGTCACCGAGCCGCAAGATCATGCCGGATTCTTCTGCCACGGGGATGAACAGCGCGGGTGACACAAATCCACGCTCAGGGTGTATCCAGCGCATCAGCATTTCACCACCCACTGGCCGACCCAGTCTATCGACCTGGGCCTGGATATACATATACAGCTGCCCACCTGAGATGGCTTCGCCCAGTTCCCTTTCCATGGTCAGCCTTTGCTCGACCTCGGTCTGCATGCCGGTTTCATAAAAAGCGATCTGGTTGCGGCCACTGCTCTTGGCGCGGTACATGGCGGTATCTGCTTCACGCAGCAGGTCGTGCGAATTCTGGTTTTCTCTTGGCAACAGGGTCACGCCTATGCTGCAGGTCGTGCTGTATTGCAGGCCATTGATGTCAAAAAACTGTGAGATCGAATGACGGATTTTCTCAGCCACAGCCTGTGCTGCGTGGGCACCTGCTGCCACATTATTCGAGATGTGGCAAAGCATGACGACGAATTCATCACCGCCTATATGGGCCACCGTATCCACTTCGCGCAGGCTGCTGGAGAGTCTTTGCGCGACCAGGTTCAGCAAGGCATCGCCAACAGCATGGCCGCGCGCATCATTGATGTATTTGAAATGGTCGAGATCGATGAACAGCACGGCACTGACCATGTTGCTGCGTCTGGCGGTGGCCAGCAGTATGCTCATGCGGTCCAGCAAGAGGCGGCGATTCGGCAAGCCTGTCAGCACATCGAAATAGGCCAGCCTGTGTATATGTTCCTGGGCTTTTTTGCGGTCGCTGATATCGCGGCCAGTAGCAACCCAGTGGCTGAACAGACCGTGCTCGTCAGCCAGCGGTACCACGTCAGCCTCCATCCAGAATTCACTGCCATCGTGGGTGTAGCAAATCAGTTCTATATGAACCGATTCATAAGACAGCAATGCCTGGTTGAGTTTATCGACTTCATCTACCTGGGTGCGCGGCCCCTGCAAAAAAACCGGGGACTTGTCGATGACATCCTCACTTTTAAAACCGGTCTGGCGCACGAAGGCATCATTGACGAAGACGATCTTGAGACGGCGCTTTCCGGCGCCATCAATATCGACCTTGATGATCATGACGATGTCATTGAGACGCGCCACGGCAGCAACAATCAGGCGCAATTCTTCGTTCGCTGCTTTTAGTGAAGATTGCCCGTGTTGCAATGAAGCAGCGATGACATGCTGATGTTCAAGAGAACTATCCAGCCTATGCAACAACACGCTGCAAGAAATGGACATAACGGCTGTGATAAAACTGAAATTGATGGTCACCACCACCAGTTGCATGAAGGGGTGGGAATCAAAGCCATAGACATGCAAATTGGAATCAGAGATATAGCCCACCCCCAGCAAGCTCACTGAAGCCAGCACCAGCGCATACATGGACAGCCGCATGTTCAGCAGCAACGAGGTCAGTACCGGGAATGCCAGTAAATAAATCAAGCCAGTCAGGCCGACCTTGATGAGGAACCAGACACCGAGGAGATACAGGAAAAGCAAAAAATTCCAGGCGCGTTGCTGATAACTCAAAAAAGGCAGGCGCCAGATCGTGGCAACCCAGCCCAGGGCAAAAATATCCACCACGACGACTGACCACAGGTTTTCACTGATGGCCAGCACGATGCTGGGTATGGCTGTTGCGCCACCAAGTGCGAGTACAAAAAACAGGATGGCCGACAGAACCTGCTCACGCCACTGATGGGTTTCCCCAAGTGCCGAAGAGCTCACCATGAAATTACTGCGGATGAATTGAAAAACAGTCACAAATCCTGTCCTTCTGCAATCACATCACGAAACGGGCCAGACCAGATTTAGCGGCCAGAAAGGTAATAATATACCAACATTTATCGATTCAAACAGAAATTGCGGCCTTGCTCGCAAAAAGCGACAAATGACTTTACACAAGGCAACAATATGGCTATTTGGCAGGCTGGTTGATCAACAAACTGATCAATCAGTGCCTGTCAATCCCGACTAATCTACGTTTTTGCCCGCAGACGCACACCACAGGGCAAACCATTGTTCACGGCTGAGTTTGATGGCAGTAGCATTGACTGCTTCTTCAATCGCGGCGATACGGCCTGAACCCGTCAGCACCATTGGCCGGGATGGATGTTGCAAAATCCAGGCAAGGGCAATGGTACTGGGGCTGCTATCAAGCTCTGCAGCAATGCGGGCCAGCACAGTGCTGATACTCTGGCCACGTTCGTCCTGCTCATGCAGGGGACGGAACAGGCTGCCACCGCCAAGGGCCGACCAGATCATAGGTGCAATGCGCAGGCGCTGACACAAATCCAGCGTGCCATCGTGCAGGGGCTGCATATGCAGGAGCGATAATTCAACCTGGTTGGTCACCAGCGGGAAGCGGGATGCCAGCAATTCAAATTGACTGTTGGTGAAGTTTGACACGCCAAAATGCCTGACCTTGCCACTGTCTTGCAAATGCTGGAAAGCACCGGCGATTTCATCGGCATCCATGAGGGGGTCTGGCCTGTGTATCAGCAGTAAATCCAGCTGTTCTATTTGCATCGCATGCAATGATTGTTCTGCGGATGCAATGATGTGTGCGGCACTGGTATCGTAATGCTGCATGCCATGGGCAGGGCGATTATCAGACACCAGCTTGATGCCACATTTGCTGACGAACTGGAACTTGTCGCGCAGATGCGGTGCCAGCGCTATCGCCTCACCGAGCAATTGCTCACTTTCGTAATTGCCATAGATATCTGCCTGGTCTATGGTGTTAATGCCAAGCGCCAGTGCCTTCTCAAGAAAAGTCACTCTTTGCTGTGCTGTCATCTGCCAACTGGCGAGCCGCCACAGGCCAAGTACGATGCGGGAAAATTCAGGGCCATTTGGAGCGATAGGGGCAATCTGTAAATGTGGAGTCATGCTATTTGTCATTGTTGTGTCAGTGCCTGGAAAGTAGAGATCAGATCATCACGCGTGGTGTAGCCAGAAGCGAGCATGTGTAGAGCACCTTCATGCACGAGCAAGAGCGCCGGAAAGCCGCGTATTCCCCAGTTTTTTGCCTGCTCAAAATGCTCGCGCGCATCTGACATGGCCATCGGTGACACCAGGGTTTCGGCAAAGCTGGCCACATCAAAACTGCCCTCACCTTCGACCTTGTTCATCGCAGCGACGGCAAGTTCAGACAAGACTGCCGGATCACGCACATCACGCCCTTGCGCATAAAAGCCATGCTGCACCGCATGGAAGACGGCCAGTGCAGACCGCCCGGTATCATCGTCAGTCAGCGTGCGCGCAGTCACCACGGCGCGGCAGGCGGGCTCGGTGTCATACACAAAGCCGGGCTGTGACATGGCAGTGTCACTGAAAGGCAGGCCACTACGCACTGCCACCTGCTGCCAGTGCCCCATGATAGTGTTGCGCGTAGCATCATCCAGCACTTGTTTGTTATAGGCGCGCAAACCGCCCATGATCAGGTCAATTTTGGCATGTGGCACGGTATCAAGAAAAGCCAGCAATTCTGGCCCGAACCCATAGCACCAGGAACACATGGGGTCGGCGACATAAATCAGTTGGGTCATAAAGCAATCTCAAAGTATCAGTATTGATTTGCCATTGTATAGAAACTTGGGACTAGTGGACTGTAACAGTGAAAAGCGAAGTGCCTGCCATGCGCGCGACGACCATGACTGCGTTGCAAATACTCGCGATAGCCCCGCTATCGCTGTGTAATTATGCAAACCCGGCCTTGCCCTGGTTCGCCGGGCACATGTCCTTCACTTCCGCTTTCACCGTTACAGTCCACTAGCTGTCGCCTGCGCTTTTACAGGGTGCGCCGTGCGCACCAGCCTGCCTATATTTGCATGCATGGATTTACACGCGTGACTACGGTGCGCACGGCGCACCCTGCTAAACTACGCGGGGTAGAGGGCACCCAAAATTCGCCCGCCTGCAGCACCCGTCACATCGGGCAAATTCCCTGGCAAGCGCAGGCAAAAGCGCTGTGCCAGCCAGGCGAAGGCCAGGGCCTCTACCTGTTCAGGTGCGACACCGAGCACCGCAGTGCTGCTGACGACAGCAGCACATGATTGCGTTGTCAGCAAAGTCTGCAAGCGCTGCATGAGCTGATGATTGAGAGCGCCACCACCGCAGACATAAACATGGGCGGCATCGGCAGCATGGCGGGCAATATCATTAGCCAGCGTCAGCGCGGTAAACTCACATAAAGTTGCCTGCACATCGACAGGCGATGCAGCCTCGAATCCCTGCAGCTTGCCTTGCAGCCATGCGGGATGAAACAAATCACGCCCCGTGCTTTTGGGTGGTGGCATCTGCAGATAAGCTTCGTCCATCAGGCTTTCCAAGAGGGTTGGTATGACTGCGCCCTGTGCTGCCCAGTCACCATTCGCATCATAGCTTTTACCCTGATGTTGCAGCACCCAGGCATCCATCAATACATTGCCGGGGCCGGTATCAAAACCACGGGTACTGCCATCTGCCGCGAGCACGCTGATATTGCTGATGCCGCCGATATTGGCAACCACGCTGGAAGCACCCGCGCGGCCAAATACGGCACGGTGAAAGGCGGGTACCAGCGGCGCACCCTGGCCACCGGCAGCGACATCACGGCTGCGGAAGTCAGCAATAACATCTATCCCCGTCAACTCTGCCATCAAAGAAGGGTTATTGGTCTGGCGGGTATAGCCTAGCTCTGGCCTGTGCCGGATAGTCTGGCCATGTGCGCCTATGGCATGCACGGTATGTTCCGGCGCACATGCCTGCAGCTTTTTGACGCAAGCGGCATAGGTGCTGGCGAGTGCATTTGCCAGCAGTGCTTCGTGATGCAGTTCATTGTCACTGGCCTGCTGCAGGCGCATGGCTTGCTGGCGCAAGTCTGGGTCAAAGGGGATATAGGCAGTCGCGATAATTTGCATACCGGTGTCAGCATCAGCAGCAGCATCAACTGAATCGGGCAGACGCACCATGACACCATCCACGCCATCGAGGCTGGTGCCTGACATCAGGCCTATGTAGATGTTTGCCGTATTGTTTTGATTGTGCAGCATGCTGATTCCACCCGTATGTTGATCAGCATGAGTATAGAAGAATCAATTGAGTATTACAGCGTCTTGCAGAAAATTCTGTTGGCGACTTCTTCATTTTCCATGCGGAAGACGGTGGCACCTATGTCGGCATAACCAGTACTGGGATAAAAGCGCAGGGCTTTATCGTTGCCGACCCAGGCTGTCAGCCAGAGTTGCTGTACGCCAAGAGAACGTAAATGTTCTTCAGCTTCAGCCAGCAAGCGGCGGCCTATGCCGCGACTAAAGAACCCAGGATGCACATACAGATGGTCGAGCTCGGCCTGGCGTTCAGCCTGCACCTGGTCATTGCGTTTGCCGTTCAGGGTCTGACAATAGCCAACCAGATGGCCATCCATTTCTGCCAGCAGGATGTGGGTATGTTCTTGCGCGAGATAAGCGGCGGTGCGTGCTGCTGTCAGTTCAGACAGCACATAATCGGCAATCGACTTTTTGATGCCATGCTTGACATAGGTATCAAGCCAGACTTGCAATATCAATACAGTCAAGGCAGAGACATCCTCTGTCTCTGCCTTGCGTATGATAACTTCGCCCCCTGCCAAACCAGCCAAACCCGCCAAGGCTTATGAGCGCTTGGCCGCCAGACGCATGACTTCTGCCATGCGTTCAGGATGCAGCAAGTTGAAGCGGTGAATCATGTCGCCAGCAAAACCTTTGAAGCGGCTCATTTCAGCGGCTGCCAGAGGCGCTGCCTCTGTCATGTTGATGCTCATCGGATCACGCGCTTCATTATTGACGCGGAACTCATAATGCAGATGCGGGCCAGTGGACCAGCCGGTAGTGCCGACATAACCAATGACATCACCTTGGCTGACCTTGCTGCCCTTGTGTATGCCGGGAGCAAAACGGCTCATGTGGGCGTAGGCTGTGCTGTAGTTATTCCAGTGCTTGAGCACGACCAAGTTGCCATAACCATTGCTGGGCGCGGCCGAATCAACCACGCCATCAGCCGAGGCGCGGATAGGCGTACCAGTCGCTGCTGCAAAATCAACACCCTTGTGCGCCTTCCATTGACCGGAGATAGGATGCACACGCATGGAGAAGCCGGAAGACACACGGGTAAATTCTATCGGTGACTTCAGGAAGGCTTTTTTGAGGGACTTGCCGTCAAAAGTGTAATAACCCCCCTTGCCGCCAGCTTCTTCAAACCAGGCAGCCTGATACAGCTTGCCAGAATTGCTGAATTCACCTGCGAGTACACGACCAGTGCGGACGCGCTCACCGTTTTGCCAGAAGCTTTCATAGACAATATTGAAATAGTCACCCTTTTGCAGGCGCTGGTAATCAACATTGGTCTCGAACATGGATTTGACCTGTTCAGTGACGCCGTAGGGGATCATGGCATCGTCGGCAGCCGGGTAAAAGGCGGTGCGGATATAAGCCGTTGCCATTTCCACACGTCTTTCGAGCTTGGCAGTGACATCAGAAGATGTCAGTTTGCCATGAGCATCGCGATTGATGACGATGTTTCTGACTGGTTTGTCCGGGCCATCGGAGACAGTTGTTTGCAACCACAGGAGTTCACCTTCTTCATCCGTTTTCACTGCAACGGTTTTGTCAGCCCTGAATTGCAGGATACCGCGTGCAATACTGTCTGATTTGATGAACTGTGCCGCTTCTTCATCATCCACGCCTATGCGCTGCAAGAAAGTGGCTAACTGCTCACTGCTCTTGAAGGTAGCTTCACGGATGAATTGCTGATCAGTCGCTTCAAGTGCAGCGACCTGTTCATCCAGGGAAGGCAGGCTGAGTTCTTCTTTGATGCGCTTGACCGGCAGGTCAGACGCGTCTGGTGCCAAAGGAGCAACACCAGCAGCGCCAAATGCGCAAACAGCAAAGAAGAGTGCGGAAACAGAAACGATGCGCGAAGCGCGTGTGGTGCCAAACAACAGTCTGCCACCAGAGACTAATCGAAGTAATTTATCTGTTGGACGCATGCAATAAGTTAAAATTGACTGTTTTATCGAAAATTCGAGATCGTTGCAGTGAGATGGTCATGCACATAAAATGTGCATGGTATCAGGACAGCAACACTAAGTTCGGGATTATAAAACCAGGGAACTAGCAAGTAAATTGCTGACATCCGGTTTAAGCGATAATCCCTGCAAATTAACCAACACCCAGAATTTGGCAAACGCTGATTATGGATTCAGATTTGAAATTCGACCAGCGGTGTTACAAAAAAATTGATTTCCATTAAAGATGACTTCTGAACATAATTCCAGCTCCTCTGAAAACACTGGCAACGCCAGCAAAATCCTGCCCTTGTCTGATGCGGTGCAGCACGCCCTGGCGGTAACCAAACGCGGCGTTGATGAACTGCTCATCGAATCCGAATTTGCCCAAAAACTGGCACGTAGCGAACAGACCGGCAAACCCCTGCGCATCAAGCTGGGCCTTGACCCGACTGCACCAGATTTGCACCTGGGCCACACCGTCGTGCTCAACAAGATGCGCCAGCTGCAAGATCTGGGCCATACCGTGATCTTTTTGATTGGTGACTTCACCTCCATGATCGGTGACCCGTCCGGCCGCAACGCCACCCGCCCACCACTGACCCGCGAGCAAATCGAAGACAATGCCCAGACTTATTTCAAGCAGGCAGCTTTGGTGCTGGACGCCAGCAAAACCGAAATACGCTACAACTCTGAATGGTCAGATCCACTCGGTGCACGTGGCATGATCCAGTTATCATCCAAATATACCGTCGCCCGCATGATGGAGCGCGATGACTTCACCAAACGCTTCAAGGCAGGCACACCTATTTCCGTGCATGAATTCTTGTACCCACTGATGCAGGGTTATGATTCTGTCGCCCTGAAATCAGACCTGGAACTTGGTGGCACTGACCAGAAATTCAACCTGCTGGTAGGTCGTGAACTGCAAAAAGATTATGGACAAGAGCCGCAATGTATTTTGACCATGCCTTTGCTCGAAGGCCTGGACGGCGTTGAGAAGATGTCGAAGTCCAAGAACAACTACATCGCCATCACTGAACCGGCCAATACCATGTTCGCCAAGATCATGAGTATTTCTGATGTCATGATGTGGCGGTACTATGAGCTGCTGTCGTTCTGCTCGCTGGAGCAGATCGCTGCGTACAAAAAAGCCGTGGCTGAAGGCCAGAACCCGCGCGATATAAAGGTAGCGATTGCGCAGGAAATCGTAACGCGCTTCCATAACAGGCAGGCGGCGGAAGATGCGCTGGCGAATTTTGTCAATGTTACCAAAGGTGGAATACCAGATGATCTGCCAGAAGTCAGCGTCAGCGGTGCGCCAATTGGCATAGGCCAATTGTTAAAGCAAACGAATCTTTGCGCATCATCATCTGAAGCCCTGCGTATGGTGGAGCAAGGCGGCGTGCGTATAGATTCCGTTGTTATCAGTGACAAGGGCTTGAAAGTGGAAGCAGGTACTTTCGTGCTGCAAGTCGGCAAGCGCAAGTTTGCGAAAGTGACTTTGACGGCCTGATGTTTCAATCCTCGTAGGTTGGGCTACGCTTCATCAGCCCAACACTGGACGTTTAAATAACGTATATGTTTGCTTAGGCTAAGTGTTGGGCTGATAAGGCGTAGCCTAGCGAGGCCCGGCCCAACGTACGAGTTCTGCCCAACCTACGAGATTTCGCCCCTTCTCTCCGCCCCCAAGCAACGATACCAATTACCCCCCATGATCGCCCTACTCCAAAGAGTTACAGAAGCCACAGTCGTCGTTGATGGCAACACCATAGGCGCCATCAATACCGGCCTGATGGTCCTGGTCTGCGCCGAGCGCGAAGACACTGAAAAACAGGCCGACGACCTGCTAAAAAAATTACTCTCCTACCGCGTATTCTCTGACGACGCGGGCAAGATGAATCGCAGCGTCACAGATCTACAAGGCGGCTTGCTCTTGGTACCGCAATTCACGCTGGCGGCAGATACCAATTCCGGCACGCGGCCGTCTTTCACACCGGCTGCACCACCAGAACTGGGCAGGCAATTATTCGATTACTTTGTTGCCCAGGCGCGCAGCAAACATGCGCAGGTAGAAACCGGCAGCTTTGGTGCCGACATGAAGGTCTCACTGACCAATGATGGTCCCGTCACCTTCTGGCTAAAAACAAAATAAGAACAAAATAAGAACAAAATAAACAAATGAAACCCACAGAAATTTTATTGATACGCCACGGCGAAACCGCCTGGAATGCCGAACGCCGTTTGCAAGGCCATCTCGATATCCCGCTGAATGCAGAAGGCACGCGCCAGGCAAAGGCACTGGCCTGGGCTTTGCAAAATGAAAAACTGCACGCGATAGTCTCCAGCGATTTGCAGCGCGCCGTGCAAACCGCCGGTGAAATCGCCCGCCTGCAAGGCGTCAGCACCCGTATAGACAAGGGTTTGCGTGAGCGCTGTTTTGGTGGTTTTGAAGGCAAGCTGTATAGCGAGCTGCCCAGCTTGTACCGCAAGGAATATAACGCCTGGCAGGCGCATGAACCAGATGCCCAATTCCCACCCGGTGAAAACGAAGGCGAAACCATACGCCAGTTCCACAAGCGCGTCATGGAACATGTGCTGCACTATGCCAAACAATTCGAGGGCAAGAAAATTGCACTGGTTGCTCACGGTGGCGTACTCGAATGTGCCTACCGTGCCGCCAATGATTTACCGCTGAACGCCCCACGTGAAGTGACCATCTACAACGCCAGCATCAACCGCTTTGAAGTGACGGGTAAAGAAATCAAACTGGTGCAATGGGGTGATATTGCGCATCTGGATGCCGACGGGCTGGATGAAATTAACCAGAGCAAGGTCGAGAAGCATTGATGCCTTTGCGATGCCAATAACCGGCATTATCTGTCAGTTGAAGAACGCCACTGGGCTCCAGCCTGCGCTGGAGAGACCTTAAATTGCGCCACCAGAATAGTATCCTCAACAAATTAGAATTCTTATTTGCGTTAGCGAATGATAATCCTCATACCTCCCAAATCGTCATTCCTGCGCAGGCACACTGCTGTCCGGAATAATGTCCTTGACAAGCAATAACGAGTAAATTCCCTCCCTTTAAGGGGAGGGCTAGGGTGGGGATGGGTTTCGGTAGATTGGCAGCAAATGATTTTACTTCAGAAACCCATCCCCATCCCAACCTTCCCCTTGAAGGGGAAGGAGCTTCAAGCATGATCGCTGGCAAAAATTATCCAATTGCAGAATTAAATCTCCGACTTAGAAAAATCGCCGGAACGCTGTTCGTACTTGACGCTCCGAATGAGTCAATATAATTATTCCAGACAACAGTGTGCGCAGGCAGGAATCCAGCGACTTTCGTGGTGTGCAGTAAAAGCGATTGGCTAATAAAACATCATCAACAGGTATCAACAGCGTTCACGATACTGGTACTTATTTTTACTTCGTTAATTTCTCCAGCTTTCCTTTAGCCTTGGAACCGACATCCAGTTTCACGGCTTGCTGATAGGCTTCTTTCGCTTTGGTCTGCTCATTTGCAGCTAGGTAGTAATCACCCATACCTTCATGGGACAAGGCATTGCGTGGATAATTTTCCACGTTCGCGCTGAGAAAATCATGGGCATTCTTCAATTTTTTCTCACGCAAGAAATGCTGTCCCAACCAATCCATCGTTTCAAGATCGGGCAAAAGCTTATAGCCCATACGCGCGCTGATTTTTTCAAACTGATGTTTCAGTTCACCTGCACCATCTATCTTCGCATCATACAAGCGCACAAAATCAGCCATCTTGTAAAAATCAAACAAGAAATTCAAGCCGTCATACTCGGCCAAAATCGGAATAGAACCATGGCCTTCGTCCGGGTAGTATTTCCACTTCCAGCGCAAACCGCTTTGTGGATGCGCATCCAGTGTATCGACCAGTTTGAGTATGGAACGAATATGCCTGCTTTCCTGATCGCTGCCAGATCTGACCTGATCAATAGACACGCCTTTGGCAAGTGTATTGGCAACCGCCAGATATAGCGATTTGTTAGCCAGGCGGCCATCGCTTAGCGCCTCTTCCATCTGTTTGACCAGTAAGGCATTATCCCACCACACACTGGGATCTATCGCCAGATAGGCGTCGAACAATGCACTGTGATTAATCAGATTATGCATCACCGTCAAGCCACCCAAAGAATGACCAACCAATACCCGATAAGGAGCAGCCGGATACTTTGCGTTGATGTAGGGAATCAGTTCTTTTTCCAGATAAGTAGAAAAAGCTTCGCCACCACCAGAGTTTTCATTGATCTTTTCTGGCTGGGCATACGAACCTGCCTTCGTCGGCGTCAGTTCACGTTGACGGTTATTGTGGGTAACCGCAACCAAGATCATTTGGGGGCAAGAGTGTCCAATGCCCCGGCATTTCTTTTCCATCAAACCCATCATCGAAAGAAAATGATCGTTGCCGTCCAGCAAATACACAACCGGATAGACAGGCTTCTCCGGTCCCCGGACAGCATTCGTCTTGGGAACATATACCCAGATCTTTTTATCTTCGTTCAAGACATTCGAATGTATGGTTTCTATAGTACCGACAACAATATCTTCACTTTTTTCCACTGCATTGGCCAATCCCGCTATAGCCAGCAAGAAAACAAATATTCTGATGTTGATCATAAAAAGCTAAATCTCATGAAGGTAGTCAGGAAAAGTCGCGTGCATTTTTTATCGCATGTGAATCAGATTGCATTACTAACAATGTCGCGTCAAGCAGATACTAATGAAAATAGACGAAGCCAAAAGCACGCTGGAAACCATAGGACGTGAATGTGAAGCGACACGAGGAACACTTCAGACATTTGTGGAAAAGGATGATCAGGATAAGCTGATATGGCACGCGATCAATATTGAAGAAATGCCCGCTTGCCATTACCAGCATTCAGGCATTTAGCCCTGGATGGAATCGACCCGCTTGGCCGCAACACCCACATTGACGCCAGTCACGATGGTCGCAATACTTGCAACGACAGACAAGCCCAGAAAGAATCCAGATACGAACTCTGACGTCAGGCCCAGGACAGAAAAATCACTATTCTTTGAGACAAGGATACACAATAACGTGAACAGACCAGACAAACTGCACATCAGCGACAAGTTTTTGGTTTTCATGATTAAATGATTCTGTGTAATTAATGACAATAGTATATCGCATAAACATGCGTCGTCGCTAAATGCAATACCAGCGCGCCCCAAGGAGTCGCTGAGTAAGCATAGCGAGCGATGTCAGTTTGAGTTGAGAAGAGCTTCGTACTCAATTACGGCGAGCATCGCCGACTCAAAATGGCTTCGCGCAGTAGCTTAATCAGCGGCTCCGCCTACATCTGCCTGAACTGATGCTGATACGCCTGCGACACCGCCAGCCATTCATCCTCTTTCTGCAAACGCAAAGCCAGCCCGCCATCACTTCTCTGCACCGCATCTATCGCACCGACATTGACGATATTGCTGCGGGATATCTGCCAGAATTTATCACCGTCGAGTTGCGCCGCCAGGTCCTTGATGGTGGTGCGGATATAGGCTTCTAGTTTGGTCGTGATGACTTTGGTGTATTTGGAATCTGCGCGAAAGCAGAGCACATCGCTGACATTGATGAAGCGTATCTGGTTGCCAACCGATGCCTGTATCCAGCGCAGTGCTTCTTGCGGCTTTTTTATTTGCAGGGCAGACAGATCCGCCGGTTGTTGTGACAGGCGCTGTCTGAGCCTGTGCACTGCCAGCGCCAACCTTACTAAATCCAGGGGTTTGAGCAGGTAGTCCACCGCCCCCTGGTCAAAGGCATCGACGGCATAATCATTATGGGCGGTCAGGAACACGATATGACAAGGGTGATGGGCCAGGCGGGCCACGTCTATGCCACTCAGGCCAGGCATGCGTACATCCAGAAAGGCGATGTCGGGGCGCAGGTCTGTAATGGCTTGCATGGCCTTGATGCCATCATCAACAGCGGCGATGATGTCCAGTTCTGGCCATAGCTGCGCCAACGCGTCTTGCAACTCCTGGCGCAGGATGGCTTCATCTTCAGCGATCAGGGCTTTGGGTTTGATGATACTCATGCGAGATCACCAGTTCTGGCTGGCAGAGATATGGTGGCGCACACTCCATTTTTTTCGCCCGGCTGCAATTGCAGTTCGGCCTGCTCGCCAAACAAGGCCAGCAATCTTTCCTGTACATTCAGCAAACCCACACCACTGCCCAGTTCATCCTGGAAACCGCGGCCATTGTCGCTGACGGTGACCAGCAATTGCCCGGCTGCATTACTGGCACTGATGTCTATGCGTACCTCGCCCGGCTGCGGCTCTATGCCATGCTTGATAGCGTTCTCCACCAGGCTCATGATGGCCAGTGGCGGGATCAGGCAGGCGCGCACTTCATCGGTGGCCTGCACAGAAAACTGAAAGCGTGCACCCAGGCGTATCTGGAAAATTTGCAGATATGCGGCTGCCCTGTCCAGCTCTTGCCCCAGTGTGGTGGTACTCAGGCGCATGTCGGGCATGGCGGCACGCAGATAGGCAATCAGGTGGTTCAGCATTTGTTCTGCCTGATTTGCATCCTGGTGTATCAGGGCACGGGTATTGGCGAGGGTATTAAACAAAAAATGTGGTTCTATCTGGCCCTGTAGTGCAGCCAGTCTTGCTTCCAACATTTGTCTCTCGACTTTGTGCTTGCTGGCTTCCGCCGCCAGGCTGGCCTGGGTGCGGTGTCTGATTTCCTGGTCTATGGCAGCAGGCAAGACGGTGACAAAAATAAACACCAGGATAATGGCTGGCAACAACCAACTGACATGGCCTGTACTCATCGCTGGCCAGAATACGGCCTCCGCCTTGAGACCTGCAAACAATGCCAGCGCCACGGACAAGGCCAGGATAGCCCAGCGCTGGCTGGCATGTTTGAACCACAGTATTTTTTGCGACAGACATAAACCGGCTTGCGCCAGGGTATAGGCCAGCAGGATAGCCAGGCTATCTGCCAGCCAGGCTGAGCGGTTGGGGCCAAGGCTTGCATAAACCAGTAAACCCAGCACTACCAGCATGGGCAACAATGGCCACGTGTTCAATGTGCCTGCCCCTTCTTTATCACCATGAGTTATCGTCATGTCTGTCCGCATTTTTATTCCGAGAAATTCAGGTTTTTTATCGCTGCGCTTGCCTGACCGATGTTGACATCGTTTGCTATAGGTCTGCGTTCAGGTATGGAATTATTTGCGGGTGCTTCAGCGAAGGACAGGTCTTTCACTAACAATTTTCCTTGTTTTCTGATACCTATCCCTACCTCCAGTTTTTGCGCATTGGCGATCACTGGTGTCTGAACCTTCACCGTCTCCCAAGCGTCTCCTTTGGCTCCGCTGGAGGAGGTGATGCGAACACCGCCTTTGTCATCAGTCGTTCTGATCCAGAGTTCGTAGCGCCCCAGCTCACCCGTGTGTCGGGCTGATGCTGTTAAAAGCATGATTTTGCCACGATATGCACCGGCATCGACCACTTGCGTGATGGCGGCAAAATCATCATCATTGCTTGTCTCTTTTGAGGCGATAAAGAAAGCCGGTTGCTCTTTACTCCCTTGCGACTCATCAAGCCCACTTTCGTAATGAGTAGCGATTGCCCCATTGCCTGTCCAGCCTTTGGGTATGCCGTTCTTGACAGCGCCTGCGTAAGAGAAATTAACGGCAAAGGCAACCAGTGGTGCTGCGATCAGGATTTTCCAGTGTTTCATCATCTTTACTCCATAAGGGTTGTTAATGATGTGCAATATACGGATGAACAAGTTTGGTTTCCTTCGCTTTGCGATTACTGCCCCGTCACCGCCGATAAATGGCGGGAAATTTCTGATGAATGGCGCTGTTATAAAATAGTTTTATGCATGGCTGCCAGAATGACACAAGTGAATTGACCACGGCATGGTAAATAGTGATACTGCCAGCTTTAGCCTGAAATTTTTTCGCGCATATCATCTGCGTGACGTTTTTGCTGATCCGCCTATTTAATTGAAGGAAAGTTGTGGTGCGAGCCTTCTATCAACTCGATTATGACGCACTCCCCCGTGACGTCAAAAAACAATTGGCCAGGTCGGTCAGAAGCCCGGACTATCTGGTGCATGCTGACGCCATGTCGAATCGGTCCTGGTACCTGCGGCATGCTGCCTTGATGGCCGCATGTATTTTCTTTGTTTACCTGGCTGCGGCTTCAAGCTTTGGAGACCCTGTCAATGACCTCGCCTGGGATAATACTGGCCTGATAGTCTTGTATGCAATACTGTTTTTTGGGGTGGTCTATGCTGGCCATGAAATATGGCAGCGCATGCAGCTGAGCGCAAAATTTCGCTTCGCCCCTGGTTGCTACCTGTTTCCACTGGCACTGGTTGATATACGCAGCAATAAAATCGCGGTACATGATCTGGCACAATTGCGCAAACTTGATGCTACCCATCATGAATCGAATGGCCGTTATCAAAGAACGATTTTCTCTTTCAATTTCAATGATGGCACGCGTAAAGACCTGGTCATCAATAACCAGAACCTGGCTGAAGCCACGCTGGGAAAATTCAATATCTATAAAACCAAGGCCAAGGATGCATTTCATAACCGCGATCTGGCAAGTCTGTATGGCTTTGACCCCCTTCTGGATGTACGGAGAAACAAGTGGCGGGAAGCACATGGGGCTGCCAGCCTGGGTAAGCGGTTTATCAATCTCTTGACTCAATTCAAAGTACCGCTACTGGTGCTGGCCATCTTCATTGCTGCCTTGTTTTGGTATGGTAGGAATGCTGCAGCAGACAAGAAAATGTATTTGAATGCCAAGCACTTGCAGACCGAAGCGGCGTATCTGGGTTATCTGGCTCACGGCAAAGTCAAGATTACTGAAATGCAGGCAGAGTTGCCGCGCGTGGTATTCAATGAAGTACAGAAAAAAAATTCCGTGACCATGCTGCGTCAGTTGAAACTGCGCTTCCCGCAATCCGATATCTTGCCTGACGTGGCAGAAGAAATTCATGTGCTGTATGAAAACTCCATGCAAAAATTCCGGCAACAGGCAGTTAATTCAGACGCTGCCTTGATCAGGTCCATGGAAAATTTGCTGAAATTTGCCGAGGAGCATAACGACCCGAATGTGGCGATCAGCTTTACTCGCCCGACGGAAAGTGAGCTGGGTCAGCTCGATGCAATCCTGAAACTCAAGGAAAATAAATTGCGCGGCATGCGCATCATACCAGCGGCGAAATACTTTGCAGACAATAGCGCAGCCGTCAGGGAAACACGGATTATCGTCGGGATACGTAGTGCGTTCAGCTCCATATTCCCGAATGATGTGCTGTCATTCAATGCCAATCCTGCCGCCCCTGACAATGCGCCCAGGTTGCAGATCACTTATCAGATAGAACCTTCTGGCAAGGTGTTTGTGTCTGACAAACAAGATGATGCCTTTGTTGGCATGGTCATGCGCTTCAAGTCCGCGCTCATCGTACCTAATACCAGAGACCGGTGGAAATTCGACCTGGAAGTAGAGCCACCAGATTCATTCAATGTCGAGTACCAGACATCCAGCCGCACACCGGTACAGCACGCACCTGAAGGCCAGGTCTATGCGGTAATGGCAGAGCGGGCCTTCGATAAACTGGCAAACAAGATCAATGCCGCATTCTTCAGGCCAGATAGTACGGCATACATGAAGCAGAATGGTCGATGAATTGCAGTACAGGCAGGTTTTGCACCCCGTCCATACTGCAGGATCAATGCCGTTTCAGCATTGCATAAGAATCAATGCAACTTGATACGCGGATTACGTACCCTGTCTATGGTCTCTGCCCAGGTCGACAGCCATGTATGGAACAAACCATTGACTGCCATCTGGTGTTGTTTATGCAGTGACCAGTACATCCATTTTGCCAGCGTGCCTTCGATGAAAACAGAGCCGCTGGCCAGAGAACCCATGAGACTGCCAACGGTGCTGTAATTACCCAGCGATACCAGCGAGCCATGATCTTTATAGGTAAACTCCAGTGCAGATTTGCCCTGCAGGCGGCGCACCAGCGTTTTTGTCAGGGTACTTGCCTGTTGATGGGCAGACTGGGCGCGTGGTGGTACGTTCGGCAGACCCTCACCTTGTGGACAGGCGCAGCAATCACCAATTGCGAAGATAGCCGGGTCTTGCGTGGTTTGCAAAGTACGGGTAACCACCAATTGATTGATGCGGTTGACTTCCAGCCCATCCAGGTCTTTTAAAAACTCTGGCGCTTTAATGCCTGCTGCCCAGACCACGATGCCACTTGGAATAAATTTGCCGCTGGCCATCTGCACGCCAGCCTTGGAGACATCGACCACTTTTTCATTGGTATGCACTTCTACCGCCATGCTACGCAATTCACGGGCGACAGAATCGGACACGCGCTCAGGCAGCATTTGCAGTAAACGGGTACCGGCATCAACGATGACGATCTTCAAATCTTTTTCAGGATGAAAATTCACCAGGCCGTAGCTGGACAGGATTTTGGTAGTCATGTGCAGCTCTGCTGCCAGCTCTACACCAGTGGCACCTCCACCTATGATGGTGACGGTAAAACGGCCTTCGCCAGAAGTCTGCTGCTGACTTTGCGCCTGCAGACAATAATTGATGAGGCGTTGATGGAAACGCTCTGCCGCAGCAGGGGAATCAAGCATGATGCTGTTTTCGCGTGCGCCGGGCGTACCGAAGTCATTGGTCTGACTGCCCAGCGCTATCACCAGGCTGTCATAGCTTATGGCCTGACGTGGTAATAACTGGACGCCGTTTTCATCGAGCATGGGGGCGATATAAATTTCTTTCTTTTCACGAGAAAGCCCCTCCATACGACCCAGACGGAATTCGAAATGATTTGACCGTGCCAGGGCGAAGTATTCGCGCTCGTCTGCATGACTGTCGAGAGTGCCTGCGGCAACCTGATGCAATAGAGGTTTCCACAAATGGGTACGGCTGGCATCCACCAGCGTAATGACGGCTTTGCCGCGTTTGCCTAATTTCTTGCCCAGGCGCACTGCCAGTTCCAGCCCGCCTGCACCACCGCCAACGATGGTAATTCTATGTACTGCCTCCTTGTTTTGCGTGCCCACGAACAACTCCCTTATTTGAAAAATATATTCCCTTGCTGACTATCTTCTAATGAACAAAAAAACGGATGGCAAGGGAATACATTTTTGTCAGGAGTGAAAATGACAAATATGTAAATATACGCATGGAGTATACACAGAACTGACAAAGCTGAGCGTGGGTTGACGAACAAAGCGGGGGCGAACAGGTATATTGCAGACAAACAGCAGGCACATTTCAAGTGCCAACAGCAGTTTAGAGAGGCAAGTCTAATCTGCTCCGGGATGCACAGTTTTGTTGAAATTTAAACTATCAAAAAGCCAACAAATATAGATAAAAATATTCCTTACGAGTGGTAACGATTTTGCCAAATATTTAGGCAGGATTCAGGTAGAATAGCGCTTCTTCGAATTTCCCCCTTCCCTGATCGTGCAAATCGGCTCTTACGTGCTGCGTAATAATATTTTTGTTGCTCCCATGGCTGGTGTGACTGACAGACCTTTCCGTCAGTTGTGCAAAGAACTGGGTGCGGGTTATGCCGTGTCTGAAATGGCGGCATCCAATCCCAAACTCTGGGAAACAGAAAAATCCACGCGCCGTACCAACCATGAAGGTGAAATGGAACCCAAGGCCGTGCAGATTGCCGGTGCAGACCCACAGATGCTGGCTGAATGTGCCAAACACAATGTTGATAAAGGTGCGCAAATCATCGATATCAACATGGGTTGCCCGGTTAAAAAGGTCTGTAATGCCTGGTGTGGTTCTGCCTTGTTGCAGCATGAAAGCCTGGTTGGGCAGATACTGGATGCGGTGGTCGGCGCAGTCGATGTGCCGGTCACACTCAAGTTCCGTACAGGCTGGGACAGGGCCAATAAAAATGCCCTGAACATTGCCCGCATGGCAGAGGCGGCTGGGATACAGATGCTGACCCTGCATGGACGCACCCGTGCCGATGGCTATAAGGGTGATGCCGAATATGAGACCATTGCTGCCGTCAAGGCTGCAGTCAATATCCCCGTAGTTGCCAATGGCGACATCACGACACCGGAAAAGGCCAAATATGTACTGGAGGCCACCGGTGCTGACGCCATCATGATAGGCCGGGCGGCGCAAGGCCGACCGTGGATCTTTCGCGAGATCGCCCATTTCCTCAATACCGGCGAGCATTTACCTGCCCCCCTGATTTCTGAAGTTCGTGAACTCATGGATGCCCATTTGAAAGCGCACTATGCCTTCTATGGTGACTACCTTGGCGTTCGAACGGCACGCAAACACATAGGCTGGTATGTGCAAGACCTGGTAGGTGGTGAAGATTTCCGGCAACAAATGAACTTACTGACGGATTGTGATGAACAACTTGCCGCCGTCAGCAGTTTTTTTGATCACATGGCTGGGGAGCGGTTACAATACCGCCCCTTTGAAGAAAAACTGGCAGCATAAGACAAAGCACTTTTACAAAAACCAATTTGTCTTGCCGTCCATAAAGCATGGACTACCCGCCGCCTGGCATAACCGAACAGTGATAAAAACAGCATGAGCAAAGATAGCATTCAAGACGCCGTCCACAAAAATCTGGAAAAATATTTCCGTGACCTGGGCGAGCAACCCGCATCCAATATTTACGACATGGTCGTGTTAGCCGTTGAAAAACCTATGCTGGAAATGGTCATGACGCGCGCATCGAGCAACCAGTCACAAGCCGCCGATATGTTGGGCATCAACCGGAATACCTTGCGCAAGAAATTGCAGCAGCACGGTTTGCTTTAATCCATCTGCGAGGCTTGACACCGATTTCCTTACTCACATCAAAAATCATGATCAAACAAGCCCTCATTTCCGTCTCCGACAAGACCGGTGTGCTCGAATTTGCACGTGAATTGTCTGCGCTCGGTGTCAAGCTCTTGTCCACGGGTGGCACGGCCAAACTGCTGGCCGACAACGGCCTGCCTGTCACGGAAGTGGCAGACTACACCGGCTTCCCTGAGATGCTCGATGGCCGAGTCAAGACCCTGCACCCTAAAGTGCATGGTGGCATCCTGGCGCGCCGTGATTTCCCTGAACATGTGGCAGCACTGGAACAGCATGGCATTCCCACCATAGACATGGTGGTGGTCAACCTGTACCCGTTCCAGCAGACCGTAGCCAAGGGTGAATGCTCACTCGAAGATGCGATAGAGAATATCGATATCGGTGGCCCGACCATGTTGCGTTCTTCTGCCAAGAACCACAAGGACGTGACCGTCATTGTTGATCCGTCTGATTATGCCGTTGTACTGGCAGAGATGAAGGCGAATCAAAACGTCGTCAGCTATGACACCAAGTTCACGCTGGCAAAAAAAGTATTTGCTCACACCGCGCAATACGATGGTGCCATCACCAATTACCTGACCAGCCTGGGTGAAGACAAGGCGCACGCGACACGCAGCGCTTATCCACAAACCCTGAACCTGCATTTTGAAAAAGTGCAGGAAATGCGTTACGGTGAAAACCCGCATCAGTCTGCCGCCTTCTATCGCGACCTGAAATCTCTCGAAGGTTCACTGGCCAACTACAAGCAATTGCAAGGCAAGGAACTGTCTTACAACAATATCGCTGATGCTGATGCCGCATGGGAATGCGTGAAGTCTTTTGCTGAATCTGCCTGCGTCATCGTCAAGCATGCCAACCCTTGTGGTGTGGCTTTGGGTGCGACACCGTTTGAAGCTTACAGCAAGGCTTTGCAGACTGACCCGACTTCTGCGTTTGGCGGCATCATCGCCTTCAACCGCGAACTTGATGGCAAGGCTGCTGAAATCGTCGCCAAGCAATTCGTTGAAGTATTGATCGCGCCATCTTTCACTGCCGAAGCGAAACAGATTTTTGCAGCAAAACAAAACGTACGTCTGCTGGAAATTTCTCTGGGCAATGGCTTCAACCTGTATGACATGAAACGTGTTGGTGGTGGCTTGCTGGTGCAGGCGCCTGATGCCAAAAACGTCTTGCAGGAAGAACTGCGTGTCGTCTCAAAATTGCAGCCAACTCCACAGCAAATGGCTGATATGATGTTCGCCTGGCGCGTGGCCAAGTATGTCAAATCAAATGCAATTGTTTTCTGCGGCAATGGCATGACACTGGGTGTAGGCGCTGGTCAGATGAGCCGCATAGACTCCGCCCGCATCGCTTCGATCAAGGCACAGAATGCTGGTTTGACTTTGACTGGTTCTGCTGTCGCGTCTGACGCGTTCTTCCCCTTCCGCGATGGTCTGGATGTCGTCGTCGATGCTGGTGCGACTTGCGTGATCCACCCGGGTGGCTCCATGCGTGATCAGGAAGTGATTGATGCTGCGGATGAACGTGGTGTCGTGATGGTTTATACGGGTACGCGTCATTTCCGTCATTGATGCGGGATAGATGTATTAAATGAGGTATGTGCGGCCCTGATTATTCAGGGCCGTTTTTTATTGCAGGCGCCTTATTACTACCGACATCACCTGAGTACATCAGCTCAACAATACGCATTGTCCATAACTTGTAAGCAAAGACCATATGCGACAATGCCGCCTCACACAAGATGGCTACAAGGCAGCACTATATTGCCGTGCCGAAGAATTCCCACAGGATGCATGACGAATGATTTATCTAAGAAAGACGACATTGTCTACCTTAACTTGCGCCGCTCTGATGGCCCTGAGTTTGTGGCCTGCCAGCTATGTATCGGCCTCAGAGCCTGATCATCCCGCCGCCAACCAACAGAATTACAGTGCGGACTTGATAGAAACTACCAGGCTTGCTGATAAAGGCGAAGCCGCTGCACAGCTCAAGTTGGCGGGCATGTATTTTGAAGGCCGGGGCGTGGCCAAAGACTTGCAACAAGCCGCCCACTGGTACCGCAAAGCAGCCGATCAGGGAAATGACAGGACACAGTACAGCTTGGGCTGGATGTACCAAACTGGTTCTGGCCTGTCCAAAGATATGCAACAAGCGGCCTACTGGTATCTGAAGGCCGCACAGCAAGGCAATGTCAATTCGCAGAATAATCTGGGTTGGCTTTATGAAAAAGGCCAGGGTGTAGTTAAAGACGTGCGACAAGCTGCTCAATGGTATCTGCAGGCTGCACAACAGGGGAATAAAGAAGCGCAAAACAATCTTGGCGTCATCTATCAGGACGGCATGGATGAGATAAAAAAAGATGAACAACAAGCGGTGCACTGGTACCGCAAGGCAGCGGATCAGGGGCTTTCAGTTTCACAGAATAGTATGGGTCGGATGTATTTCGAAGGTCGTGGTATAGCAAAAGATTATCAGCAAGCGGCCCTTTGGTATCGTAAAGCCGCTGATCAGGGAGAGGCCCGGGCACAATCGAGTCTGGGCTGGATGTATCAGACGGGCACTGGAGTAGCCAAAGATGCGCAACAAGCTGCTGGCTGGTATGTGAAGGCTGCGCAGCAAGGAAATGCAGGGGCGCAGAATAATCTGGGTGGACTCTATCAAAGTGGCATGGGCGTAACCAGGGATGAACAAGAAGCAGCAGTCTGGTATCGCAAAGCGGCCGATCAGGGAAGTGCCGCTGCACAGTTGAGCCTGGGTGAAATGTATGCCACAGGCAGCGGTGTACCCAAGGATGAAAAGCAAGCGGTGGTCTTGTACCGCAAAGCCGCCGAGCAGGGAAATGCCAAGGCGCAATTTGGCTTGGGCTGGATGTATCACACCGGTTCTTTTGTGGGCAGAGACGCACAGCAGGCAGTGCACTGGTATCGCCAGGCTGCCTTGCAGGAAATGTCCATGGCACAAACGATGCTGGGCGGCATGTACCTGGCAGGCGTCGGTGTGCCAGAAAATTTACCCCAGGCCGCATTCTGGTTTCGCCAGGCAGCCAACCAGGGGGCCGCAGATGCAGAATACATTCTGGGAATGGCGTATATCACTGGCAAAGGCGTGCCAGAAGACTGGCGGCAAGGGTCGATCTGGCTGCGTCGCGCTGCTGAACAAAATTATTCTAATGCACAGCACGTGCTGGCTTTGCTTTATCTGTCTCGCAAAGAATCACCCGATGACGGGAAACAAGCCCTTTATTGGCTGCGCAAAGCAGCAGAACGCGGCGATGCCAATGCACAACTCGACCTGGGCAGGATCTACGCTAGCGGCAAAATCTTGAATATAGACAGCCGCGCTGCAGCCAGCACCGTTGCCGGTCCACTTGACAAGGACTGGGACAAAACACAGAAAGACCTGGCGGCAACGATTGGTGAAGTGGTAGGTGTAGCCAGAGATGAACAGGCCGCCTATTTCTGGACCAAGCTATCTCTTGCCAACGGCAATCAAGTTGCACGCGACTATTTACCCCCGCTGGTAGCAGTATTGCCCGCTGAGAGCAAAAGCAAAGTCGATGCAGAAGTCAAAGCCTGGAAGCCTGTGAAATAAAACTTGGCGGCTGGAGTGCGTCAGCTGCGGGAGGGGCTGGCCTTCAATACATACCGCAAACACCGTTGCAGACCAACCGGGCCTGCATTATATTTCCTTACTGATGCGCATCAATTACAAATACCAATACTAATCATCAGAAGCAATTACTCACTTACTTAGCGAGCAATAAAACTAGCTCGCTGATACGCTATACTCATCAGCAATAATTCCTGTAGCAGCACAGCACCACATCTAACACACACTCAGAAGCCCTCATGAAAATCCTAGGCATAGACCCCGGCTTGCGTACCACCGGTTTTGGCGTCATCCATAAACAGGGCAGCAAGCTGACGTATATCGCCTCGGGCACGATAAAGACCATTGATGGTACTTTGCCAGAACGTTTGAAGACCATACTGGCTGGTGTTTCAGAAATAGTACGCACTTACCAGCCAGATTGCGCGGCCATAGAAAAAGTTTTCGTCAACGTCAATCCACAATCCACCCTGTTGCTGGGGCAAGCCCGTGGAGCAGCGATTTGTGCGCTGGTGGCGGCGGACCTGTCAGTGGCTGAATATACGGCCTTACAGGTCAAGCAAGGCGTGGTCGGCCATGGCCGTGCCAAGAAAGAACAGGTGCAGGACATGGTGCAGCGCCTGCTTGCTTTGTCTGGCCTGCCTGGAAGCGATGCTGCCGATGCGCTGGGCGTAGCGATTTGTCATGCCCACAGTGGTGATACCCTGGCAACCCTGGGGGCAATTGCACCGGGACTGGCGAAGAAGGGCTTGCGCGTCAAGGGTGGCCGTCTGGTCGGCTGATACGGGGCTGCAAGCTCATTGCAGCTGCACTATGCCCGCGCCAGATCGTATAACTGGCATGCATAAGCTTAATTGCAGTATCGCAATATCAATATAATTTCCCTGCGAGCCTCGTCAAACGCGCAAGAATCGTTTACTATCACTGCTTATTCATACAGTATGAAAGCAGTCCCATGATAGGTCGCATTGCAGGCACTCTGATAGAAAAGAATCCTCCGCAATTGCTGGTCGATTGCCAGGGTGTGGGCTATGAAGTCGATGTGCCTATGAGTACCTTTTATAACCTGCCGCATCTGGGTGAAAAAGTGGTCTTGCTGACGCATCTGGCGATACGCGAAGATGCCCATGTGCTGTTTGGTTTTGGCACGGCAGAAGAACGCAGCACCTTCAAGCAATTGATCAAGATCAGCGGTGTCGGTGCCCGCACTGCCCTCTCTATTTTGTCTGGCATGTCGGTAGCCGATCTGGCCCAGGCAATCACACTGCAAGAAGCAGGGCGCCTGACCCGCGTACCTGGGATAGGCAAAAAAACTGCTGAACGTTTGTTGCTGGAACTCAAAGGTAAGCTCGGTGCTGACCTGGGTAATGCCACTGCCGCACTGGCTGCGGGTGACCATAGCGCCGATATCCTGAATGCCTTGCAGGCACTTGGTTACTCCGACAAGGAAGCCTTGCTGGCGATGAAATCCGTGCCCGCAGGTAGTGGCGTCTCTGATGGCATCAAGCTGGCATTGAAAGCATTGTCCAAAGGCTAAGCGATGACGATACAGACCGACAATCTTTCATCCAACTTCAGCGAGCCACGCATTATCTCGGCCACGCCGAGCTCGCCCAACGAGGAGGCGATAGAACGCGCCCTGCGCCCCAAGCAGCTTGATGAATATGTGGGCCAGGAAAAAATACGTGGCCAGCTGGAGATTTTCATTACAGCAGCCAGGCAGCGTAGTGAAGCGCTTGATCACACCTTGCTGTTTGGCCCGCCGGGCCTGGGTAAAACCACGCTGGCTCACATCATTGCGCGTGAGATGGGTGTCAACCTGCGCCAGACTTCTGGCCCTGTTCTGGAGCGAGCTGGTGATCTGGCTGCCTTGCTGACAAATCTGGAAGCCAATGATGTGCTTTTCATCGATGAGATACATCGCCTGTCGCCTGTCGTAGAAGAGATTTTGTACCCGGCGCTGGAAGACTACCAGATCGACATCATGATAGGCGAGGGCCCGGCAGCCCGCTCGGTGAAGCTGGATTTGCAGCCTTTTACCCTGGTTGGCGCCACTACCCGCGCCGGCATGTTGACCAACCCGCTGCGCGACCGTTTTGGGATTGTCGCCCGACTGGAATTTTATACACCTGAAGAATTGACCAAGATCGTGACCCGCTCCGCATCGTTGCTGGGCGCACCGATACAGGCGGATGGTGCGCGTGAAATTGCCAAGCGGGCACGTGGCACACCGCGTATTGCCAATCGTCTGTTGCGGCGGGTACGTGATTATGCCGAGGTCAAAGGCAATGGTGAAATCACCAAGGCCATTGCCGATGCAGCATTGAAGATGCTGGATGTCGATGCCGTTGGTTTTGATTTGATGGACAGAAAACTGCTGGAAGCCATCCTCTTTAAATTTGGCGGTGGCCCGGTAGGTCTGGATAACGTCGCTGCTGCCATAGGAGAAGAACGCGACACCATAGAAGATGTACTGGAACCCTATCTGATACAGCAGGGTTTTTTGCAACGCACGCCCAGAGGCAGGATAGCAACTCCGTCCGCGTATGAGCATTTTGGCGTGACCATGCCCAGATCGGGCAATAACGGCGACTTATGGGGTGGTAGCTAAACGCTGACCCCTCCCATGGTTTGTGCTCAATCCAACCGAACTTGATGCCATGTCCCTACTAGCCGAACAACATGCTTATGCCGTCCTTGAGGCCAGGGCGCGTACCCAGCATATCAATCCCCTAAGCTGGCAATTTGAGCTGAGCATTAACGATGCTTATGACATTGCCAAAGCGTCTGACACCATCCGTGCCGCCGAAGGCGAAGTTTGCATAGGCCGCAAACTTGGTTTCACTAACCGCAAGCTGTGGAATAAGTATGGTGAGAAAGCTGCCATCTGCGAACCAATCTGGAGCAGCTTGTTTGACAGCACGGTGCGCTATGTTGAAGATAACCATGCCTACCAAAGCCTGACAGGCGCGCTGCAGCCACGCATAGAACCGGAAGTGGTATTCAAGCTCGGCAGGACGCCGGCTGCCGACGCTTGCATAGAAGAACTCGCAGATTGCCTGGAATGGATGGCACATGGCATAGAGATCGTCGTCAGCCCCTACCCTGACTGGAAATTTGAGGCAGCCGATGCGATAGCCGCACTGGGCTTGCATGGCACCCTGCTGATCGGTGAACCGCGCATCTTGTCGAGCGCCAGTCGCCAGCATCTGGCTGAGCTGCTGGCCAATGCCAGTGTCTCGCTGTCATGCGATGGCACACTGCTGAGCGCTGGCTATGGCAGTAATGTGCTGGATAGCCCATTGCATGCGATCTGGCACCTGCATGGCCTGCTGCAAAAGCAGCCACAGTTCCTTCCTTTGCAGGCAGGTGAAATCATCACCACCGGCACCTGGACTGATGCTTACCCGGTACAGGCCGGGCAAACCTGGGGGACTGCTTTCTCTGGCATCCCATTGCCGGGTCTGAGTGTCAGTTTTGCTTAAAACCGCCAAGTATCAGATGTTGCGGCGCCCCTCCGTGTGAAACACTGATTATCTGAAAGAAAAAGGCTGACATGCGGTACATGTCAGCCTTTTTCTTTTGCAGAAGCGCATAAACTTTATTGGCAATTCAGCCTGGCAGCCGCTGCCAGCATTGTGAGAAACACTTCACAAAGAAAACGCGAAAAGAGAAAGCACTCATCAAGAGTGCCTTCTCAATCTTGCCAGACTCTTTTTTAAAACTGACCTAAGTCAGCATTAAATTAGAACTTGTGACGGATACCAACGTTAACCAGACGTACATCAGCGCCGTTAGGAACTGGATGGAAAGTTGCTGAAGAATCAGCGCTACCCAGGTTGATGTTTGCGTCGTTGCTTGCGCGGGAGATCGAAGTGTACAGGTTAGTACGCTTGGACAGGGAGTATGTGTAACCCAGAGCCAATTGTGTACCGTTAGCAGCTTTCAACAGGCTGTTTTGGTTAGTGGAACGGATGTAGCTGGCGATGATATTGCCAGAGCCAACTGGTACTGTCGCACCCAGCAACCATACGCGACGATCCAGAGCAGCTGCGCCTACGCCATCATCTTTGATGGAAGAAAAACCAGCATGTGCTGTCACTACGTCAAAGTTGTATGTACCAGCCAGCAAGTAGCTCTTAGTTGCATTAGTACCAGTAGCATTTTGCGCATTGCTGTATGACAGTTCAGCAAACAGAGGACCAGCAGTGTAAGCACCAGAGAAACCGATGTAACGGCCAGCTGTTGTGTTACCAGCAACTTCACCGAAACCATAAGCAACAGTACCTACGAAACCACCCAGGTTAGTTGTGTTGTAGATAGCGGAGTTGTTGATACGAACGCCACCGTGGTCGAAGTAAGCTGCAGCGCCCAGGCCGGAAGTACCGCTACCTGCTGTACCGCTAGTGATACCAGTGCCGAATGGATCGAAGCTGTCGATTGCAACGAATGCTGGTGTGTATTGACGGCCGAAGTTAACCGCACCGAAATCACCAGACAAACCTACGTAAGCTTGACGACCGAATGCACGACCACCTTGAGCGGAGCTACCTGTATCAGCATTGATACCCATTTCCAATTGGAAATTTGCTTTCAGACCGCCACCCAGATCTTCAGAGCCTTTGAAGCCCAGACGGGAACCGGATTGAATACCACTATCCAGACCCAGAGTAGAGCCAGCAGGATCGCCAGTGTTTTGATGTTGCAAAGCCATATCAACTACACCGTAGATAGTGACGGAAGATTGAGCTTGCGCTGTACCAGCAACAGCAGCCAAAACTGACAGAGCGATGAGTGATTTTTTCATTGATATTTCTCCAAAGGATTTCACATTGATATTGAACTACATTAAGCACAGTTCGCGCAAAACAGAGCCAAAACATTGATTGCACGAAGAGCGCAAATACTTAAGAACCGACAAGACAGCTAAAAAGAAGTTAACGTATTTGACCAAAAATGGTGTCAGGCAGCCAAGCTAAATCGGCTTTTGGAGGGAATATGGGGGTGTTTTGTCTCGAATAAGCAACAAAAATTGCCTTAAAAGCAATAATTTCAATGCCATTTATTTAACATCGATAATGTCGGACAAGCGCTGAAAAATTACATTATTACCAATAAAAATGAAACAAAAACAAAATTGCAAAGGTCGCCTTAGGCGACCTTTGCAAGTAAAACTTTCTATCTACAATCAGAATGCGTGCAATACGCCTACTGCTGTACGTGTTGCAGAACTATTGCCTGCACCAATGATGCCCAGTGCCAAGGAAACATCTTGTGCATTAACAGAACCAGCTTTTGCATATGTCAGGGAAGCGTAAGCAGTTGTACGTTTGCTGAATGCATATTTACCCAGCAAGATGTACTGATCAGCTTTACCATCGATATCGCCAGAGCGTTTGGTATTGTAATAGGCAGTAGTCAATGTTGTCTGATCAGACAAAGTGAAATCTGCGCCCAGGCCTATGACAGCAATCTTGCGGCCATTTGCGCTTGGCAATGCATCAATCTTCACATTGCCTTCAACTTTATTGCTGGAGTAAGTACCACGCAACATCACAGATGGAGTGATCTTGAATTTGGCGCCACCAGCCCAGCCAGACAGATTGGAGACATTGGCATTGTCACGCAGTTTTGCGTAAGACAGGGCTGCACCGTTTGTACCATCTGTGAAGAAGCCGGACAGACCAGCATAGTTGCTCGCAGTATTGTCGCCTGCTTTTTCACCGAAGCCGTACATAAGCGCGCCGCCGAAACCGGACATCAGAGGAGAAACGTATTTGATGGAATTGTTTTGACGCAGAGCAGTACCGCCCTGGTTAGTACCGAAGCCACCAAAGAATGCGCCAGCATTCAAGGCGCTGAACATCACGTTAGGATTGGAACCTGCGTGTGCCAGGCTGATAGGATCAGCCAGACCGACAGAATCCACACCCAGAATATTGTTACGGCCCAGAGTGACTGTACCGAAATCACCAGACAAACCTACCCATGCCAGACGATCAAACAGGGATGTATTGTTACCGGCCTGATTAAATACGTTACCGCCAAAACCGGCACCTGCAGTACCTGTGTCATTGGCCAGTGTGCCTTCCAGATTGAAGTTAGCTTTCAAACCGCCGCCCAGGTCCTCAGAACCTTTGATACCCCAACGGGAGGTCAGTAACTGACCAGCATCCATGGAGAATTTGGAACCACCAGTTGGTGTCTGGTTGGTAGTAGCTACAACGGCTGCGTCGATAATACCGTAGATGACGACTGAAGATTGTGCGGAAGCGGTTGCTGCAAATGCGCTCAAGACTGCGAATGCCAGTATCGATTTTTTCATTGAAAGCGTCTCCAAAATTATTAATTTATGCGGCCACACCTGAAAAGCTTCGGCCATTATTTTACGAATTTAGTCTTGCCAAGACTTCGAAACCTGCTGATTAAGAAGCTAGGTTCCATTGAAACAAATTAAAGGAATTTGGGCAAAGAGAATTTGCGAACGATCGTTTTTAAGCAAATTTTATGTGGTGTTATCGCAACAAGCATCTACTTTCTTATTATTACAATCTTAAGTTTTCTGTAGGTTTCCAGACTTGGTCTGATGGCGCGTATCCTTAATTCTTCCTACAATAGACACTATCCAGTCTGGTATGGCTCATCGCTCCATCATTACATGCTTAAAAACAATATGAATCTTCCAATAACATTTCCCAGTGTCAGCCTTGACCAAATGATCAGCAAGTTTGACCGCGCCTTGCGTGTGGTCAGCGGCCAGGCCATGTCCAGGCGCACCTATCCTGGACATGATATGCCCGATGGCAATTTGTCCGAACAGGAAAAATCCCATAGTGCAGGTTTGATGCGCGTTAATCATGTCGGCGAAATTTGTGCCCAGGCCCTATACGACTCTCAGGGGGCAAATGCGCATACGGAAGATATACGACAGCAGTTCGAGCATTCCGGTGTAGAAGAAGAAGACCACTTGGCCTGGACGGCAAAAAGGTTGCATGAACTGAATTCACATACCAGCTTCCTGAATCCACTGTGGTATGCCGGGGCCTATGCCTGTGGCACACTAGCCGCCAGGTTTGGTGATGCCGTCAGTCTGGGATTTGTTGTTGAAACAGAAAAACAGGTAGAGGCACACCTGGCCAGCCATCTCAAGAAATTACCGGCAGAAGACCAGCGCTCACGCGCAGTAGTAGAACAGATGCGCGTCGATGAAATTGCCCACGGTGCGGCAGCACAGGCTTTGGGGGCCAGCACCCTGCCTGCTCCCGTGCAGGCAGGCATGAAACTCATGGCCAAGGTCATGACGACGACGGCTTACTATATTTAAAGCCTGAAGGTCTTGAAAAGCAAAGGACTGAAGAGGGCCAGCCTATAAACTTGAGCAACTGAAACAACCGGGCAACTGAGCAACGAACACGCAGCCCCTGGACTGCGCGTTCGTCTTTTGCTTATATTTTTTCCAGCTTGGCGATGCTCAAGTCCAGCTCCTTCATGCCAAACTTGCCGAAATTAATTTGTGCTCTGAGGCTGCCACTGCCGCCACCGCCATTCAGATTCACAATGACGCCCTCACCAAATTTGGCATGCTCCACATTCTGGCCTATGCGCCAAGTCATGGCGTCATTACTCTTCTTGAAGGTCTGAGCAATACGATTCGCGGCATCGTCAGGCGCTTCATCCCAGGCGGACTTTTTATTTCCAAACCAGGTCGGCTGTACCCGTGGTGTCAGCCACTTCAATGATTCTTCCGGCAACTCATCAAGGAAGCGGGAACGCATGTTGTAACGGGTCTGGCCATGCAGCATACGGGTTTGTGAAAAACTCAGGTACAGGCGTTTGCGCGCCCGTGTAATCGCCACATACATGAGGCGGCGTTCTTCTTCTACACCACTGTCTTCCTGCGCACTGTTTTCATGCGGGAACAAGCCTTCTTCGAGACCGGTAATAAATACCGCATCAAACTCCAGGCCCTTGGCGGAATGCACCGTCATCAACTGCATGGCATCTTGCCCGGCCTGTGCCTGGTTGTCACCCGCCTCGAGAGAAGCATGCGACAGGAAGGCTGACAGCGGTGACATCACCGTTGGCAAGGCCGCGTCGGCATCGATGATCTGATCACCATTCTCGCTCTGCAGTAAAACAGCCGCACTACTGGCAGGGCCGGCAAAGGCAGGTGCCTCCTTATTAAAGCCTTCTTCTGATACGAAAAGGGTGGCAGCGCTGACGAGCTGCTCCAAGTTTTCTATGCGGTCTGCACCTTCTTTTTCAGTCTGGTAATGCGTCAGCAGACTGCTGACTTCCAGCACAATCTTGACCATCTCGGGCAAGGGCAGGTTCTGGGTTTCAAAACGTGCACCTTCGATCAATTTGACAAAGTTCGCCAGAGAAGAACCAGCCTTGCCAGCCACATAAGGTACTGCCGCATACATGGAAATATTCTGCTGTCTGGCGACATCCTGCAATTGCTCCAGCGAGCGCGCACCTATGCCACGGGTAGGAAAATTTACCACGCGCAAGAAGGCAGAATCATTGTGCGGGTTATCCATCAATTGCAGATAGGCGATCGCATGCTTGATCTCGGCACGCTCGAAAAAGCGCTGGCCGCCATAAACGCGGTAAGGGATATTCGCCGTGAACAGCGCATGTTCTATGACACGTGACTGCGCGTTCGAACGATACAGTATCGCAATCTCGCTACGCAGCGAACCTTCACGTATCAGGTTCTTGGCCTCTTCTATGATCCAGTTGGCTTCTTGTATATCGCTACTTGATTCCATGATGCGCACCGGCTCACCATGACCAGCATCCGTACGCAAATTCTTGCCCAGTCGCTTGCTATTGTGTTCTATGAGTACATTGGCACTATCGAGGATGTGGCCGTGCGAGCGGTAATTCTGCTCCAGCTTGATCAGGTTCTGTACCTGAAATTCACGCTCAAAGGCGGACATATTGCCGACATTGGCACCACGGAAGGCATAGATACTCTGGTCATCATCACCGACGGCAAACACTGCACCACCTTTTTTACCACCCTCGCCCGCCATCAGCTTCAGCCACTTGTATTGCAGGTCATTGGTATCCTGGAACTCATCGACGAGGATATGGCGGAACCTGTCCTGATAATGCTCACGCAGCGGCTGGTTGCGGCTCAGCAATTCATAGGTACGCAACAGGAGTTCAGCAAAATCAACCACACCTTCACGCTGGCATTGCGTGTCATACAGATCATACAAACCAACCAGCTTGCGGTTGAAGTCATCATAGGCATCGACTTGCGCTGCACGCAAACCCTGGTCCTTGGCACCATTGATAAAATACATCAGGGTCTTGGGTGGGAACTTTTCATCATCGATATTGTTCGCCTTCAGCAAACGCTTGATGAAGGATAACTGGTCGCCAGAATCAAGAATCTGGAACGTCGATGGCAAACCAGCATCGCGATGATGGGCGCGCAAGAGGCGGTTACACAGGCCATGGAAAGTACCTATCCACATGCCGCGTGTATTAATCGGCAACATGGCAGACAAACGCGTCAGCATTTCCTTGGCGGCCTTGTTTGTAAAGGTCACGGCCAGTATGCCACCGGGCGAGACCTGACCAGTCTGTATCAGCCAGGCGATGCGGGTAGTCAGCACGCGTGTCTTGCCAGAACCGGCACCAGCCAAAATCAGGGCAGACTGCGCCGGCAAGGTCACGGCAGCCAGTTGTTCGGGATTTAAGTTGTGGAGTAAATTTTGCATAGGCAGATTATACGGGACTATGCCTGCCAGCCTGTTTTCCACTCCCTGAGTCAGGCAAAATCAGGCAAAATTTATTGTCGGCAGGCTTGACAGGCCTGGCTGCACGCGCAGATAATCATTTCAATCGCAATAGAAATTTCATCCACATTTCATTATGCAAACTCAAGTCAAAGATCAAGTACACGCACAAAGCAGCACTGCTTTGTGTATGGTCTTTGCTAAAGCCAAGAAACAGACGCTCATCTGACCGGGGCGTGCTGTCCCGTCAGGTGAGCTGACAGGATGGCAAAAACGGTACTCTCCCCCTTTGCGCTGTATGTCAACTCCCTGCGGGTCTTTAACCGGTCCACAGGAGAACAGGCATGTCCAGCAGCAATAATAGCAATAGCAATTCCAGCAACACTCATATTGAATCCATTCATCACAACAGGCGCGACGATTTTTCTGGCATCTGGGTCGCTCTGATAACGCCATTTTGCAATGGCCCGGACGCGGCAGTGGATTTACCCGCACTGCAGGCGCTGGCAAGCAAGTTGATCAAGGAAGGTGTCACGGGCCTGGTCGTCTGTGGCTCCACCGGCGAAGCAGCCGCACTCAGTGAAGAAGAACAATTGCAAGTGCTGGATGCGGTGTTGGCCGTGGTATCGCCCAATCAAGTCATCATGGGCTTGAGCGGCAATCATATGGGGCAAGTCTTGCACAGGCTGGCAGTCATAGGGCAAAGACAGCTTGCTGGAGTACTGGTCACGCCACCGTATTACATACGGCCATCACAGGCGGGCATCATGCACTACTTCAATGAAATTGCCGGGGCCTCTGCTGTGCCGGTACTGCTGTACAACATCCCTTACCGCACGGGCGTAAATATGGAATTACCCACGCTGCAGCAATTGGCAAAACATCCGAATATCGTCGCCATCAAGGATTGCGGCGGCAATCTGCAAACCACCATGCAACTCATCACCGACGGCGACATACAGGTGCTGACCGGAGAAGACCATGAATTATTTTCTGCTCTATGCCTGGGCGGTGCAGGCGGCATATTGGCGTCTGCCCATCTGCGGCCTGATCTTTTCATGCGCTTGCAAGCATTGGTCTCTACAGGTGAGCTGGCACAGGCCAGGCGTATTTTTTATCGGCTGCTACCGGTCATGCTGGCCCTGTTTGAAGAACCCAATCCGGCTCCGCTGAAGGCTGCGCTGGCAGCATTGGGGCTCATACAGGCTAATCTGCGCGCGCCCATGCTGCCAGCAAGTACCGAAACTACGGACAAACTCTTAAGCAAGATGGCACAACTTGACCTCATTCAATAGCACATTGCCTTGGTAGTGCAAGCAAAGGATAATGCGATATCAATAATTTCTTTCGGAATAATATGCGACGTCTGCCTCCTTTGTTTGCCGTATTCGCTCTGCTGGCAACAAGCTTGATTTTCCATAGCCGGCCTGCTGCTGCCATGACCATGCTGCGGGCAAATGACACTCTGATTTTATATGGCAGGGTGGTGGCGGACGATGCGCAACGCTTTCGCCGTAATCTGTCTGGTGGTGAAGTACACAATGTCGTGCTGAGTGAAAGCCCGGGCGGTGACCTGAATGCAGCTTATGGCATCGCGCAATTGATACGCGGCAGGAAAATCAATACCGCCGTTCAGGGCAATTGCTTTTCTTCTTGTGCCATCATCTTCATGGCTGGCACCGAAAGGCGCATGCTGGATAGCAAAAATCTGGCGAATACAAAACTAGGTTTTCACGGGCCACATAATAAGGAAACCCATGAAGTCAGTACCGAAGCCATACCCAGATTGCGTGAATGGTTGCTCAATGCCACCGATGGCAAATTCCCAGATGCATTGCTGGACCAGGCCATGTATATCAAAAGCGCCGGTGACATGATGTTTTTCCATTATCCGGGTGCAGACAAAAAAACAGGCAATATCCGCTTTTGTACCGCAGGCACGCTAGACCATCCACGCAAATGTGAAACCATTGAAGGTTACGATGTCGTCAGCGTCGGCATCCTGACGACGGCAGAATTATTAAAGGTTGAGGAACTGGACCAACAAGCCGCTGGTGGCAAGGAAAACCCTGTGGCTACTGAAAACCTCAAGCAATAAAGATCACCGGGATATACCGCGAACCTGTCTCTTACTTCCGCCTGATGTAAAAAAACTCAGTCGCATCGTATCTGCATTCATGCGGTATATCCAGGGTAGAAAAATCACCGCGCATACATCTCCATAAAATTTCCTTTTCCCCTTCGTAACGGGGTGCCAGATAAAAAGTCTGTGCTATGAAGGGAGCAACATTCATCGTGACAGCGATCAGGCCATGCCTCTGGTCAATTTCTATACTCTTGACATAGTCTGGTAGCTGGGAATCAAAACCGGCCTGGGCGATATTTTTAGGGAAAGCCTGATGAGCAAGAATATAGTCGCCAACTCCCTGGGAAACGTCTTTTGCAATATTCACCGCGTCAGCAACGGCGTGACGGCCATGCGACACCAGCTCTTTCCTGATTGCTTCATTTTTAGCGTCAAGCTGTTTCCTGGCGACCTCTCTTTGTATGTCAGGATATTTTACAGCGCCGGCTAGCGCAATCGTCAGCGCATACAGGCTGAATGCAACAAGTGTCCAGTTCCGTTGTGCGCTCTTGAAATGCTCCAGACTATCCCAGTAAACGTTTTGCCAGGTCCATAGTCTTGCGTTGCGGCCAATTTTGACAGCGCAAAAGAAACTGATGACAGGGCTAAAAAGAATCAGCAAAACCATCCATCTTTTGCCAATGCTGCTTATGTTATTAAGCCCGACCACGCTAGCGACTATGGGAGCCACGAGAAGAAAAAAACTGATCCAGCGTTTGTGACGGGCTGTCCAAAAAATCGCCAGCAAAAATGCACCCCATGACCAGCCAGCCACACCATCAGGTGCCGGGTAAAAATCCCCTTTACCCGAAGTATTGTCTTTGCCCACCAGCTGTCTGCTGGAGATCATTTGTGGTTCTGGATTTGCTGGAAAGCTGTTCGCGCTCATGGGGACTAGATAATTGGTCGGCTTGGAGACCGAAGTATATCTGAGGTCCCTGCATCTCTTCGAGCAGTTTTTGAGCCAGCCGACAAATGGAATCCTTCACGCAGACAAGATAAGCAGGCAAGCTAAGCAAATGAGCTAAGCAAACAAGCTGGCAAATGCCCGAGCCGCCTGTTGCGGCTGCTCTGCCATATACACACTGCTGATCACCGCCACCATGTCAGCCCCCTGGGCAATCAGGGGCTGACAGTTTTCCAGCGTCATGCCACCGATGACGACATTGGGCACATCAAATTCCCTGACTGCATCTCCAACTATACTGGCGGGTGTGGTCACTGCATATTTCTTGATACGGGAAGGATAGAAACCACCAAAGGCAATATAACTCGCATCACTCTGAATGGCGCTACGAGCCAGTTCCAGGTCGCCATAGCAGGACGCACCCAGTATTTTGCCCGCGCCCAGCTTGGCTCTGGCATCGGCCACTGAGATATCCGTGCCGCCTACATGCAGGCCATCGGCATCAATATCGAGGCAGAGTTGCAGATGGTCATTGATGATGAAGGGCTTGTTAAAGCGGCGGCAGAGTTCCAGCAAGGCCAGTGCCTGTGTCTTGCGCAATGCATCGCTGGCAGTCTTGTGGCGGTATTGCACAATATTTGCACCGCCCAGCAAAGCCTGTTCGGTGACTTCAAGCAGCTTTGCCGTATCGTCCCAGTCGGGGGTAACGATGTACAGGCCACTGAGTTGATGCTTGCTCAAATTATTCATGATTTCTTTCTTGTAGTCGGAACTGGCTGACGTGCCGGAATGAGCTGCCCAGCGGCAATCGCATACGCATGTTGCAAACTCTGCTGGGTATAGCTTTGCGCCTGTAGCAACGCCACAGGCAAGCTGGCGCCAATTGCCAGTTGCCCGGCTATCGCCGATGCCAGGGTGCAGCCACTGCCGTGGAATTCACCAGGCAAACGCGGCCATAACCATTCTTGTGCAGTCTGCCATTGTCCATGCTGGAACCAGATATTCTTAACCTGCGCTTCTGTTGCATGCCCACCTTTCAACAAGACATCCGCCTCACAGGTTTGCATGAGGTTTTCTACCTGTGCCTGCATATCCATACAATGTGGTGACAGGCGTTTCAGTTCAGGCAGATTCGGAGTGATCAGGGTTGCGACTTTCAGTAAAGGCTCAATCGCCCCTACCGGGTTATCGAGAGAAAGACTATCACCATGCCCGCTGCCCAATACAGTATCAACGATGACTTGCAAATCAGGCTCTTGCAGTTTCATCTTCTGGATAAAACTGGCAATCGCCGTCGCATTTTTTTTATGTGCGACGATGCCCAGCTTGACGACCTTGACCGGCATTTTTGCCACCAGGGTCATTGCTTGCTGCAAAATGATTTGCACATCAACGGCATGCACGGCATAGGCATGATCATTGTCTTGCACGGTCAATGCAGTAATCACCGGCAGGGCATGTGCACCCTGCGCAGCGATCGCTTCTATGTCTGCCTGTATGCCAGCACCACCGCTGGGATCATGCCCCGCAAATACCAGCACACAGGGGCGCGTAGTTGTTTTCATCAAACGATCATCAAACGAATATCAGACTATGCGGCCAGCCATAGGAGACGAAGGCGATGCTGCAAACTTGCGTGGCATGCGTCCTGCCAGAAAAGCTTCTCGCCCGGCTTCGACCGCCAGGCCCATGGCGCGCGCCATGCGTACCGGGTCTTTGGCACCTGCGATGGCGGTGTTCATCAACACGCCATCGCAACCGAGCTCCATGGCTATCGCTGCATCCGATGCAGTACCTACGCCGGCATCCACCAGTACCGGTACTTTGGACTGTTCGATAATCAGCGACAGATTCCATGGATTCAATATACCCATGCCTGAACCTATCAATGAAGCCAGCGGCATGATGGCAACGCAGCCTATGTCTTCCAGCATGCGCGCCTGTATAGGATCATCGCTGCAATACACCATGACATCGAAACCATCCTGCACCAAAGTCTTGGCAGCCTTCAGGGTCTCGGGCATATTCGGGAACAGGGTTTTCTCATCGCCCAGTACCTCCAGCTTGCACAGCTTGTGGCCGCCCAATAATTCGCGTCCGAGTTGCAAGGTATACACCGCATCTTCAGCGTTGTAGCAACCGGCTGAGTTTGGCAGTATGGTGTATTTGCTTGGTGGTACTACGTCCAGCAAGCTCGGTGCATTCGGGTCTTGTCCTATGTTCACACGACGGATCGCTACCGTGATGATATCGGCTCCGCTGGCTTCTGTTGCCAGGCGGGTTTGTTCCAGGTCTTTGTATTTACCGCTACCAACCAGCAAGCGGGAGCGGTAGGTTTTTCCGGCTATGCTTAAGCCTTGAGTGTTTTCTGTGTTCATTGCTCCATCTCCCAATTCTAGAATATTGATTAGCTATTGACTCCTTCCCCTTCAAGGGGAAGGCTGGGATGGGGATGGGGTTCGTTAGCAAATGCTGGTGTCGCTGAATCGACCGAAACCCATCCCCACCCTAGCCCTCCCCTTGAAGGGGAGGGAACGTCCTCAGTCTTATTTATGCTTTTCTTGATTCACATGCCGCCAAATTTCTTCCATCACAGCATTAGCCTCACTCAGTACCTGATTATTCCAAAAGCGTAAGACAGTAAACCCTGCCTTCTTCAGCACTTCAGTTCTATGCATGTCATAGGCCTGTGCTTCAGCGTGCTGTCCACCATCAACTTCAATCACCAGACGCTTTTCCAGACACACAAAGTCCAGTACAAAATGCTGATATGGATATTGCCGTCTAAACTTTGCACCTAACTGCTCACTGCGCAAGCCTTGCCATAATTTTTTCTCAGCGTCGGTCATGTTTTTACGCAAGACCTTTGCTGTTTTGATTAAATTTTCGTTGGCGGCGTTTTTCATATTCCGATCAGCTTAGATTTACTATATCCCCTCCCCTTCAAGGGGAGGGTTAGGGTGGGGATGGGGTTCCATCGCAAATAATGTAAGAATTTTACGACCGGAACCCATCCCCATCCCAACCTTCCACCGCACCGCTTGCAAGCGGCTTAGAAATTTGTGGCGCAAAAATCTCCTCTTGAAAGGGAAGGAGTTAAAAAAATCAACCTCCGCCAATCGCCCTCACCACATCAACCTTGTCATCGACTCGCAATTGATGTTCGGCCCATTGCGACTTCGGAATAATCTGCCTGTTCACTGCCACCGCAATCGCCTGCTGTGACAGGTTCAATTCCGCAATCAAGTCACCCAGCAGCGGACTCACCAGTTGCCGCTTCTCTCCATTGAGCTGTATCTCTACCATGGCTATTGTTTCTTGTAGATTTCCGCGCCGGATTTGATGAACTCAACTGCCTTGACTTCCATGCCCTGCTTCAAGGCCTGGATTTCGCTGATACCTTGTGCATTGGCATAGTCTCGCACCTCCTGTGTGATCTTCATCGAGCAGAAATGCGGGCCGCACATGGAGCAGAAATGGGCGACCTTGGCAGAATCCTTGGGCAGGGTTTCATCATGGAATTCACGTGCCTTGTCGGGGTCTAGGCCAATGTTGAACTGGTCTTCCCAGCGGAATTCAAAGCGTGCCTTCGACAAAGCATTGTCACGTATCTGCGCACCGGGATGGCCTTTTGCCAGGTCGGCTGCATGAGCAGCAATCTTGTAAGTGATGATGCCGTCCTTGACATCGACCTTGTTAGGCAAACCCAGATGTTCTTTGGGTGTCACATAACACAGCATGGCAGTGCCATACCAGCCTATCTGGGCTGCACCTATGCCGGAAGTGATATGGTCATAGCCAGGGGCGATATCCGTCGTCAAAGGGCCCAGGGTATAGAAAGGCGCTTCATGGCATTGCTCAAGTTGCAGGTCCATGTTTTCTTTGATGAGGTGCATGGGCACATGGCCAGGGCCTTCTATCATGACTTGCACATCATGCTTCCAGGCGATCTGTGTCAGTTCGCCCAGGGTTTTCAATTCACCTAACTGCGCTTCATCATTGGCATCATAGATAGAGCCTGGACGCAGACCGTCACCAAGGCTGAAGGACACGTCATAGGCTTTCATGATTTCGCAGATATCTTCAAAATGCTCGTACAGGAAGCTTTCTTTGTGATGCGCCAAACACCATTTCGCCATGATGGAACCACCACGCGAGACGATGCCAGTCAAACGCTTGGCGGTCATTGGCACATATTGCAGGCGTACACCTGCGTGGATGGTGAAGTAATCTACGCCTTGCTCAGCTTGCTCAATCAGTGTATCGCGGAAGATTTCCCAGGTCAGGTCTTCTGCCTTGCCATTCACTTTTTCCAGTGCCTGATAGATGGGCACTGTGCCAATAGGTACGGGGGAATTGCGGATGATCCATTCGCGGGTTTCGTGGATGTGCTTGCCGGTGGAAAGGTCCATGACATTGTCGCCACCCCAGCGTATTGCCCAGGTCATTTTTTCGACTTCTTCACCGATGGAAGATGTCACCGCAGAATTGCCGATATTGGCATTGATCTTGACCAGGAAATTACGGCCTATGATCATGGGCTCGATTTCAGGATGATTGATATTTGCCGGGATAATCGCACGGCCACGGGCGATTTCTGAACGCACGAATTCTGGCGTGATTTCTGCAGGGATTGCAGCACCAAAAGACTGACCCGGATGCTGGCGACCCATGACTTCTGCCAGCTTGCTACCCATAGGGCCTGAGGCTTTCAGGTTTTCCAGGTATTCTTTCCTGCGCAGGTTTTCGCGTATGGAAACAAATTCCATTTCTGGCGTGATGATGCCCTGGCGCGCATAGTGCATTTGCGAGACATTTTTGCCTGCCAGTGCGCGGCGCGGCAGGCGTTTGAGGTTGAAGCGTAGCTCTGCCAGCTTGGGATCATGCAGACGGGCGATGCCGTATTCTGATGTAGGACCTGCCAGTTCTTCAGTATCATTGCGCTCGGCTATCCAGGCACCGCGTACGGATGCCAGGCCAGAGCGGATATCGATTTTTACTGCAGGGTCGGTATAGGGACCGGAGGTGTCATACACATAGATAGGCGGATTTTTTTCCGAACCAAACATGGCTGGTGTATCTGACTGACTGATTTCGCGCATGGGTACGCGGATATCGGGTCGGCTGCCCTGTATATAAGTCTTGCGTGAATTCGGCAGTGGCTGTATGGCTGCCTCATCTACCGTGGCGGTAGCGGACAAGAATTGCGGGTTGGCGTTCATTTTGGCTCCTTTGCTTTGTTGGCATGGAGCCAGCAAAGGAGTTTCCAAAATCAAAATGTGCACGCTGAAGGCGCGTGGCAAGAAGTCTTTGGCAGCTTCCCTTCGCTGGCATTATCCAGATCAGGTTCGAGGGTATTTCTCACCCGCCAACAAGATTGATGGCAGGACCCCTAGCATTTTTTCTTCGGGTTCCAGAAACAAATCCAGAACCGCGACGACGGCAGATTATACGACTTTTTTAAACTCAGGTGCTTTATTTGATGGTGCTGGCCAGTTCTTCATCAGATACCGTTGCCGACGCAACAAGATTGCCTTCTGGCAGTTTTACCGGTCCATGCACCTCTATCAACTCGACCATGCCAGCCTTGATCGCAGCCGACAGATCATGATCGAGTACGGGCAAGGCTTCTTCATAGGCGATCAATAATCTGCTGACGCCATAGGCGCGGTTGCGGCCATTGACCTTGCCCAGATATAAGGCCATGTCAGCAATTTGCAGGGCTTTTTCCCAATTGCAGATGACTTCTGGCAAACCGGAAAATGGCAGGCTGATGAAACCGGCAGTCAGGGTGACAGGGACACTGGCACCATCAGCCTGAATATTTTCTTCACCTATGCTGCGCAAGATGCGTTCAACCAGTCCCTTAAGCTGTACAGGGTTCGAGCGTGGCGAATAAATCAGGAATTCTTCACCACCCCAGCGCAACACCATGTCACTGTCACGTACGGTACTGCGCAAACGGCGTGCCACTTCTATCAGTACGGCGTCGCCAGTGGCATGACCAAAGCTGTCATTGATATTCTTGAAGTGGTCGATGTCCATGAGTATCAGGCAATCAGGGTTATCAAGCGCATCTTCACGCCTTTCACCCTCAGGCAAGATGGCCCTGCCCTTCATCATATCGACAAAAGAGCGGCGGTTATACAAACCTGTGAGAGGATCACGCACCGCATGAAATTCGAGTTGCTCATTGACTTCACGCAGTTTTTCATTGGTCTTGCGCACTCGCCGGTACAGGAAGAAAACCACCACCCCCACCATCACCATGATGACTGCAGCCAGCATCAGCACAACTTGCTGCAGTTGCCGGTTTTTGATATCGGCATCCTTGAGCTGGTTTTCACGCGCCAGCAGTTCTATCTGTTTTTGCCTTTGCTGGGCATTGAATTGCTCTTGTAAAGTGGCTACAGCACGCGCCCGGTCAGAGCGGAATAATTCATCGCTGAGTTTTTGTTGCTCGCGCACCGTCGCCAGTGCCTCTTTATACATATCGGCGGCTTCATACATATTGCCGATTTCACTGAGCAGGTTTTCCACATCCGACTTGGAGCCGGTTTCCATGAAAAACTTCTTGGCTTCATTGATGTAGCCTATGCCCTGGGCGAATTTTTTTTGCCCTGCCAGTGCAAACCCGATATTCGCCTTGGCAATAGCGATCGCAAAAGGATCATTCACGGCCTGGGCTTTTTCCAGTGAGAACCTGGCGGCGCGTTCAGCCTCAGTAAATTTGCGTACATGCAGGTAATAATCGGCAATATTGCCGAGTGCTGTGGCGGCTACGGCAGGCATGCCGGCATCGGTGGCTATCTGCAAGACGGTCTTGTAGGCCTCGAGTGCTTCATCATGACGCCCCAGGTCTATCAGGGCCAGGCCACGTGTCATTTGCAGCGAAGAAGTGATTTTGGGCGAGTCTATGCCGGGCAACATTGCCAGGGCCTCATTGGTGGTTTCCAGCGCCTTCTCTGCATTATGCATATTCAGGTAGAGTCTGGCAATGGATTCCATGCGGTACAGTTTGGCCTGTGCGCTGCGGCGTGGTACCTGGTCAGCCAGCTTCAATGCTTCAAGAAAATAGGGCAGGGATTTATCAAAATTGCCTATCGCCAGTTGCACCATGCCAAAGGCGATATTCAAACGCATGAGCACTTCTGCATTTTTTGAATCACGCAGGCTTTGCTGTATATCATTGAGTTTCACCAGCGCCATGGCGAACTTGCCCTGATCCAGCATCTGAAAGGCTTCGCCTATCAGCGCCATATTGATCATGTCATTGTCTTTTTGTGCCCTTGCCAGTTGCAGCAACTCTGCATTGGCAGCATCAGCCTCCTTGATCTTGCCTGCGTCATACAAGATGCCTATCAATGTCTTTAAAACCTCAGCACGCAAGACATAGTCGGCATCTTTGCCGAGGCGGTCTTTGTATTCTTGCAGTTGCTTGAGGGCCGCCGTATTGTCACGGTCAGACAGGGTATGGATGACTTCTATCTCAGAAAAATCAGGCCTGGCCTGGGCATGTGCAGTACTGTTCACGCATAGCAAGGCAATAACCAGCAAACCCGGCATCAGCCTGGTTTGCCATTTAGGTAGTTGAAGCTGCGTCATGCAAGCCCTCATTGTTCTGTCCGTGTCTCTGTTCATTTTTTTCAGGCTGGGGCTATTTCACCCCACTTTTATTTACCTGTCTGGTCCAGGAATACGTTGCCCACTTGCGATAATATTTCATCTTCCAGTTGCTGCGCCGGAATCGGCTTACTCAGATAGAAGCCTTGCAGGATATCGCAGGACTGGGCGCGAAAAAACTCCAGCTGTTCGCGGGTTTCTACCCCTTCGGCTACCACCTCCAGCCGCAGGCTGTGTGCCAGGGCGATGATGCCGGTGACGATGGCTGCATCGTCGGCATCACCCGGAATATCACGCACGAAGGACCGGTCTATCTTGATGATATCCACCGGGAAGCGTTTAAGATAAGACAAAGATGAATAGCCAGTACCAAAGTCATCAATGGTCAGCCTGACACCCAGGCTGCGCAAACGGTCCAGTATCGCCAGGGTATCTTGCGCATGCTCCATCAGCGTGCTTTCGGTAATTTCGAGCTCCAGCATTTTCGCTGGCAAGCTGGTATCGAACAAGACCTGCTCCACGGTATTGGCAAAATCTTTTTGCAGCAACTGGCTGACAGACAGGTTCACCGCAACCCGCAGATGCCCCATGCCCTTGTCCATCCAGTTGCGCATCTGCGCGCAGGCGGTACGCAACACCCATTCGCCGAGTGCAATGATGAGGCCGGTTTCTTCTGCCATAGGGATAAATTCCAATGGCGAGACCATGCCACGGGTAGGATGGAACCAGCGCACGAGTGCCTCGGCACCGATAATTTCGCCGTTGTCCATGCGTGCCTGCGGCTGATAAAACACCGCCAGTTCATTGCGCTCGAGTGCGCGACGCAGGTCGTTTTCCAGACGTACCCGTTCAGAAATCGAATGTTCCATCGCCGCTTCAAAAAACTGGAAGTCGGTATTGGTTTTCTTGGCGCGGTACATGGCTGTATCTGCATGCTTGACCAGGGTGCCTACGTCCATGCCATCGCTGGGATAGACAGAAATACCTATGCTGGCGGTCACAAAAATATCATGGCTATCAATCTGGAAAGGTTTGGCCAGGGTGCGGCAAATATTTTGTGCAGCCGATGCGGCAGCAGCAGGGTCGGCCAGTTCACTGAGTATCACCGTAAACTCATCACCACCCAGGCGTGCCACGCAATCGGCATTGCGCACACTGCGGCGTATGCGCTGGGCCACGGCAATCAGCAGGCGGTCACCGACATCGTGGCCGAGCGTGTCGTTGACGTTCTTGAACCTGTCCAGATCAAGAAAAAGTATTGCCACTGACTCGACATTTTCCTTGGCCATGGCCAGCCTGCGCCCCAGTTGATCGAGGAATTGCGTGCGGTTGGGCAAGCCAGTCAGCACATCGTTGAAAGCCAGGTGACGTATGCGTTTTTCTGCCTGGTTGGCTTCTATGATACGGCGCACGCGTTGCGACAGCACGGCAAAATGGATGGGTTTGGGAATGTAGTCGCAGGCACCGGCAGCAAAGGCTCTTTCTACCGAACTATTGTCTTCGAGAGCAGTAATCATCAACACCGGTATGCTGCGGCCACGCGGCATTTCCTGTATCAGGCTGCAGGCGGTAAAACCGTCCATGACAGGCATGACGGCATCCATGAGAATGACATCAGGACGCATGCGTTTGAGCATCAGCAAGGCTTGTGAACCATCTGCCGCCTCTTCAACCTTGAAGCCATCTCTTTGCAGGGTATGACGCAGCGTGCTGCGGGTACTGCGGTCATCATCGACCACGAGCACTTTGGCAACATGTCGGCCAGGGTTGACTGCTTCATGGCCTTCCAGGAATACCTCATTGCTCAGTTCATACGCCACTGCTTCGTAGGCCTGATGCAGGCTGCTCAGTAGCGGCGGAATTTCTGACAAATGCCTTTCCAGCGCCAGTTGCTCAACTTCCTTGGCAAACTGCAAAAGATTGCAGGCCCCCAGGTTACCACTGCTGCCTTTGATCGAATGTGCCATGGCGCGCACCATTTCAGCATCGTCTTGCTGCAGGCCCTGGTTCAATTGTTCCAGATAGACAGGAGTATCTTCCAGGAACAGGGATACTGTCTGCTGCAAACCTGGCCCCAGGATATCGCGCAACTTGTCAAACACCGCGCGGTCAAGTGGCTGACCATCAAGCGGCTGCAATTGTCCATCTGACGGTAAGGCACGTCCTGCCGCACCGCCACGGGTAAGCCAGCGTTCCAGTTTCTGACGCAACTCGACCAGGGTGATAGGTTTGGCCAGATAATCATCCATGCCTATCGCCAGGCATTTTTCAGCATCGCCGCGTTGGGTATTGGCCGTCATCGCCACGATAGGTGTGCGCCTGCCCAGACCATCTTCATAACTGCGTATCCTGACGGTGGCTTCATAACCATCCATTTCCGGCATGCTGCAATCCATGAGTATCAGGTCATAGCGGTTGCGGCGTGCAGCTTCGACGGCTTCCTTGCCATTCCCGGCAAATTCGCAATGGCAGGCGGACAGTGACAGCATGCCCGCCGCCACCATCTGGTTGGTGCGATTATCTTCAACCACCAGCACGCGCCACTCCACCTGGCCACCCTGTGCAGGGTGACGCGCCACTTCCATGTCCCTGGCTGGCATGGGTACAGGCGGCCTGACCATGCTTGCCGCGGCTGGTGACTGTACCTGTGTTTCAGTCAGCAATAAATGCCGCAAGGCTTGCAGCATTTTTTCTATATGCACGGGCTTGCTCAGGCAGATTTCTGCTGCAGTGGAATTACTATCTCCTGCACAGCCATTCCTGTCCAGTGCCAGCGTGTGGATGCCGCTAAAACGATGATCATTGCGCAGCCGGCGCGCCAGTTCCACGCCATCATCATCCATGCTGGCAACATCCATGATGACCAGGGAATGGGGCGCGCCCTCTTTCACGGCCTGATCCAGCAGGCTCAGGGCCTGCATGCCACTGGCTACTGCATGACATGCCATGCCATGACGGGAAAGTTGTTGCAGCAAAAAGCTGCGCACGATCTCACTGGGATCAACGATGAGTATGCGTTCGCCCTGCAACTCGGTGCTGGCCAGAGCTGGCTTGTCAGTGCTGCTGATGCTGCTGGCACTGCCAGCCCTGCATTGCATGCTGAAGTAAAAATTACTGCCCTGACCCGGCATGCTGCTGACGCCAATTTCGCCATGCAAGAGTGCCACCAGTTGCTTGCAGATAGCCAGGCCCAGACCGGTACCACCATATTTGCGTGTCGTTGAACGGTCTGCCTGGGCGAAGGATTCAAACACATTAGCGACGGCATCTGCCGACATGCCTATGCCAGTATCACTGACTTCAAAACGCAAACTCAACGTGGCAGCAGGGTCTGCCTGATCGTGGTGCTGGCTCAATACTACCCGCACCGCTATTTCACCATGCTCGGTAAACTTGATGGCATTGCCTATCAGGTTCATGAGTATCTGGCGCAAACGCAAGGGATCACTCTTGATGCGCAGCGGGACTTCATCGGCAACCAGATACGCAAGCTCCAGGCCTTTTTGCTGGGCAGACTTGGACAACAATTCCAGCACTTCAGCCACCAGTTTATTGAGGTCAAATTCGATTTCTTCGACCTCGACCTTGCCCGCTTCCATCTTGGAAAAGTCCAGGATGTCATTAATAAGTTCTATCAGGGACTGGGAAGAATTCCAGGCCACATCCACGCATTCGCGCTGGCTACGGGTCAGGCGCATTTCCTTGAGCATATCGAGCATGCCAACCACGCCATTCAAGGGGGTACGCACCTCGTGGCTGACGGTGGCAGCAAATTGTGCCTTCATGACGGCAGCTTGCAAAGCCTGGTCGCGTGATTGCTTGAGCTCAGCCTCGCGCTCTTCCAGCACGGCCATCATCTGGTTGAAGGCATGCGCCATTTCCATGATGTCTTTTGAACCTTGCGGCGTGGCACGCATGCCGGACTCACCCGCTTCTGCCCTGCCCATCAGGGTTGACAACTGGTTCAGCGGACGTATCATCTGCCGTGACATCAGGCGTATCACTGCCAGCAGGATCAGGGCAAATGAGAACGTGATGGCGAGATTGCCGAGCAGCAGCGACGACACCAGTTTATCCAGTGTAGTTTTGCCGACCACCACATGCACATAACCCAACAATTGTGGTTTGCTCTCTTGTACTTCAAAAGGCGAGGCTTCTGCCTCACCTGCAAATACCGGCGCGCTGAAACGCCAGTCCTGCTCACTTTCCTGTTCCAGCCTGGCACTGGACAAAGGCCCGGCCGGTTGCGTCTGCAAAGGTGGTAAAACGATGCCAGGTTTGCTTTGTGAAAGTAGTACCTTGTGATCTGCATTGGCAATTTCTACCTGCAGGACGTCAGGGAAAGCCAGGGTGGTGGTCACCACTTCCCTGGCATTATCGGCAGAGTGATACAACAGGGCCAGGCGGCTTTGACGTGCCAGGTTTTCTGCCACTTGCTGACCCTGCACGACAAAGTAAGCGCGCATGCGATGGCTGGCCTGCCATGAATTTATGATGGAAGAAAACAAGGCCAGCACCAGAATCGCAGCCGTGATGATCACCGTTAGCTGGAGACTGAAACCTGTGCGGCGAAAGTAATTGCTGAAAAACTTCATACTTGAACCAAATTACTTATGGCCATTCACCATCTGGCATCGCTGGTGAACAGCACTCTGTCTCAGAATATTCAAGATCATCTCAGCATCCTCTTGTATGCATGACATGCTTGGCTCTTTCACTTCTCTTCGTTTTTTTATTCTTCACATAGCCGTAGCATGGCAGACAGCCCGCAATGGCAATCAATATCAATACTCAAGGCTCAGGGAAGATAGAGTCAAAACTACGCTGGCTTTGATAATCAATGTTCAAACCTATATGGCTGGCTGTGCGCAAATTCACTGCCACCAGGACCTCACGCAACAAGGACACCCCAGACTTGCGGCCATCTCCGCTCACGGCACTATGGGCTGCCATGGCCAGGCTGTGTCCCAGCTCCAGATTATTTGGATAGAGCGCAAATAAAGCGCCTTTTTTTGCATGCAAAAAACTGCTGGAAAAGAAAGGGATGCCGCGGTTCCATGACTCACGCAAGACCAGCGGCAGGATGCTACCCTCTTCCACCGTGGTTGAATCTTGTGGCAGCCACAAGGCATCGCGCCGGTCTGCACTGGCAAAGGCCACTTCATACTGATGGGCCGCACCGGCAAGGTCTTTGGCTTCATAGGTCACCAGCTCCAGCCCCTGCGGCTTCGCTGCTTCGCGCGCCAGTTTGATCAGCGACTCATTGTTTTTGGGGTCATACACAACGATGACTCTTTTGACGCCTGGCAGCAGGCTTTTGAGGCGGGTAAACAACAAGGCCGGATCGGGCATGAGGCTGACACCCGTCATGCTGCGACTCTCGCTTTCCGGGATGTTCAGCACACCACCAACCACCACGGCAATCTCGCGGTCCAGACTACTGGCCAGCTTGACTCCCTGACGGCCAAGGGCAATGACGACCCTGACACCATTACGTTTCAATTGCGCATTCAAGTCAGCGGTTTCCAGCTTGGCGCTTATCGGCACGCTGATCACCGGCATGCGTGACTTGCTTTCTATGCCTTCGATGATTTTGGCAAAAATACTGCGGTAAGGTTCACCCATGTCAGGGTACAGTACCGCCAGGCTGCCACCAGTACTGACCTCAGGGCGGCGGCCCTGGGTAGCGGCATCAGCGAAGACCAGATGTTCGCCATAGCGGTAACCCAGACGTAAATCCTGGGCCAGTGCGGGCGTATGGGTATGCACTTGTGGCACCTGGTTTTGCAGCATGGCCAGGTCTGGCTTGAGCATGGACAAAGGTATGGGCTGCTGAGCCATGACAGGGGACACGAGCAAAAACAAGGTGCACAGGGCAAGATTGAAAAACTGGCAGGCGTGCTTAAGCAAGCCTGCTTTCGCGCCAGTTTTTTGACTGAGGCGGCAAGCATGGATATCAGAGAAATAGGAACAGCCTTTTTCGAGCATCTAAAGTTTTATTCCTTCTTTTATTTTCAACACAGTTTCGTCCTGCTTTTGCAGCGCTTGCCGCTGCTGCTGTTATTCCTATAGTTATTCCAGCCGTTATTACTGCTGTTTTTTTTACAAACAAACTATCAAGCTGCCACAGCCCATACTGCGAATTAACCATCAACATTAACAGATTTACGCACGCCCCCATATCGAAATTGATGCGCCTGCTTTATTCACCCGACAAGCGGTCAGGCATCCCGACAAAAGATGTCCGGTATTTCTATAATTTATAGCCAAATTGCAATAAGACCGAACGTCCCCCCATGGGAATATCATTTGGCATATTGATAAAAGGCGTACTGTAGGGGCTGGGTTCGCGTACATCGGCATTCAAGAGATTGCGCACTATCAGTGCCCAGTCCCAGCCCGCATATTTTTTATTTGTTCCTATGGTCAGATCCAGCGTGGTGTAGTCCTTCACATTCGGGCGGGTATCACCAGGTTCCCGCTGCCTGTCTGCGACATGGTTGATTTGTGTATTCACTCTCCATCCTGATGCAGGCTGCCAGTCCGCCCTCAGGTAGGCATGAAGGCGCGGTGTCAGGCCTGGGTCTTTTTGCGTCGCATCATCAATCGCTCTCTGGTAAGCCAGATTACCTGCCACGCGAAAATTTTTATTCACATCCCAGCTGGCTTCCAGTTCAAAACCCCGGCCACTCTGCCTGCCACCGTTTTCATTCTGAGAATTATTGCTGACCCTGATGATGTCAGACATCCGATAACGAAACAGATTCAGGCCCAGTTGCACACTTGGGCGCGCCAGTCAGGTCATAGCCCGTCTGGGCATCGCGCTCCACCAGCTCCTTTGACCCTGCAGTGCGGCTATGTTGCAAAGAGGCGGCGACTTCGATATCACCCCATTTCCCACCATGCAAAACCCAGGCATCCCGGCTGTTGAAGGAGCCCAGCCTGCTGCCAAGGCGTGTACCGTTTTGCTCTTTTGCAGTTTTAGTGACGATATTGATGACGCCTGAAAAAGCATCTGCACCATACAGGGCGGAGCCGGGGCCACGGATAATCTCTATTCTCGCGACATTTTCCAGCGGCATGTCAGCGGAGATCAAACCACGGTCGCCAGTGTAGGCATTAATGACGGGCGTGCCATTGATGAGCACCAGTACCTGGGGATTGCTGAGCGTATTGCGCATCCCGCGTATGGTGTAAATAGCCATATTCATGACGGTAGAACGCCCCACATGCAAACCGGGTACAGTTTCCAGTATACCATCGAGGCTGGTGGCACCGGTTACTTCTATATCGGCAGCAGTAATCACCGTTGCCACGGCGGGTGCGCGGCGTAGAGGCAGGGCCGAGCCTGTGGCAACGCTGATGACAGACTTGTCACCGTATTTGTGGCAATAGACCAGGGCCAGGTCTTCTTCCGTATTCGGCTCTTCAGCCCTGGCTGGCTGAGGCTGGACTATCAGCAGCAAGACAAAATGCAGGGCATATGCCGTGTTGTTCAGGCTTTTCATGATGTCCCCAGGGGTTTTCAAGCATCTTAATCCAATCTTTCAGGCAACAACAAGCCAGATGCATGGTGGCAACATGGCATTTGTCGCTTTGCCGCCCACAAGAGACAAGATTTAAAATATTTATTGTCTTTAAAATATTTTATTAAATGCTATCCGCAGGAAAAACCGCCTTATGCACTTTCCTCATTTATAATCAAAGGTTTAGCAATCACCGCAGATCATATTATGGAATTAGCCAAGTCTTTTGAGCCCGCAGAAATCGAACAATCCTGGCGTGGCGAGTGGGAAAAACGTGGATATTTTGCCGCCACCATGGATGAAGGCAAACCCTCGTTCTCGATACAGCTGCCACCGCCAAATGTGACCGGCACCCTGCATATGGGCCACGCCTTCAACCAGACCATCATGGATGGCCTGACGCGCTACTACCGCATGCGCGGTCACAATACGGCCTGGGTGCCGGGTACTGACCATGCCGGTATCGCCACGCAAATCGTGGTGGAACGCCAGCTCGATGCACAAAAGATTTCGCGCCATGATCTGGGCCGTGAAAAATTTCTGGAAAAAGTCTGGGAATGGAAAGAAAAATCCGGCTCCACCATCACCGGCCAAATGCGCCGCATGGGTGCCTCTGCCGACTGGGAGCGTGAATATTTCACGATGGATGCCGAACGCTCGAAAAGCGTAACTGATGTCTTCGTCAAACTGGTAGAACAAGGCCTGATCTATCGCGGCAAACGTCTGGTCAACTGGGACCCGGTCCTGGGCACAGCAGTATCTGATCTGGAAGTGGTGTCGGAAGAAGAAGATGGCTCGATGTGGCATATCCGCTACCCGTTTGCGGATGGCTCTGGCCATCTGACGGTAGCGACCACCCGCCCTGAAACCCTGCTGGGTGACGTGGCCGTGGCGGTTGATCCAACGGATGAGCGCTATGTCCATCTGGTCGGCAAGATGCTCAAACTGCCACTGACAGACCGCGAAATTCCGGTGATTGCCGACAGCTATGTCGATAAGGAATTCGGTACTGGCTGCGTGAAGATCACGCCTGCGCACGACTTGAACGATTACGCCGTTGGCCAGCGTCACAAACTGGAGATGATTTGCATTTTTACTCTGGATGCGAAGATCAATGAAAACGCCCCTGCCGTGTATCAAGGCATGGACCGCTTCGTCGCCCGCAAGCAAATCGTGGCTGACCTGGATGCCCAGGGTTTGCTGGACTCGGTAAAACCACACAAACTGATGGTGCCACGTGGTGACCGTACCAATGTGATCATTGAACCCATGCTGACTGACCAGTGGTTCATGGCCATGAGCAAACCAGCACCGGAAGGTACCTTCTTCCCTGGCAAATCCATCGCTGAAGTGGCGCTGGAAAAAGTCGCTGATGGTGAAATCAAATTCATCCCGGAAAACTGGACAACGACTTACAACCAGTGGCTGACGAATATCCAGGACTGGTGTATCTCTCGCCAACTCTGGTGGGGCCATCAAATCCCGGCCTGGTATGGCGACAACGGTGAAATATTTGTTGCGCATGATGAAGCCGGTGCAAAAGCCAAGGCAGATGCCGCTGGTTACACAGGCGCATTGAAGCGTGATGATGACGTACTCGATACCTGGTTCTCTTCTGCGCTGGTACCTTTCTCTACCATGGGCTGGCCGGAAGAAACACCGGACATCAAACAGTTCCTGCCATCCTCGGTACTGGTCACCGGCTTTGACATTATCTTCTTCTGGGTAGCGCGCATGGTCATGATGACCACGCACTTCACCGGCAAGGTGCCATTCAATACCGTGTATGTACATGGTCTGGTACGTGATTCCAGCGGCCAGAAAATGTCCAAGTCCAAGGGTAATACCCTGGATCCTATTGACCTCATCGACGGCATCACAGTGGATGAACTGGTAGCCAAACGCACTGCTGGCCTAATGAACCCCAAACAGGCAGCCAGCATAGAAAAAGCCACGCGCAAGGAATTTGCCGATGGCATTCCTGCCTATGGTACTGACGCTTTGCGTTTCACCATGGCCAGCTATGCTTCGCTGGGCCGCAATATCAATTTTGACCTGGGTCGTTGTGAAGGCTACCGCAATTTCTGCAATAAGCTGTGGAACGCGACCCGCTTTGTCTTGATGAATACCGAAGACAAGGATTGCGGCTTTGGTGCTGATGTCACGGCAGCAGATCTGGAATACTCACAAGCTGACAAATGGATCATCTCTACCCTGCAACACGCCGAGGCCGAGATAGAAAAAGGTTTTGCCGACTACCGTTTCGACAATATAGCTTCTGCCATCTACAAGTTTGTCTGGGATGAATATTGCGACTGGTATCTGGAAGTTGCAAAAGTACAGGTACAGCAAGGCAATGAAGCGCAACAACGCGCCACCCGCCGCACTTTATTGCGCGTGCTGGAAGTGATCTTGCGCCTGGCTCACCCTGTCATTCCTTTTGTCACTGAAGCCCTTTGGCAAACCGTGGCACCATTGGCAGGCAAGACCCTGAACCCGGCTGGCGACAGTATCATGATCCAGCCTTATCCGCTGTTTGTCGCTGAAAACGTCGATACTGCAGCAGAAGCCTGGATGCAGGCACTCAAAGCCATGACCGACGCTTGCCGTAACCTGCGTGGTGAAATGCAATTGTCCCCGGCCAAGCGCGTGCCACTGTTGTTGCAGGCTGCAAATGCAGAAGACAAGGCCCGCCTGCAGTCTTTTGCGCCTTACCTGGAAGCACTGGCGAAACTGTCTGAGGTATCTGTCGTTGATGCCCTGCCTGAGTCACCGGCACCGGTATCCGTCGTTGGCGAATCGAAGCTGATGCTGAAGGTGGAAATCGACGTGGCAGCAGAACGTGCGCGTATCAGTAAGGAAGTCGCCCGCCTGGAAGGTGAAATTACCAAGCTGGAGACCAAGCTTGGTAACGAAGGCTTTGTCGCCAAGGCACCTGCACAGGTCATCGCGGTTGAGAGAGAACGCCTGGCGAATTTCAAGGCCACTCTGCAAAAACTGCTGGAACAGTTAGATAAGCTGCCACCAGCCTAAGATGTTGCAATACCGTGGGTTAAAGTAGGTACTCTAAAAATATTGTACGTGGTGAAAATTTTGCCACGTACAATCAAATCACATAAATCAGAGACCTCAGTTTTTCTTTTGGAGACAGCATGAAAAAAACAGTTCCACTTGTGTTATCCGTACTATCCGCAATCATCGCATTCGCAGGTATGCCCCTGCTGGCACAGGCTGAAGAAAGCCCGGTCGGCCTGTGGAAAAGCATAGATGACAAATCAGGCAAACCCAAGGCACTTATACGTATCACCGAAACTGCCGGTGAATTGCAGGGCAAGATAGAAAAACTGTTTTTGGAAGCTGATGCTCCCGAAAAGAACCCAAAATGCGACAAATGTGAAGGCGCAAATAAAGACCAGCCCATCGTCGGCATGACCATCTTGTCTGGCCTCAAAAAAGACGGTGACGAATATACTGGCGGCAAAATCCTCGACCCAGGTAATGGCAAGCTGTACAGCAGCAAGCTCAGTGTCGTTGAAAACAACAAGAAACTGAATGTGCGCGGCTACATAGGCGCACCGATGTTTGGCCGTACCCAGACCTGGTTGCGCGAACAATAAATCCGCAACGCCAGATAAGGTACCAACATTACAACAACGGGAGCTCAGGCTCCCGTTGTTGTTTCTCATTCATGATTCCAGCATGGTTTGGTCTGCGCACTATGGTCTGATACTGTGGTTGCACCTTGTTGCACGCCAGCGACTTGCCAGAAATAGCAATAAGGCAGATGATAGGCTACTGAATCCCTTTTTGATGAAGGCGGTATCATGAAAAAAGCATGCTCATCCTGGTTTGCTGTCGCTCTGCTGATACTGCTACCCTTATTGCCAGGCTTGTCATCGGCACAAGGAAAATTACTCAAAATCGCCACTGGCGAACTCCCACCCTATGCGACTGAAAGCAGGCCAGACAAAGGCATAGCCCTGAGCATAGTGCGGCGTGCTTTTGAACTCGAAGGCTATCAGGTGGAATTTACTTTCTTGCCGTGGTCACGCGCCCTGGCCGAGAGCCGCGCAGGTAAATGGGATGGCACGGCTTACTGGGGTCATAAGCCTGAGCATGATGCGAGTTTTTTCCTGAGTGACAATGTCATCACAGAGCAATGGGTATTTGTCTATCGCAATGCCATCGATTTTAAATGGAAACAACTCGACGATCTCAAGCCATATCGTATCGCCATGATACAAGACTACACCTACACACCAGAGATCTGGGCCATGGCGAACAAGGGGGACCTGAAGATGGAAAAACTGCCAAATGATACGGCAGCCCTGAAGCTCTTGCTGTTGAAGCGGGTAGATATCGCCCCTATGGAGAGAAACGTCACCTGTGATTTATTGGCAAAAAACTTTTCCCCAGCCGACGCGGCACAGTTGTCTGCGCACCCAAAACTGATGACGGAGAGTTTTACGACTCACCTGATGATGTCGCGTGGCCTGCCGACTAGTGTGGGCAGGGTTGCAGCATTTAATAATGGTCTGAAAAAGCTGCGGGCTTCTGGCGAATATCAAAAACTGTCTGCCCAGGTGAATTGCCCGCAAGGCTGGTCTGATGTGGCCAAGTCCAGCCACTGAATTTCGTTTTCACCATTTCGCTTTCACTACTCCACCTTTACTACTCCATATCATCAGCATGACCGGGAGCACACAAGGGCAGTTGCATGATAAAGCTGGCACCTTTTCCTGGCTCGCTTTCTACCCGTATGCTACCGCCCAGTACATCGCACACCAGGTTATAGACGATATTCAAACCCAGGCCACTGCCGCCCTGCCCCAGCTTGGTCGTGAAGAAGGGATCAAAGATACGCCCGAGGTTGATGTCAGCAATACCAACGCCGTTGTCATTGACGCTTAATTCCACTTTGGCTGGCTCTGTATCCAGCAAATGCGCCCTGATATCGATGATGCCATTTTCACGACCATCAAAACCATGAAGGATGGCATTATTGATGAGATTGCTGATAATCTGTCCGAGTAAACCTGGGTAGGCATCCATACGTATTCCAGGCGAAATATCGATACGGACTTCATGCACATGATGCCTGATACTGGCCCCCATGGTCAGCATGGTTTCCCTGACGACTTCATCAAGAAAAAACACCCGGCGCTGAGCGCTGGTTCTATCTACCGCCACGCGCTTGAAACTGCCGATCAGGTCAGCCGCGCTATGCAAATTGCGCAAGAGTATATCGCTGGCCTGCAGGTTATTTTCGACATAATTTTGCAGGGCTGCACGGGTGACACCCTGTGCCATTTTCTTGTTGAATTCGCGGCTCAGGTCATGAATGGTACTGGCCACCGTCACAGAATTACCTATAGGTGTATTGAGTTCATGAGCCACGCCTGCGACCAGCGAACCGAGCGCGGCCATCCTGTCGCTGCGTTGGATTTCGGCGTGTGCGCTGTTCAAATCATTGAGGGCCGTGCGCAGCTCCTGGTTCGATGCGTGCAACTCCCTGGTGCGGTCGGTGACCCTTTGCTCCAGCGTGGCATTGTGGCTGGCCTGCTCGCTCATGAGTTCACCCAGGCGCAGGCGCATGGAATCTACCCCCAGCGCCAGGCTGCCCAGTTCATCGGGCCGGGCGGCACTGACGACTTCTTCCAAATGACCTTCACCGAGACGATCTACATCGCGCTGCAATTGCTGCAGCGGGCGCATCATGCGTTTTTGGAACAGCAGCCACAACAAGAAAAAAGAAATCAGCAATTGCACCAAAATGGCAGCACCGCCCTTGAGAAATTTTTTGAGAAATTCCTGTTCCATCCAGTAACTGCTCATTTCTATCGTGACACGGCCTATGACCGTGCCATCTTTGCGGATATTGCGGGTTTCACTGATCAAGCCCTGTTTTTGTTGTGTGGCCTGCTCAGCATGGACAAAACGGCCCAGGGCGGCATCTTCGACAATAATGCGCACGACATCAGGATTGAGCATGACGGAGTTGACAAAACTCTGGGCGCTGGTCGCATCGACTTGCCACAATGGCACGGGCATGGTTTGTTCCAGCATGCTGGCATATTGCTTCAGGGGACCACGCACGCGCACTTCATATTCGCGTTCATAGCTGTCCCTGGCCAGCACGGTGCCAAGCAGGACGGCGGGGATCAGGATACCAAGGCCTATACCCAGCACAATGGCCTTACGCAAGGACATGGTCGCTGCACGCCAGCCTGTATGCTGGTCTGGTAATACTGGATGAGGTGAGTGCTTGCCCAACATAGTTGCAGCCAGTCCCGGTGTTAGCCTGATGCCAGATGGCGGAATTTGTCCAGACCATAGATCCAGACCTGATAAATTTGCAAAGCAGCAGCCGGAATCCCAAGGCCATACACCTGCAGGTATACAGCATTGCACAAATATTCTACCCGAAATTGATGACGAGCCTGCAATCAGCAATGTAGGCGGCACCACATCAAGGCCAGCATTCTGTCTTTCTCTGCCTGACTTGATGCAGGTCATGGATGATGGTCTGAATAAGCTTAGTATGGAGGCAAGGAAAATCCCTTCCTCAATCATTAAGGAGTATCCATGCAAGTAGATCACCACCCTCTTTCCACTGAATTTCCAGAATTCAAACAAGCGATTCACGAACTGAAAGCCAACGACAAGCATTTCGCCAAACTGTTTGCTGAATATGATGAGACTGACAAGGCCATCAACCGTGCAGAGAACGGTGCAGAGCATCTGGGTGATGCTGCGCTGGAAGACTTGAAGAAAGCACGCCTGAGCCTGAAAGATCAATTGTTCAAGATCATACAGGCTGGTGCTGCGGCCTGATAGTAACCGGCGGCCTCTTGAACGCCGGGTTCAGTTCCGGCGTTTTGCCCTAAAAACTTGCTGGTCTTGGTAAAAAGATGCATCCTGCTGCGGCCACCAGCCTGGTATACCTAGTACAGGTAAAGGCGTGTAATCTGCAGTCGTCAACACTTGGCTTGCGAGTTGCGCTGCCACTACTCCATCGATACGTGCACGTCTGGCGCTGGCATCGAGCTTGAAATAAGCTGGCTCCACCATGACGACCCAGGTATGTGCTGTAATCGCCTTATAGGGATTGACCAGCTTTTCCATCAAGGCATGTCCAAAGCACCAGACTTCGGCGCAGCCACCGAATTTATCTGCCTGTCTGACAAAGGCGTCCTGCCACGCATGCGCGCGCAAAGCGGCAATCAGGTCTGCTCCTTCGGGTGTATCTGCAAGAACCAGCAGCGCAGCATTCTCATCAAAGATAGTTGCTGCGTCACGCGCGGGGCCGCGTGACTTGCCTATGCCCAGTGCAGCAATTTGCGCGGCCTGCAAGGCATTCAATTGGCGCTTGATGGCAGGGAAAGTCAGCCACACCAGCGCATTGAAAAAATCATGCAGGTTCTCGCGCGTGGGTACCAGGCCAGTGGCACTGATATGCGCTTCATAGGCCGCCCCCTCTGGCAATTCTTCCTGTGTGATAAAGCGCAAGGGCAATTCGAGGTGATTGCTTAAACCTGCCTCCAGAGCGAGATGATTGAGTTGCGAGCGCCAGTCTTCGGCCGCCAGCAAGCTGTCAGCCGATTCGCGCACGGCAGCAAACCAGGCTTGCGGCCAGTCTATCTCATCAAAAAAACGTGTCATGAATTGCCAACCAGATTTATGCAGTACGCATTTTCCAGTGCAGGGTTTCACCACTGTTCAGCGGCACGATGCTGGTATCGGCAAATGGCAATTCTGCCGGCATTTGCCAGTCTTCGCGCACCAGGGTAATGCTGCCGCTATTGCGTGGCAATTGATAAAAGTCAGGACCGTTGAAACTCGCGAACGCTTCCAGTTGATCAAGTGCACCGGCCTGCTCAAAAGCCTGGGTATACAACTCCATCGCATGCAAAGCGGTGTAGCAACCGGCACAACCGCAGGCATGCTCTTTCAAACCTTTGGCATGCGGTGCAGAATCAGTACCCAGGAAGAAACGCTTGCTGCCCGAGATAGCCGCCTTGACCAGCGCCTGGCGATGGGTTTCACGCTTGAGCACTGGCAGGCAGTAATAATGCGGGCGTATGCCGCCTTTAAAAATCTCATTGCGGTTATACAGCAGGTGATGGGCAGTAATCGTCGCCGCAATCGGACCACCAGATTCTGCCACATAGGCTGCAGCATCACTGGTCGTGATATGTTCAAACACCACTTTCAATTCCGGCATGTCCTTGCGCAGCGGTTGCATGACGCGGTCGATGAACACGGCTTCGCGGTCAAACAAATCGATCTCGGCATCTGTCACTTCACCATGCACCAGGAAGGGCATGCCGACTTCCTGCATGGTTTCCAGAGTCTTGTAGCAATTTTTGAGGTCAGTCACGCCAGCATCAGAATTGGTGGTGGCACCTGCTGGATACAATTTCACGGCATGCACAAAACCACTGTCCTTGGCACGGCGTATCTCATCTGGTGGCGTGTTATTGGTCAGGTACAGGGTCATCAGCGGCTCGAAATTCATGCCTGCTGGCAAGGCCGCAAGTATGCGTTCACGATAAGCGGCCGCCTGCTCTGTCGTCGTGACGGGCGGCTTCAGGTTAGGCATGATGATGGCGCGGGCAAACTGCGCTGCCGTATGCGGCAACACACTGGCCAGGGCTGCGCCATCGCGCACATGCAAATGCCAGTCATCCGGGCGGGTAATCGTGATTTCTTGTGGGGAAGTGCTGGAAGTAGAGGCAGTCATGGTAGCTCGCAGTGACGGAATACCGGCATTTTACCTTTTCCCTCTGCCTTAAGCACCTTTGCCAGCACAGATCAGGTGCATTTCACCAGCAGTAATGGCTGAAAAATAGTGAAGCAGCAATAATCTTCCAACACTGCATTTCCCTAATGACATGCAATCACGGGATCAAGTCTGCCACCAAAACGCTGCAATGCCATGATCCGCATGATCAACGCCTGCTCCGGCAATATATCCAAAGCATTTTGCGGTGAAGTCCCCTGGGTCATCAACAAGGCCTTGTCCTGCGTGTGTGCAAGACCCAACACGTGCCCTAGTTCATGCCCCAAAGGTTTGCCCATCAGGAAATAGGGATTCGCGTGTCTGTCTGGGCGATTCATCAGCACATCATTAAATACTGCCTTACCCGCTGGCAAATTGCCAAATGCATCAGCGACCTTGCCAGCCGGGGCAGGCATAGCCGCAGCAAAAATGATACTCAGTTGATTGCGGTTTTCAGTCCAGGCGGGCAATTCACCTATTGGACGGAATCTGAAATTGAAAGTGATGCGCGCCTGCTGATAATAGCGATTGACGAGTTCCATATAAGGCTGCAATTGCTCAGGCTTGCTCCAGATGGCAGAGTCCTTGAAAAACACATCCACATCAACTGCAATGATTTTCGTGCTTTCAGCTTCGCTACAAATTGCCGTATTCATTGCGCAGGCAGCTTGCTGATCAGGAAAAATTTTTAATTCGCGCGGTAAGTCTGCGGCACGCAAATGTGACCAGTCCAGTGTCTGCCCTTGATATTCATCAGGCAGTAATTTGCTGCAGTTTTTTGTAGTAGCGACGGTTGCGACGTTTGTGGACAGATTCTGTTCCTTACCAAACACTGCTGAGACGAACAGCAGCAAACTTGTGAACGCGCCAACGCAGATAGCAAGCCGTGCTGAATTAAACGAATGAGGAAATGTATACATAGAATTTGCCAGATGTCTTTGAGTTGATTGTGATGTCTCACATGCAAAGACGCAGCAATTTTATTGTATCTGTGAATGCTGACTACAGTTACAAACAAGCCCGGCACTTTGCAGTGCCGGGCTTGTTTGTTTTTTAGTTTGCGACAGGGGGATCACCCCCCCTGCTTTGCTGCGAACCTGATTAAGCGATGAAGTCGCCAGCGACGATGGAACCTGCGCCAGTGATTTTAACGATAAAGTCAGTGGCATCAACTGCACCAACAGTGCCACCGATGTTTTGGAAGGCATAAGTACCAGCTGCTGTACCTGCAGCTACAGTAATGATGTAAGCCTGGGTATTCGCTGCCAGAGCCGCGCCAGCACCAGTTGCTGCTGTAGCAATTGCTGCTGCCAGAGTTGCTACGTCAGCGTTAGCGATGTTCAGTGCGTTCAATGTTGTTGCTGCTGTGCCAGTTTTGAACACGTCAGCGCCAGTAACTTTGAAATTTGCCACTGTATCGATAGAACCGATGTTGGAACGTGTGCCTGCAGAAGTTGCATCGATAGTTTCAACACCAGTCGCAGTTGTAGACAGATTGATAGTATCAACACCTGTACCGCCTGTAATGGTGGTTGCACCAGTGCCAGTACCCAGAACATTCAGGGTCTGACCACCAGTTCCAAGGATGACGTTATTGATTGCAGTAGAAGCAGACTTGGTGAAGTTCAAAGTCACACCAGCACCGTTTTCATTAGTCACAGTCCATGCGGCGTTAGTACCACCAGTCACATTCACGGTTTCAACACCGGTTACCTTTGCAGACATATCCAGCGCAGCAGTCACAGCACCTACGTTCAGGATGTCACCGGCGCCAACACCGCCGTTAATACCATTGGCAGCAACAGTTGCCGTGATAATGGCGTCGCCCACTGTGAACGTATCGACACCAGTGCCACCAGTGACAGAAATCAAGCCAGCCGCGCCAGTGAAGGTATTTGCGCCATTCGCAAGTACATAATTTTCTACAGTCGCGTTACCAGCGATAGTACCTGCTGTAGAGAATGTGAAGGCATTTGTACCTGTCGCCGTGATACTGGTGAAAGCACTGTATTGAGCTGCAGACAAAGTAATACCAGCATTGCTGGCAACCACCAGGCTTTCGAAGCCAGAGATATTCGCACCAGCAATATTGGATGACGCGACCAGACTCAAGATATCGGATGTACCTGCACCTGCAGTGAAAGTCCCACTGTAAGTCTTGCCTTCCATGGTCAAGGTATTGTTACCGGCACCCAGATTGACATTACCCGCCAGCATGGAGCTGCCGGAGTTTGCCAGATAGACGCGGTCATTGCCTGTGCCGCCGTTGACAGTGGTAACACCTGCAGTAGCAACGTTGAAGTACACGTCTGTCGATGTATTGTCTGTAGCAACAGTTTTGATGTTGGTAATAGTATTGCCGCCACCGATAACGATACTGCCGCCACCAGTGAAGGTGATCATGTCTGTATCACCGGCATTACCGTTAACAGTTGTACCAACCAGCGCTGCCGCATTACCTGTGAAATTATCATTCACGTTTGCTGTACTGTTAAATACACCACCTGCAGTCAGGGCAATCGGCGCCAGAGCTATGCCACCGCCATTGACTGGATTAGTACCTATGACACCAGCAATCGCAGTAGCGCCACCGGATGTACCGATTGCATTCGATGTCGTCGTGTTGTTCACGCCACCACCAGTTGCGTTGGAAGAAGACGTTACGTCGAATACCATACTGCCGCCTGTGACCGTAATAAAGGACAGGTCGATGTTATTAATACCACCAATATCGTCAACGATAGTCAGTTGATGAGGTACGTTACCTGAGAATGTCAGTACCGGACCGGACAGGTTCAATGCGGCACGCGCTGCGATTAATGCAGCATATTGGCTGGCTGTGATGACGACTGCTGAATTGGCTGTGATGTTTTCAATACCAGACAATTGCGCGCCAGCCAGGTTGATCGCACCGTAAGTAACCAGTGTATCGTTACCTGTACCCAGGTTGATCGTGTCTGTAACAACGCGGGCAACTGCAGTCGCTGTGGACTGTGCATTCAGGTTCACACCGTTTTCTGTCACGTTGT